>NZ_CP063989.1:1294269-1617836 GCF_014595995.2 Actinomyces respiraculi
CGAGTCAGGCCACCGATGAGCAGGCCGGCGCCACCCCGACCGACGCCGAGGACTCCGCCGCGTGGACCCAGGCCCTGGTGGGTCTCGCCGCCGCGCCGACGCTCGTGCTGGGCTCCGCCGAGGCGGACACCGACCTCGTTGCGGCCCTGCGCACCGCGGCCTCACCCGTTGCCACCGTCGACTCCGTTGGCCAGGCCACTGCCACCGTGTCGGTGCCCCTGGCCATGGCCGAGGCTCTCACCGGGGGTCACGGACACTACGGCTTCGACGAGGGCGCGGACATGGTGATGCCCGCCGTTGCCACATCCGTCACTCCGGCAGCGGCCCAGGCCTCCACCGACCTGGGCCGGACGCGGCCCGCCGAGGGCGGTGAGGGCTGACGCCGCGCCCGTAGGCACGGTCCTCGCCTGAGCCCATGAGCACCCGAGCCACAACGCTCCCCGGCCCTCACAGGCCGCTGGTCCCGGTCGCCCTCGCTGCCGCGACCGCAACCCTCCTGGGCAGCCGGGCCCTGCGCGGGACGCACTGGGCCCGTGCGCGCCTGGAGCGCACGAACTACCACGGCCGCACCGTGAGCCTGCGCGGCGGGCTCGGCGTCGCCCTCGGCTCGGTGTCCGCCCCCACCGCCGGGGCCGTGCTCGACGACGCCGCCCGTCCCGGCACGGCGCTGCCCGCGGTTGCGGGTGCTGTTGCCGCCTCGGCCGGCGCTCTGGCCGGGCTGGTGGACGACCTCGACGCCGGAGCCCACGACGGTGGCACTCCCGTCAAGGGTCTGCGCGGCCACCTGGGTGCCCTGCGCCGGGGCCGGGTGACCACAGGGGCGCTCAAGATCGCCGTCATCGGAGGCGGGGCGGCCGCCGCCGGGAGCCTGCTGGCCGCATGGCGCCGCTTCGAGCGGGTTCCGACGGCGGCGCCCAGCGCGCCGGGTGCGGTGACGGACGCCGTCACCAGTGCCGTCGTCATCGCCTCCTGGGCCAACGTCCACAACCTCCTCGACCTGCGCCCGGGCCGCGCTCTCAAGGCAGCGGCCCTGCTGTCGGTGCCCCTGACCGTTGCCCCGGGACCCGGGGCGGCCGCCTGCCGGGCACTGGCCACGGGGGCGCTGGCCACCTCGGTGTCCGCCCTCCCCGAGGACCTGCGGGAGAGCACGATGCTGGGCGACGTGGGATCCAACGCTCTGGGCGCCCTCGTGGGCACCGCCCTGGCCGCTCACCCGGCCGCGGGACTGCGGGTGCTCGCCGCGGGCCTGGGCACCGGCCTTGTGCTCGCCAGCGAGAAGGTCTCCTTCAGCACGGTGATCGCCCGCACCCCCGTCCTCAACGCCCTCGACACCCTGGGACGCCGTGCACGCTGAGACCGGCCCGGCGTCGGCCGCCTCCGGGCCAGACCGCAGGGCGGGCAGAGGCCTCGTCGGCGCCGCGGGTGGCGTCGCCGGCCTCACCCTCGCCTCGCGGGCCCTGGGTTTCCTGCGCTGGGTCGTGCAGGCCTCCACGGTCGGCGCCGGCACCGTCGCCGGCGCCTACGCCACCGCCAACCAGGTCCCCAACGTGCTCTACGAGGTCGTCGTCGGCGGCGCCCTGGCGGCCACGATCGTCCCCCTGCTGGCGGCGGGAATCCACCGGGGCGAGACCGAGCGGACGAGCCGCACCGTCAACAGCCTGCTCGGCCTCGTGCTCGTGGTCCTCGTCCCCCTGAGCCTCCTGCTCGCCGTGGCCGCAGACCCTGTGGCGAGCCTCTTCCCCGTCTCCGCCGGCACCGACCCCGAGGTCCAGCGCAGGCTCGTCGCCGCCTTCCTGCGCATGTTTGCACTCCAAGTGCCCCTCTACGGCGTCGGCGTCGTCCTGACCGGGGCGCTGCAGGCCCACGGGTGCTTCACCTGGCCCGCGCTCACCCCCATCGCCTCCAGCCTCGTCGTCATGGCCGCCTACGGCGCCTACGGGGTGATGACAACAGGGCAGGACAGCGCCGGGGTTGCCGCCCTGCACATGCTTGGCTGGGGCACCACCGCCGGGGTCGCTGCCCTGAGCCTGCCGCTGCTGTGGCCCGCTCGCAGGCTGGGTCTGACCCTGCGGCCCAGCCTGCGTCTGGAGACGGGGGTCCTGCGGCGGATCCTGCAGCTGGGGGGCGCGGGCCTGGTCACGCTCCTGACGCAGCAGCTGAGCGTCCTCGTCGTCCTGGCTCTGGCGCGTGCCGGTGGCGAGGCGGGCACGGTCGCCGTCTACCAGTACACCCAGGCCGTCTACCTCCTGCCCCACGCCGTGCTCGTCGTCCCCGTCGCCACCGTCCTGTACCCACGCCTGTCCGCTGCCTTGGGCGGCACCGGGGCGGCCTCCGCTACGGCACGGTCACTGGCCGGCGCCTCCACCGCGCTGGTGGTCGCGGTGTCCACCGCGGGTGCGGGCGCGCTGCTGGCCGTCAGCCCCGCCGCCGAGCGGTTCTTCGGCCTGCTCACCGACGTCAACGGCATGTCCGGAGCGCTGGCGGCCCTCGCCCCGGCCCTGGTCGGCTACGCGCTCATCCACCAGGTCACCCGCGTCCTGTTCGCAGCGGACCGTGCCCGGGGCGCAGCCCTCGCAGCGAGCGCGGGGTGGCTGGCCGTCACCGGAGTCTCGGTACTCGCCGTCCGCCTGGCGGCACCCGACGGCGGTGACGGCGCCGCCACCCTCCTGGCCCTGTCGATCGCTCTGAGCGTCGGCATGTGCATGGCGGGGGCCGCGCTGCTCGGCGCATTGGCCCACGCCCTGAGCCCCGCCGTCCTGCGGCCCGTGCTCAGGGCCTTGGCCCTCTCGCTGCCCGTTGCCGCTGCCGGTGGCCTGGCCTGCCGCATACTCGTGGACAGGACGCAGAGCACCGCCTGGGCACTCGTCCTCGCGCTGCTCGCAGCGACCCTCGTCGCCACGACGACGCTCGGTGCCGTCGTCGCCGTGGACCGGAACCTGCTGCCGGTGCTGCGGGCGCACGGCTCCCATCCCCTGACGACACTGAGCCAGGAGAACGGATGAGCAACACCGTCCATGACACGCCTGCCGAGCAGCTGCGGGTGCTGGAGCTGGCCGGCTCCGCCGCCGGGGGTGTGCGCACCCACCTGGCGGAGTGCGCCCGTCTGCTGAGCGAGGGCGGGCACGACGTCCTCGTCGCCGCCCCGACGGCGGTGACCACCGGCGTGGACCTGGGCGGAGCGCGCTCACGGGAGCTCAGGCTCGGACCACGGCCCGGGCCCGGGGATGCCGCCCTCATCAGCCGCATCGCCTACCTCGCGCGGCACGCCGACGCCGTCCACGCCCACGGCCTGCGTGCCGGTGCCCTGGCGGCCCTCGCCCTGGGACCTCGCCGTCGCCGTCGCCTTGTCGTCACCCTGCACAACCGGCCCGTCGGGGGACGGCTCACCACCGCTATCGGGGAGCGCTTGGAGGCGCTGGTGGCCGCTCGGGCCGACGTCGTGCTCGCCGTCAGCCCCGACCTTGCCGAGAGCGTGCGTGGGCGGGGCGCGCGGGAGGTGGAGATCGCGATCATCCCCGCCCCTGACCGACGTCGTGAGGCTGGGGCGCCCGCTGCCTCCTCCATCGAGTCCGCCTGGCACGGCGCCCGTCTCAAGGTTCTCACCGTGGCTCGGCTCGCACCCCAGAAGGGGCTCGACACGCTCCTGGACGCCGCGGCCCTGCTCGCCCAGCGCCTTCCCGCCTCCCTGGGCCGGCTCGTGTGGTCTGTGGCGGGCGCGGGCCCCCTCGAGCCTGCCCTGGCCGGGCGGATCGCCGCAGAAGGACTGCCCGTGCTCCTGCTCGGGCGCCGCGAGGATGTCGCCGTGCTCATGTCGGCGGCGGATGTCGTTGTGCAGACCAGCCAGTGGGAGGGCCAGCCCCTCACCATCCAGGAGGCGTTGCGCGCGGGGGCCGCCGTCGTCGCCACCGACGTCGGAGGCACGGCACTGACTGCGGGTGGGGGAGCGGTGCTCGTCGAGCCCGACGCCGAGGCTGTGGCCGAGGCCATCAGCCACCTTCTGACCGACGCCGAGGCCCTGGCCCAGGCGCGCCAGGCCGCTCGCAGGGCCGCGGCCTCGTTGCCCGGTGAGCAGGCGCTTGCCGCCCAGCTCGAAGGGGTCCTGCGGGGCGCTGGGGCGCGTCCGCGGGATCGTAGACTCGGCGCCGGGCGTGCGACCGACGAGTCTGCAGCGCCCCAGCATGAGGCGCCCGGGGCCGAGGAGGACGTATGAGCGGGTACCCGACCGGCGTCGCCGGGCAGCTGGCCGATGGGCGCGAGGCGCGTCCGGTGTCCGAGACCGTGAGGCAGTGGAGTGGGCCGATCTGCGCGGTTGACGATGAGCTCGTGCACCTGGCCCCCGATCAGGCGCCCGTGCGGCGCCAGACGGTCCTGCACCATGACGCTGTCACGATCGTCGCTCTGCGCGAGAAGGAGGAGTCCTCCCAGGAGGACGGCGCGGCCGAGATCCTCATGGTGCGCCAGTACCGCCACCCGGTGCGCGCGCAGCTGTGGGAGATCCCCGCCGGGCTGCTCGACGTCGAGGGGGAGGAGCCGGTGGCGGCTGCCCGGCGCGAGCTGGCGGAGGAGACCGACCACGAGGCGCAGCACTGGCAGGTGCTCGCCGACTACTACGCCTCCCCGGGCTTCACCACCGAGGGCATCCGGTGCTTCCTGGCCCGCGGCTTGAGCATCCTGCCGCCTGAGCGGCGCACCCGGCGTGAGGGGGAGGAGGCCGAGTTCGTGCCCACATGGTTCCGTCTGAATGACGTGGTCGAGGCCGTGCTCAGCGGGAGCCTGCACAACCCGGCGACCGTGGTCGGGGTCCTCGCGGCGGACCGTGCGCGGGCCCGGGGGTGGCGGGGACTGCGTGAGAGCGGTGCGCCCTGGCTGCGCAGCCCCAGGAGCCTGTGAGGCTCTCGCTCAGTCGGCGGTGTGCTTCACCATGGCTGACAGAGCGAAGTAGTTAACAGACGTTAAACGATTGACGTCGGTGTTGTCCCCAACCACACTGAAGGTGTCCAGCCGCACAGCAGCTCTGTCACAACGATGTGGGAGGAGACGACGGTGACCAACCTGGCACAGGTAGCGCAGCACGCAGGCGTGTCCATCGCCACCGCCTCCCTGGTCCTGTCGGGAAAGGACTCGGGCAGGGTCTCGCGCCCCACCGCCCAGCGCGTGACCGAGGCCGCCGCCGAACTTGGCTACGTCCGCAACGCCCTCGCAGCGGGGATGCGCAGCGGACGTACCGCTTCCATCGGCGTCGTCGCCGAGGACGTCCTGTCCACCCCCTACGCCGTCGAGATGATCAAGGCGATCCTCACCGCCTCAGCGGAGCACGGATGGTCCGTCCTGCTCACCGACGCGGGCCACGACTCGCGTCAGGCGAGGAAGGCCGTCGAGGAGATGCTCTCGCGCAAGGTGGATCGCATCATCCGGGCCGCGATGTACCACCGCCGGGTCGATGTGCCCCCGGACCTGGATGACGTCGTCGTCCTCAACGGCTACGCCAACCGGTCGGGAGTGCCGTCAGTCGTGCCCGACGAGTCCCGAGCCGCGCGTGAGGCCACCGAGCACCTCATCGGCCTCGGACACACCCGCATCGCCCACATCACCGACACCTCGGGGGCCGTCGCCGTCGGCCTGCGCCTTCGCGGCTATCGACAGGCGCTGGCCGCCCACGCGATCCGCTACGACGAGACCCTCGTCATCTACGGCGGCAACAGTCCCGAGCAGACCGATGTCTCCGCACGCAGGCTGCTGGCCCTGAACCCTCGCCCCACCGCGGTCTTCTGCTACAACGACGGCATGGCCGCGGGGGTCTACCGCCAGGCGCACCGCGCCGGCATCCAGATCCCCCGGGACCTGTCCGTCGTCGGCTTCGACGACCTCACCCTCATCTCGACCAACCTCGACCCGGGCCTGACCACGATGAGGCTGCCCCACTACGAGATGGCGGACTGGCTCACCAAAGCCATCATCACCTCGGGCCCCGGCTCCCTGCACGCCGGCATCACACGGGTCCCATGCCGCCTGGTCAGACGCGCCTCGACCGCGCCGCCCCCGGGCTAGACCCGCCGCTTCTCACAAGCGCCTCCCACCAACCCACACGCGACCCGACCGGCTGCCCCCAACGGCTCGGCGGTCATTGACGCCCTTGTGACGCCCTTTTGATGCCCAGTTCACGCCCAGTTCACGCCCTGCAGACGCCCCAGACCTCCGTCCCAGCAGGGACGGAACCCGCCATGCCCGGGCCCCCATGGTCCGGCGCACGACACATCAAGGAGTACCCCATGCTCATCAACCGACGCACCTTCATCGGCATCAGCGCCGGCGCCGCCGTCGCCGCCACGCTCGCCGCCTGCTCCTCACAGGCCGGGTCCGGCTCCGGTGGCTCCAGCAGCGGCGGCATCACGCTGTGGACCCACAACGGAGGCAACACCGAGGAGCTCGGGGTCGTCAAGGAGGCGGTCGACGCCTTCAACCAGGCGAACCCCGACACCCCCGTCACGCTCAAGGACTTCCCCCAGGAGTCGTACAACGACGCCATCGCCGCCGCGGCCGTCAGTGGAGACCTGCCCGACATCCTTGACCTCGACGGCCCGATCATGCCCAACTGGGCCTGGGCCGGCTACCTCGCGCCACTGAACATCTCTGCGGAGCTGGAGAACGCGATCATCGACTCCGCCAAGGGCTACTGGAACGACACGCTCTACTCCGTCGGCCCCTACGACACCTCCCTGTGCTTTCTCGGACGCAAGTCGGCCTTCGACGCCGCTGGGATCCCGATCCCCACGATTGACAAGCCGTGGACGGGTCAGGAGTTCGACGACGCCCTGGCCAAGCTCAGTGCCCTGGAGGAGTACGACGTCGCCATCGACTTCTCCAACGCCGACGGCGCCGAGTGGTGGCCCTACGGCTACGCCCCGATGCTTCAGTCCTTCGGCGGGGACCTCATCGACCGGGAGACCTTCGCCACGGCCGACGGGTTCCTCAACAACGACAAGGCGATCGCCTGGGGCACATGGTTCCAGTCCTGCTTCGCCAAGGGCTATGCCTCCCAGACCCCCAGCACCGACGGCCAGGACTTCCTGCAGGGACGGGTGCCGCTCTACTACGCCGGCGGCTGGAAGGTCCTGCAGTCCCAGGAGGCGTTCGGCCAGGACGAGGTCCTCATTCTGCCGCCCGTGGACTTCGGCGAGGGAGCGCACGTCGGCGGTGGCTCGTGGCAGTGGGGCGTGTCCTCAACCTCCTCCAACCCCGAGGCCGCCAACAAGTTCATCGAGCTCCTCATGCAGGACGAGTACCTCGTGAAGTACTCCAACGCCATCGGCAACTTCCCCTCGGTCGAGTCCGCCACGCCCAAGACCAATTACTACGGCGAGGGCAAGCCGCTCGAGAAGGTCTACGAGATCGGTAAGCAGTACGCCCTGCTGCGCCCGGCAACCCCCGGATACAAGGTGATCTCCTCGATCTTCGACAAGGCGGCGCGCGACATCGTCTCGGGGGCGGACGTCAAGACCACCCTCGACCAGGCGGTCAAGGACATCGACGCCGACATCGTCTCCAACAACGGCTACAAGGCGCCCTGAGCCTGAGGCCCCCGCCCGTCCACATGCTCAATCCGTCGGCAGACGCCACGGCGTCCGCCGACGGGAAGGGACCCGATCTCATGACACACCACATGCCCCGGCCCCCCAGGGGGCGTTCCTCAGCGACGAGGAAGGAAGCGCGCACCGCCTGGCTCATGAGCTCGCCCGCGCTCATCCTTCTTCTCCTCTTCATGGGGATCCCGATTCTCCTGACCTTCGGGCTGTCCTTCACCAACACTCGACTCATCTCGCCCAACCCTCCGGCCTTCATCGGCCTGGACAACTTCGTGCGCGCCTTCGCACACGACCCGACCTTCATCCGCTCCCTGCTCAACACCGCCTTCTTCGCCGTCGTCGTCGTGCCCTGCCAGTCCCTGCTGGCGCTGGCGCTGGCGGTTCTGGTCAACCAGAAGGTCACGGGAGTCACGGTCTTCCGCACGATGATCTTCATGCCGGTGGTCACGTCGATGGTCGTCGTGTCGATCCTGTGGAGCTTCTTCTACGAGGACGACGGACTGTTCAACTCCGTGCTCAACACCCTGACCGGCGGGGGATGGACCGCCGTGGCCTGGCTCAACGACCCCGGCACCGCCATGCCCGCCATCATCATCCTGTCGGTCTGGCAGGGGGTCGGCCTGCACATGATCATCTGGCTCTCAGGCCTGCAGGGTATCGACCCCGCCCTGTACGAGGCCGCGGACCTCGATGGTGTCAACGGCTGGCAGCGCTTCCGGTACGTCACCTGGCCGGGACTGCACTCGACGATGGTCTTCATCCTCGTGACGATCACGATCGCGGCACTGGGACTGTTCGTCCAGGTCGACGTCATGACCTCCGGCGGCCCCCAGGACGCCACCTCGACCCTCGTCTACCACGCGGTGCGCAAAGGCTATCGGGAGCAGGACATGGGCTACGGAAGCGCGATCTCCCTCATCTTCTTCCTCGCCGTCCTCACCATCAGCCTCATCCAGCGCCGACTCACACGGGACAAGGACTGACATGACTCCTGACACCTCCACAACCCTCGGCGCCCCGCCCGAGACCGCCCCCACCGACCGCCGCGCGGGCCGCCGCCGTGGCCGCGCCGCCACGCGACGCCGCCGCGTGGTGCTGACCTACATCGGTCTGACAGTGGCCGCCGCGGCAGCGGTCTTCCCCCTGCTGTTCATGATCTTCTCGTCCTTCAAGCCCGACCGGCAGATCTTCGCCGACCTGGGGTCGCTGCGCGCCTTCCTGCCCGTGGGCGACCTGACCATCGACAACTACGTGGGCGTCTTCAACCGGGTCCCGGCCGCCCAGTTCCTGACCAACAGCATCATCGTCACGGTGTGCATCGTCCTTCTCGGGCTCATCGTCAACTCGATGATCGGCTTCGCGATCTCCCGGATGCGGTGGAAGGGCAAGAACGTCGTCCTGTCACTGGTGCTCGCCACGCTCATGGTGCCCTTCGAGACCATCGCCGTGCCGCTGGTCTTCTGGGTCGCGAAGATGCCCTCCATCCAGTGGGTGGTCGACGGCTTCCTCGTCAAGCAGGGCATGCTCAACACCTACCAGGTGCAGATCCTGCCCTACGTGGCCAACGCCCTGGCGATCTTCCTCTTCGCCCAGCACTTCGGTGACATCCCCAAGGAGATCGACGAGGCCGCCCGCGTCGACGGCGCAGGCTGGTTCACGATCTACCGCCGGATCATCGTGCCGCTGTCCGGGCCGACCTTCGCGACGGTGGCGATCATCATGATGCTGCCCGCCTGGAACTCCTACCTGTGGCCCCTCATGGTCGTGCAGGAGGAGAGCCTGCGCCCGGTGTCCGTCGGCATGCAGTACTTCTTCCAGCTCAACCCCGTGTGGGGCCAGATCATGGCCTACGGGACCCTCATCACCCTGCCGATGCTCATCCTGTTCATCATCTTCCAACGCTCCTTCGTGCAGTCTCTGGCGGGCACGGCGGTCAAGGGCTGAGAAAGGATCAACCATGGCGTTCTCCATGCCCGATCACTGGCTGTGGGATCACTGGCTCGTCGACGACGGCTCGCGATACCACCTGTTCTTCCTGCGGGCCTCGCGAGCCTTACATGACCCGGACCTGCGTCACTGGCGCGCCTCGATGGGCCACGCCATCTCCGACGACGCCCGCACGTGGACCCTGCTTCCTGACGCCCTCGTGCACTCGGACGGTCCCTCGTGGGATGACAAGGCGATCTGGACCGGCTCAACCGTGATCAAGCCCGATGGCACGATGCGGGTCTTCTACACCGGCATCAGCCATGGCGACCGGGGCCAGGTCCAGCGCATCGGATGGGCCGACTCCGAGGACGGCATCACCTTCAGGCGCATGTGCCCGCGGCCGCTTCAGGCCGATCCCCGCTGGTACGCCACGCTCGGTTCCGACGGCGCCGACGACGAGCACTGGCGTGATCCCTTCGTCTTCGAGCACGAGGGCCGTTGGCACATGCTCATCACCGCGCGCGCTCGCGGCGTGGACAGGCTGCACGCCGGGGTTATCGGCCACGCCGTGTCCGACGATCTCGACCACTGGCAGGTGTGCGAGCCGTTGACTGCCCCCGGCCCCTTCGGGCACCTGGAGGTGAGCCAGTCACGTACCGTGGGTGGGCGTCACGTCCTGGTCTTCTCGTGCGGGCAGGACATGCAGGCCGATCCGTGCCCGGGAACGGTGTGGGTGGCCGAGGGGGAGGGGCCGTTGGGCCCCTGGGACATCGACGGCGCCCGTTACGTCGAGCCCACGCACCTGTACGCCGGCCAGATCGTGCAGCTGCGGGACGGCCAGTGGGTCCTCAGTGCCTTCGACGACGGTGCCGACGGCGTCTTCAGGGGGATCGCTCCTGACCCGATCCCCTGGGAGGAGGTCGTCCTGACGGGGCAGGGTTGATCGCCGTCGTAGTGCCCTGTCCAGGGCGCGGGTGGGCCTGACGCGTCGACGTCGGGCCCACCCACGCGTCTGGGCGGTCCGCTGGTGCCTGGGCGCCCGGACCATCTCAACTGGTAGGACGCTCCTGCATGAGACTCACTTGCCATAAGTCTCACCTGTTGCTGGTAAGCGTGCTGGACACCACGTCACTTTCTGTCTCGGAACGTGCCCTCACTGAATATCGGAAGACACTTCTTGGCTAAAGTGGATTCCGCTAGTGGGCGTCCGCGACCGGCCGCCCGGGCACCGCACGTGACACCAGGGAGGAGCGGCCATGAGGCAGATCGATGACGAGCCCACCCGGGCCAAGGTCCTCGACCTCATCGTCGAAAGGGGGCCGGTCTCCGCCGCCCAGCTCGCCAAGGTCCTCACCCTCACGCCCGCCGCCGTGCGTCGGCACATCACCGCCCTCGAGGACAGCGGCGACATCCAGGTCCGCGCCCCCGCAGCCCTGGGCAAGCGCGGACGTGGACGCCCCGCGCGCCACTACGTCGCCACCCCGGGCGCCCACACCTCCTTCGCCGAGGGCTACTCCGACATCGCCAACCGCGCCCTGTCCTACCTCGAGCAGGTCGCCGGCCAGAAGGCCGTCGACTCCTTCGCCGCCGTGCGCGGACGAGACCTCGAGCGCCGCTACATGCCCGTCGTCGAGGCCGCGGGCAAGGACCCCTCCGACCGCGCCAAGGCACTGGCCGACGCCCTCACCCTCGACGGTTACGCCGCCTCCATCCGCGATGTCGGCGACGGCTCCTTCGCCGTCCAGCTCTGCCAGGGGCACTGCCCCGTGCGCGAGGTCGCCGGCCAGTTCACCGCCCTGTGCGACGCCGAGACCCAGGCCTTCGCCCGGCTGCTCGGTGTGCCCGTCCAGCGCCTGGCCACCCTGGCCGGCGGCGCGCACGTGTGCACCACCCACGTCCCCATTGCCATGCCCGCACTGCGCAAGCGCGCCGTGAGGGCGGCCGCATCTGACACGCGGGGCCGCCGGCCCCAGCGAACGGAAGGAACCCGATGACCGCACCCACGACCGAGAAGCCGCGTCCCACCGACGACGAGATCATCGACTCGATCTCGACGCAGTACGACTTCGGCTGGCACGACTCCGACGAGGCCGGCGCCAACGCCAAGCGCGGGCTGGACGAGCAGGTCGTCAGGGAGATCTCCGCCATCAAGGGTGAGCCCGAGTGGATGCTCGCCAAGCGCCTCAAGGCCTACGAGATCTTCGAGCGCAAGCCCATGCCCTCCTGGGGCGTGGACCTGTCCGACCTCGACATGGACTCGGTCAAGTACTACGTGCGCGCCACGGACCGCCCCGCCACCTCCTGGGACGACCTGCCCGAGGACATCAAGAACACCTACGACCGCATCGGCATCCCCGAGGCCGAGCGCGAGCGGCTCGTCGCCGGCGTCGCCGCCCAGTACGAGTCCGAGGTCGTCTACCACCAGATCCGCGAGGACCTGGAGCAGCAGGGCGTCATCTTCGTTGACACCGACACCGCGGTCAAGGAGTACCCCGAGCTCGTCAAGGAGTACTTCGGCACCATCGTGCCCGCCGGCGACAACAAGTTCGCCGCCCTCAACACGGCCGTGTGGTCCGGAGGCTCCTTCATCTACGTCCCCAAGGGCGTCCACGTCGAGATCCCGCTCCAGGCCTACTTCCGCATCAACACGGAGAACATGGGCCAGTTCGAGCGCACCCTCATCATCGCCGACGAGGACTCCTACGTGCACTACGTCGAGGGGTGCACGGCGCCGATCTACTCCTCGGACTCCCTGCACTCGGCCATCGTCGAGATCATCGTCAAGAAGAACGCCCGCGTGCGCTACACGACGATCCAGAACTGGTCCACCAACGTGTGGAACCTCGTCACCCAGCGCGCCACCTGCGCCGAGGGCGCCACCATGGAGTGGATCGACGGCAACATGGGCTCCAAGCGCAACATGAAGTACCCGGCCGTCTTCCTCATGGGACCCCACTCGCGTGGCGAGGCCCTGTCCATCGCCTTCGCCGGTGCCGGCCAGCACCAGGACACCGGCGCCAAGATGGTTCACATGGCCCCCCACACCTCAAGCCACATCGTCTCGAAGTCCGTGGCCCGCCACGGGGGACGCTCTGGCTACCGAGGCCTGGTCCAGGTGATGAAGAACGCCCGCCACTCCAAGTCCAACGTCCTGTGCGACGCCCTGCTCGTGGACGAGATCTCCCGCTCCGACACCTACCCCTACGTCGACGTGCGTACCGACGACGTCGAGATGGGCCACGAAGCCACCGTGTCCAAGGTGAGTGCGGACCAGCTCTTCTACCTCATGCAGCGCGGCCTGACCGAGACCGAAGCCATGGCCACCATCGTGCGCGGCTTCGTCGAGCCGATCGCCCGAGAGCTGCCCATGGAGTACGCCCTTGAGCTCAACCGGCTCATCGAGCTCCAGATGGAGAACTCGGTCGGCTGACGCCACCGGACCCTCCCACCGACTTACCCGACCGACCCGCCAGCGATCCTGGCCAAGGAGCACAGTCCATGCCACTGTCCACCGACCACTCCCGGGCGGCCCTTGACGGCGCCCACTCCCATGGCGCCCCCGAGGCCCGCTATGCCTCCTCCCGCGCCGAGCGCCCCACCTCCTTCGACCCGGCCGCGATCCCTGTCCCGCGCGGGCGCGAGGAGGAGTGGCGTTTCACGCCGATCAAGCGCTTCCGCCCCCTGTTCGACCTCGAGGCCGTCACGTCCGGCACCGCCACCGGCTCCGTGAGCGTCGACGTCGACGCCCCCGCCGGCGTCACCGTCGATGAGGTGGACCGCGGCGACGCCCGCCTGGGCACCGTCGGGGCACCCTCCGACCGCACCGGCGTCGTCGCCTGGGCGGCCTTCCAGACGGCCACCCGAATCAGCCTCGACGAGGGCGCCGAGCTCGAGCGCGCCGTGCGCGTGATGACCGTCGGCCATGAGGAGCCCGGCAGCGAGGGCTTCATCCGCCCCGCCGCCTCCCACCTGCTTGTCACCGCCCGCACGGGCTCACGCGGCACCGTCGTGCTGTCCCACACCGGCACCGCCGCCCTGACCCAGAGCGTCGAGGTCGTCGTCGAGCCCACGGCCGAGCTCACGCTCGTGACCGTGCAGGACTGGCAGGACGCGGCCGTCCACGCCTCCAACCACCGTGTGCGCGTGCACGGCGGCGGCACGCTCAAGCACGTCGTCGTCTCCCTGGGCGGCGACGTGCGCATCAGCTCCGACCTGGGCTTCGACGGCGAGGGCGGGCACATCGAGGCCTTCGGCGTCTACTTCACCGACGCCGGCCAGCACCAGGAGCACCGCCCCTACGTCGCCCACACCGAGCCCCACTGCTACTCGCGCGTGACCTACAAGGGGGCGCTCCAGGGCGAGGGCGCCCACGCCGTGTGGGTCGGTGACTGCCTCATCGGCGCCGCCGCCCGCGGGACGGACACCTACGAGCTCAACCGCAACCTCATCCTCACCGAGGGAGCCAAGGCGGACTCGATCCCCAACCTCGAGATCGAGAACGGCCAGATCGAGGGCGCCGGCCACGCCAGCGCCACCGGCCGCTTCGACGACGAGCAGCTGTTCTACCTGCGAGCCCGCGGCATCCCCGAGGTCGAGGCCCGTCGCCTCGTCGTCCTGGGCTTCTTCAACGAGATCGTCACCGAGATCGGCGTGCCCGAGGTTGAGGAGACCCTCATGGCGGCCATCGAGAAGGAGCTCGAGCTCTCCGGCCTCATCGAGGCCCGCGAGCAGGCCTGAGCCCGCACCACCTGACGTCACCCCTCACACCGAAAGCGAATGATGAGCACTCTCGAGATCACAAACCTCCACGTCCAGGTTGCCACCAACGACGGCCCCAAGCCGATCCTCAAGGGCGTGGACCTCACCATCGGCTCCCGCGAGGTCCACGCCATCATGGGCCCCAACGGCTCGGGCAAGTCCACGCTGGCCTACTCCATCGCCGGCCACCCCGACTACGAGATCACCGACGGCCAGGTCCTGCTCAACGGCGTCGACCTGCTCGAGATGAGCGTTGACGAGCGCGCCCGCGCCGGCCTGTTCCTCGCCATGCAGTACCCCGTGGAGGTCCCGGGCGTCACCGTCGCGAACTTCCTACGCACCGCCAAGACGGCCATCGACGGCCAGGCCCCCAAGGTCCGCTCCTGGGTCAGCGAGGTCAAGGGCGCCATGGAGCGCCTGCGCATGGACGAGTCCTTCTCCCAGCGCGACGTCAACACCGGCTTCTCCGGCGGCGAGAAGAAGCGCTTCGAGATCCTCCAGATGGAGCTGCTGGCGCCCCGCTTCGCAGTGCTCGACGAGACCGACTCGGGTCTCGACGTCGACGCCCTGCGCATCGTCGCCGAGGGCGTCAACCGCCTGCACGAGACCTCCGACGCCGGCTTCCTCCTCATCACCCACTACACGCGCATCCTGCGCTACATCAAGCCCAGCCACGTGCACGTCTTCGTTGACGGCCGCGTGGCCGAGCAGGGCGGGCCCGAGCTCGCCGACCGCCTGGAGGAGGAGGGCTACGACCGCTTCCTCGCATGAGGTCCGGGCCGGGAGAAGGCCGTCCTCCCGGCCCGGACCACCTGAGGGGCCCGTCCCTTAACGCCCGGGTCCGGCACCTCCGGTCCCGCGCACCTTCGGCCCGACCACCAGTGGAGGCACCACGTCCATGAGCCAGCCAAGCGCAGCTAAACCCCTGACCGAGGCCGAGGTCGCCGCCGTGCGCGCCGACTTCCCCTATCTCACCCGCCCCGCGCGCGGGGGGCTCGAGCTCGCCTACCTCGACTGGGGCGCCACCAGCCAGAAACCGGCCTGCGTCATCGAGCGCGAGGCCGAGTTCTACCGGATGAGCAACGGTGCCGCGGGCCGCTCCACCTACCAGATCGCCGACGAGGCGACGGCCGCCTGGGATGACGCCCACGAGGACGTCGCCGCCCTCGTGGGGGCGCGCGCGAGCCAGATCGTCTTCACCAAGAACGCCACCGAGGCCGTCAACCTCGTGTCCCTGGCCATCGCCCACGCCAGTGCGGGGCGTCCCGCCGCCCGCGGCGGCGCCGGAGCCGACGCCGGGGACCCCGCGCGCAGCCTGATCCTGGGCGAGGGCGACGAGGTGGTGGTCTCGCGCGCTGAGCACCACGCCAACCTCGTGCCCTGGCAGGAGCTGTGCGCTCGCACCGGCGCGCGCCTGCGCTGGCTCGACCTCACCCCGGACGGGCGCGTCGATGCCAGCGTCGAGGCGGTGTCCCGCGTGGTCACCGAGCGCACCCGCGTCATCGCGCTCACACATGCCTCCAACGTCACCGGCGCGCTCACCCCCCTGGATGACGTCCTCGCGGCCGCGCGGGCCGTCAGCGCCCTGGTCCTGCTGGACACCTGCCAGTCCGGCGCGCATGTGCCCCTCGACTTCGCCGCGCTCAGCGCCGCCGGAGTCGACGCCATGGTCCTGTCCAGCCACAAGATGCTCGGTCCCACCGGCATCGGTGCCCTCGTGGCCACCGAGGAGCTGCTCGAGGCCATGCCCCCGGTCCTCACCGGCGGCTCCATGATCGAGGCCGTCACCATGGAGTCCTCGACCTACATGTCGGGCCCCGCCCGCTTCGAGGCCGGCTCCCAGCCCCTGGCTCAGGCCGCCGGCTGGTCCACCGCCGTCGGCTACCTCGCCTCGCTGGGGCTGGAGCGCCTGCACGCGGGGGAGCAGCTCCTGACGCAGCGGGTCCTGGACGGGCTCGCCACCGTCACGGGGGTGCGGGTCCTGGGTCCCACGGACACCACTGACCGGCTGGGTGTTGTCGCCTTCGCCGTCGACGGCGTCCACCCGCACGACGTCGGGCAGGTGCTCGACGCCGCGGGCGTGGCGGTGCGCACCGGGCACCACTGCGCCCAGCCGATCCACGCCGCCTTCGGGGTGCACGCCTCCTCGCGCGTATCCTTCGGGCCGACGACGACCCCCGGGGAGATCGACCGTTTCCTCCAGGCCGTTGACTCCGTCCGCTCCTACTTCGGAAGGTGAGCATGAACGACCTCGATCAGCTCTACCAGCAGGTCATCCTCGACCACTCACGCGAGCGCCACGGCGCCGGCGCGCTCACCGACCCGCACGCCCAGTCCCACCAGGTCAACCCCACCTGCGGGGACGAGGTCACCCTCGGTATCAGGATCGTGGACGGGCGCGTCGAGGCCGTCGGCTGGGAGGGGGACGGCTGCTCCATCTCCCAGGCCTCGATCTCGATCATGCACGACCTCGTTGACGGTGCGGACCTTGAGACGGTCGCCCGCCTGGAGCGGGAGTTCAACACGCTCATGCACTCGCGCGGCAGGGGCGTGGACGAGGCAATCCTCGACGACCTGGAGGACGCCGCCGCCTTCGAGGGGACCGCGAAGTACCCCAACCGCGTCAAGTGCGCCCTGCTGGGGTGGATGGCGCTCAAGGACGCCCTCGCCCAGGCCGGTGCCGCCCTGCCGGAGGCCGACGGCGCGTGAGCGCCCCTGACCGTTCGGGTTGGCCTGCGCCATACTGCCCATAGACCACCACCGTGAGGAGAACCCATGAGTGAGACCACCGCCCCGGGACCCGTCGGGACCGACAACCCGATGGCCGCCCAGCACGTGCCCGCCGCCCCCGCTGAGGTCGACGTCGCCGCTATCGAGGAGGCGCTGCGCGACGTCATCGACCCCGAGCTCGGCATCAACGTCGTCGACCTCGGCCTGCTCTACGGCGTCAACATCGAGCCGGACGGCACCGTCGTGCTCGACATGACGCTGACGACGGCGGCCTGCCCGCTGACCGACGTCATCGAGGAGCAGGCCGCCCAGGCTCTGGCTCTCATTGCGGACGACGTGCGCATCCAGTGGGTGTGGCTGCCGCCGTGGGGCCCGGACAAGATCACCCCCGAGGGTCGCGAGCAGCTGCGGGCGCTGGGCTTCAACGTCTAGGCGGGGTGCAGTGCCTCAGCGCGCGTCCTGGCCGGGCAGCCCCTGGACCAGGGTGCGCCCCCAGGCGCGCACCGCCGCCTGCTCGCCGTCGGCCAGGGGCCCCTGGAACGAGGAGACGAGGAAGCTGTGGCAGGCCACGTCCACCCGGCCGTGCACCCGGTGGAGCCGCTTGGCGGCGTCCTTGGCGGCTGACCCGCTCAACCAGCTGCGCCCGGTGACGGTGTCGGCGGCCGCGAGGCGCGCCGCAGGTGGGATCGTTGCCGCGTCCAGCCACTCGCGGATCCCGGTCGAGGGGGGCGTCGGGGCGCCACGCTTGGCCGCCTGGGCCCGGCTGACGGCCGAGGGCAGGCGCCGGTTGTGAGTGGGGGCGGCCAGCACCAGCAGATCGAGGTCCTCGGGCAGCGTGCGGGGCGCGTCCGGGACCTCAAGGACCCGGGTACTCACCCCCGCGCTGTCGCGTCACCTCGGCCAGGTGTTCCCGGGCCCGGGCCAGGGCAGTACTCAGGTCGTCGACGACGGCGCCCTGGCAGGCGCCCTCAGGGGAGAGGGACGACGAGGTGCCCGGGTCAGTGCCTGTGTCAGTGCCTGTGTCAGTGCCCGTGCCCGCCTCAGCACCGGTGGGAGGGGCTGTGCCGTCAAGCACGCGGCCGACGGCCTCCAGCGGGACGCCGGCCTGCGCCAGCCAGCGGATCCGCGAGAGCCGGGCCACGTGGCTGAGGTCGTAGTCCCGCCAGCCAGCCCGCTGGGCCGGCACCGGCAGCAGACCCAGGTGATGGTAGTAGCGGACGGCGCGGACGGTGGTGCCGGTCAGGGCGGCAAGCTCGGCGACGCGCATGGGTTGAGGACAGGGCGTGGTCGGGCGGGCTCACAGGTCGGTGTCGGCCACCGCGAAGGTGTCACAGGCCTGCACCGAGCCCTGCTGCATGCCGACGGTGAACCAGCGCACGCGCTGCTCGGAGGCACCGTGGGTCCAGGAGTCCGCGTTGACCCCGACGCCTGAACGCTCCTGGATGTGGTCGTCGCCCACGGCCTCGGCGGCGTCAATGGCGCTATGCACCTGCGCCTGGGTGGGCTCGACGAGGAAGGGCACCCCGGTGTCGGGGTCCACGGTGGAGGACGCATAGTGCACCCACAGCCCGGCGTAGCAGTCGGCCTGCAGCTCCAGGCGCACCGAATCGCTCGTCGCACCGGTCCCGGAGCGGTCGGCGCTGCGCATCGTGCCCAGGAGGTTCTGGATGTGGTGGCCGAACTCGTGGGCCACGATGTACTCCTCCGCCAGCGGTGTGTCGGCGGCACCCAGCGTCGAGGTCATCTGGCTGAAGAAGCTCATGTCGAGGTAGACGGTGGAGTCGCCCGGGCAGTAGAAGGGCCCAGCGGCGGAGGAGGCTGTCCCGCAGGCCGTGCTGATCTGGGCGCCGTCCCACAGGTGGAAGTCCGGCTTGGCGTAAGCGGTGCCGGTCTGTGCGGCGAGCTGCTCGCCCCACACGGCGTCCAGTGACTCCGCTGTCGAGACCATCCGGCACTGGGTGTAGGAGTTGGCGGCCTCGCCGGAGGTGCACATCGAGACGTCAATGGGTGAGACGGCCGAGTTGCCCGGAGCTGACTGCCCGGCACCTGAGGAGGTGTCGAGCAGTCCGGTGAGGTCGATACCTGTGAGTTGGGAGAGCAGCAGGACGGCGACCACGGTGATGACCGAGCCGCCGCCGACGAGCGCGCCCCGTCGGCCGGAGCCTGCGGAGGTCGACACCCGGTTCGGGTCGGTCTTGATATCGCGATTGAAGGACATGAGAGCCTCGAGTCGTCGCGGAGGGATGGCGTTTGACGCGCCGGTCCCTCTCAGCGTAACCGTGGGTACCCTGGTGCCGTGCTCTACCACCTGCTGTACTCGACCGTGCTTACTCGCATCGACCCCGAGGTCATTCACGACGTCGTCGTGCGTGGCCTGAGTGTTGCTCAGCGGGTTCCCTTCGCCCGCGACGTCATCCGTCAGGCCTTCGGACGCCGCCCGGCCTTCCCGGTCCCCAGTGCCAACCAGGGAGGTCCGTTCGCCCGGCCCGTGCCCGGGGTCCTGGGTCTGGCCGCAGGCATGGACAAGGAGGGTGAGGTCGTCGAGGCCATGGACATGCTCGGCTTCGGCTTCGTCGAGGTCGGCACCTTCACCGCCCAGCCGCAGCCCGGCAACGACAAGCCACGCATGTGGCGCTACCCGCAGATGCTCGCCATCCGCAACCGCATGGGCTTCAACAACCACGGTGCGGATGCCGCCGCCCGCCGCCTGCGCGAGCTGCGCTCGAGTGTGCGTGGCCGCAGCATCGTCGTCGGAGCCAACATCGGCAAGACTAAGGCCGTTGACCTGGCCGACGCGGTCGAGGACTACCGTTACTCGGCCTCCCGCGTGGCTCGCTGGGCGGACTACCTCGTGGTCAACGTCTCCAGCCCCAACACTCCGGGGCTGCGCACCCTGCAGAATGTCGAGACGCTGCGCCCCATCCTCGTCGCCGTGCGCGAGGCCGCGGACGCCGCGGCCGGCCGCCACGTGCCGCTGCTGGTCAAGATCGCCCCGGACCTCGCCGACGAGGACGTCGACGCCGTCGCCGACCTCGTACTCGACATGGGCCTGGACGGTGTGGTCGCCACGAACACGACCATCGACCACGACCTCGGTGAGGGAGGGCTCTCCGGCGCCCCGCTGCTGCCGCGCTCCCTCGAGGTTGTGCGCCGCCTGCGCTCCCGGCTGGGCGAGGAGCCGACCATCATCGGCGTCGGCGGCATCTCCTCGCTCATGGACGCCGAGCTCATGCTCGACGCCGGAGCCGACCTACTCCAGGCCTACACGGCCTTCATCTACAACGGCCCTGCCTGGCCGGGCCGCATCAACCGCGTCCTGTCCACCACCCGCCGCGCCCGGTGAGGGGCCGGTGAGGACCCGGGGCCGCCCTGGTGCTCAGGCGCGGTTCGCGGCCTCCTGCTCCGCCCTGCGCGACGGCGAGCGGGTGAGCCCCGGGTCGCGCTCAACGACCTCGCCGAGCACCGAGTCGATGGCGTCCATGACGTCCTGACCCAGCACAACGCCCGAGGCCTTGACGTTCTCCACCAGCTGCTCCGGGCGCGAGGCACCCACGAGCGCCGCCGACACGTTGGGGTTCTGCAGCACCCACGCCACCGCCAGCTGGGCCATGGTGAGCCCCGCCTCCTGGGCGACCGGACGCAGCCCCTGCACCGCCGTGAGTACGGGCTCGGCCATCCAGTGGGCGATCATCTGCCTGCCGCCCTTGTCGTCCGTCGCGCGCGAGCCCGCCGGAGGCTGGGCGCCCGGCAGGTACTTGCCTGAGAGCACGCCCTCGGCCATCGGCGACCACACGACCTGGCCCATGCCCAGCTCAGCACAGGTCGGCACCACCTCGGCCTCGATGACGCGCCACAGCATTGAGTACTGCGGCTGGTTCGACACCAGGCGCACGCCCATCTGCGTCGCCAGCTCCTGGCCCGCACGGATCTGCTCCGCCGTCCACTCCGAGACCCCCACGTACAGGGCCTTGCCCTGGTGCACCACGTCCGCGAAGGCACCGATCGTCTCCTCCAGCGGGGTGGAGTCGTCGAAGCGGTGGGCCTGGAGCAGGTCCACGTAGTCCGTGCCCAGACGGCGCAGGGAGCCCTCCAGGCCCCGCAGGATGTGCTTGCGTGAGAGTCCCGAGTCGTTGGCGCCCTTGGCGTCGATCGGGAAGTACACCTTGGTGAAGATCTCCAGGCCGTCGCGCCGCTCTCCCTTGAGCGCCCGCCCCAGAACCTCTTCCGCCTTGGTGTTGGCGTAGGTGTCCGCCGTGTCGAAACTCGTGATGCCCAGGTCCAGGGCTGTGCGCACACACTCAACAGCGGTGTCCGCCTCCACCTGGGAGCCGTGAGTGAGCCAATTGCCGTAGGTGATCTCCGTGACGCGCAGTCCGGAGCTGCCGAGATTGCGGTAAGCGACCATGTCCCCACTTTACGTGTACTGACGACGGACGTGAGGCACGCCGGCCCCACATTCCGTCGGCCTCGACCTCTTCGTTTTGCTCTCGAAGGTCCGGCAAAGCCCCGGGGTGTTCGAGAGCGAAGCGAGGAGTTGGGCCGACGGCGGGTGGGTCGCTGCGTGGGTCCTTGGGGTTGGGTTGTCCACAGGTGGCTGGCCAGGGACACAATCGGTCCCGACCCGCCGCGACGTAGCAGGTTGTCCACAGGTGGTGGGTTTGTGGTGGTGGTTGTGGTGGTGGCGTGGTTAGGCTCGGGGTGTTCCTGGCCCGGGGGCAGGGGCGATGGTGCCTTCCTTGTGTCCCCCGGGTGTCCCTCTTTCTCTTTGACGCTCCCCCCTGGTGGTGATCCCTGATGAGCCTTCGTTTCCTGCGGCCCGACCCGCACGGTAGGACCGACGAGCCCGGCCAGGCCGGCCAGGCTGGCGTGGCCGACTCGCCTGGCCTGGCCGGCTTGGCCGGCTCGTGCGGTCTGGTCGTTGACGTGCGTGGTGGGCAGGCCGACGACGTCGAGGCCGTTGCTCAGGCGCGGCGTGCGTGGCGGCGGTTCCTGGTGCTCATGGTCGTGCTCGTGGTGGTGTGTGCTGCTGCTGGGGCCGGGGCGGCGCGCTGGTGGAGCAGCCACCGGCCGCGCGATCCCTACCCGTGGGAGACGTCGGTGGCCTCCAACTACCGGCCACCCACCACCACACCCACGCCTGAGCTCACGCCTGAGCCGACGCCGACGTCGACGTCGACATCGTCAAGCCTGCTGTCGGCTGAGGAGCAGGCCCTGCGCGAGGCGGCCCTGGCCACGCCCGCACCCGAGCGGCCCGCCACCATCGACCAGTTCACCCCCGAGGGCGCCATCGCCGCCGCCGAGTACTTCATGGCGCTCTACCCCTACGTCCACGCCACAGGCGACTTGAGCGCCTGGCAGGCCATGAGTACCCAGGACTGCCAGTACTGCAGCAACATCAGCGACAGGGTCACCCGCCTGCACCAGGGCGGGGGATGGTGGGACCCCTGGCAGCACGAGCTCACCGTCACCGAGTACGGCACCTCCCAAGATGACGACACCATCTGGGTCGTGGCTGTGACCATCTCCTACCCGGCGAGCATGAAACATGACGGCGTAGGCGGGAGCACAGCGACATCGCCCGACACGGCGTCTCTGTACATCCAGGTGCACTGGACAGGGCAGTCATGGCTCGTCGAGGAAGGACAGGCGGCATGAACATCTCGGAAATCCTCATGACACGTGTCCTGATCACTGGTATGGCGGCCCTCCTTCTCCTGCTGAGCGCACCGGCGGCTGCCGAGGAGGACGGCAACGGCGACAGTCTCGAATACACGGCCAACGCCGCTAACAACAGGGTCGTGGTCGAGCTGCATTCTCTGACGAACACGCCCGCGTCGGCGACGCACTACGAGCCAGAGTCCGACTCCCCGTCCTCTGCTGTGGCGGCTGTCAGAGTCTGGAGCACGTGCACGCCGACCACGCACGAGGTCAGGGTCGTCGGTCTCACCAAGAACCACGGCCGGGTCTGCGAGCCCGCGCCCGCCGTCCCGCTGGCCGACGAGGGCGCGCCCGTAAGCCTGACCGCCTCGGACGTGTCCACCCTGCTGGTCGGCGGCTCGGGCCTGGTGCGCCAGCCACCCGGGGACCAGGTGATCGTGACCATGGACCTGATCGTCTACACCGACCCCTCACCCCGGACCCTGACCACCACCATCGCCGGCACGACGGTCACGGTGGTGGCCACGCCCATCTCCTACACCTGGAGCTGGGGCGACGGCACCAGCACCACCACCACCGACCCGGGCCGACCCTACCCCCACCAGAGCGTCGTCCACCGCTACCACAAACGCGACAACAACGTCGTCGTCAGCCTGACCACCACCTGGGCCGCCACCTACACCATCGACGGCCAGAGCACCACCAGACCCGTGACCGGCACCATCACCACCACCGAGACCTCCACCCCCTTCACCCTCATCCGCCTGACCTCCATCCTGACCGACGACGCCGAAGAAGCCATGGGCCACTAACCCCACCAACCCCGCACGACCCAACGCCGGCCCCAAGACAACGTGCCACTCCCAGGACAACGTGCTTGAGCGATTTCGGTGATCCATCGGCACGCACGTTGTCCTGCTGTATGCAGGTTGTCGATCGGCGCGATGGTGGGCCCGCGCCAGGACAGCGCCGTCACAGCGGTGGGCCCGCCCACCGGGGTGGACGGGCCCACAAGCCAGACGGGCGGGCTGATCAGGAGGGGAACTGACCCCGCCCGACCTGAGGCTTGGGCTGGCGCCAGCGCCGGGTCGTGAAGCAGCGGCCCAGGACGTACCAGGCGATCATGCCCTTGGCCCGCACCTCCTCACGCCCGAACTTCTTGTACAGCTGGCCGCGCACGCGGTACCAGCACCACACCGCGTCCACCAGCGCCAGGGCCAACAGACCGTAGATCGCGGTGAGCACCCAGAAGGAGATCACCGCCATCATCGTCGTCGAACGGATCGACAGGCCCACGATGATGAGCAGCATGAGCAGCGAGGCCGGCAGGAAGAGCTCGCCCACGGACCAGCGCGCGTCAATGTAGTCACGGATGTAGCGACGCACCGGCCCCTTGTCACGCACCGGCAGGTAGCGGTCGTCACCGGTGATCATGGCCATGCGCTGACGCTCCCAGGCGGCGTCCTCCCGGGCACGCTGCTCACGCTTGGCGGCCTTGCGGTCCGCGGGCACCACCGGGTGCAGGCCCCGGGCCTGCGCCTCCTTGCGCTTGGGCGTCGGGCGCCCCTTGCCGACACTCTTCGTGCTCTCGACGGCTGCAGGCGACGGTGCGGGCTCCTGGCCCTTGTCCTTCTTGAACAGGTTCACCCGCACAGGCTACCGGCTCGGGGGCGCTACCCTGCACACCATGCTGACCGTTGACGCCGTGCGCTCCCTCGTCCACTCCTCCTTTGAGGACATCGTCCGCGACCTCACCGAGCTCGTCGCCATCCCCTCCGTCTCCGCCTCCTCCCACGACCAGACCCAGGTGCGCCGCAGCGCCGAGCATGTGGCCGACCTGCTGCGCGGCGCCGGCCTGGAGGCCGAGGTCCTGAGCGTCCCCGGTCCCGACGGCGTGCCCGGCCGCCCGGCCGTCCTGGCCCACCGCGAGGGTCCCGACGGCGCCCCCCGCGTGCTGCTCTACGCCCACCACGACGTCCAGCCCGTCGGCGACCCCACCCAGTGGCAGCAGGCGGACCCCTTCGCCGCCGAGGTCCGCGGTCAGCGCCTCTTCGGGCGTGGGACCGCCGACGACGGCGCCGGCGTCATCACCCACGTTCACGCCCTGCGCCTGCTGGACGAGCTGGGTAACGGCACCCTGCCCTGCACCGTCACCGTCTTCATCGAGGGTGAGGAGGAGATCGGCTCGCCCTCCTTCGAGAACTTCCTCGCCACCTACCGCGAGCGGCTCGAGGCCGATGTCATCGTCGTCGCCGACTCCTCCAACTGGAAGGTCGGCGTGCCCGCCCTCACCACGTCCCTGCGCGGCGTCGTGGGCGTGGACGTGCGCCTGGACGTGCTCGACCACGCCTTGCACTCGGGCCAGTACGGCGGCCCCGTTCTCGACGCCGTCACCAGCATGTGCCGTCTCGTGGCGAGCCTGCACGACGAGTCCGGAGACGTCGCCGTCGCGGGCCTCGTCTCGCGCCCCCAGGCGGCCGACTGCTTCCCCGACTACCCGGAGGGGGACTTCCGTGCCGACGCCGGTGTGCTCGACGGCGTGGAGCTGTCCGGCACCGGGGACCTCACCGCCCGCCTGTGGACCAAGCCGGCCCTGAGCGTCATCGGCATGGATGTCACGCCCCTGAGCGTGGCCGGCAACGTCCTGGCCCCCTCATGCACCGCTCGGCTGTCGATGCGCATCGCCCCCGGACAGGACCCGCAGGCCGCCCTGGAGGCCCTGAGCGCGCACCTTGAGGCGCATGTGCCCTTCGGCGCCCGCCTGACCCTGTCCTCCGGTGAGGCCGGGCCGGCCTTCGACGGCTCCTCCGACAGCCCCGCAGGCCAGGCCGCCCGTTGGGCGCTGACTGAGGCCTTCGGCGAGGATTGCGTCGACATCGGCCAGGGCGGTTCCATCCCCTTCATCGCCACCCTCCAGGAGACCTTCCCGCAGGCGCAGGTCCTTGTCACCGGCATCGAGGACCCCGACACGCGCGCCCACAGCGAGGACGAGTCCATGCACCTGGGCGACCTCGAGCGCGTCGTGGCCGCCGAGACCCTGCTGCTGGCGCGTCTGGGTGGCGCCCTGGAGGCCGCGGACACCCCGGACGGCCTGGGGGCCTGAGCGATGCGGGTCCTGCTCGCCTGCGGGCCCATGCACCCCGAGCCGCGGGGCGTTGCCCTGCCCGGCCTCGGGCTCGGGGCCGGTGACGTCACCCGGGCTCTGGCCGCCGGCTGGTCCCGCGCGCGCCCGGCAGACCTGCTGACCCTCCTGCCGCTGCCCGACGGCGGCCCCGGCAGCGCCCGGGCCGTGGCAGCGGGACGAGTGCGATCACGCCAGGTCCTCGCCGCGCCCGGCCCCCTGGGAGAGCCGCGCGAGGCCGACCTCATCCTCCTTGAGCCTGAGGCGGGCTCACGCCCCCTCGACAGCGAGCCCGTCGCCCGCACCTGGTTCTTCGACGCCGCCGGCATCGCCCCCCTGCCTGAGGATGGGGCCGTGGCCGCCCGTGAGGCGTTGGAGGGCAGCACCAGCGGGCTCGGCCTCGCCGTCGCCCGGGCGCTGCGGTGCACGAGTCCGGGGGACTCTCTCGTCATTGGGTTGGCCCGCAGTGCTGTTCACGACGGCGGAGCCGGGCTTCTCGACGCCCTGGGTGGCGCCGCGGCCGCGCGCGGTCTCATGGATAGGCGCGACGTCGTCCTTGCGCTTGCGGACGGCACTGCCCTTGGCGGCTTGTCCGGCGCGGGGCAGGGTCTGAGTGGCCTTGCGGATATGACGCCTGAGCAGGCGCAGGAGCGTGACCGCGCCGCCTGCACCACCGCCTCGCGGCTGATTGCCGGGCTCACTGCCGGGCAGGGCTCGGGGGCGCTGGTGCCCCGTGCCGACGAGCAGCCGCAGGAGCGCACGCTCACGGTCTCCTCCTGGGGGACCGGCGCAGGCGGGGGAGCGGCAATGGTGCTGCGGGCCCTGGGCGCCCGCGGCCTTCCCGGTGCCCGGGTGATGGCCCGTCTCCTGGGGCTTGAGGCCGAGGCTGGTGGACAGGAGCTGCTGGTGACGGCCCAGGGGGAGGCCTACGACGTGCTCGCGGACAGCGTGCCGGCCGTCGTTGGACAGGCCGCCGTGCACAGTGCCCTGCCCGCCGTGCTCGTCACCGGCCGGTCCCTCATCCCGCGCGGTGAGCTGGCTGAGGCCGGCCTCGTCTCCCTCGCTGCGCTGCAGCCGACAGCGGCGGAGCCTGCCTGGGACGAGGGCGGGTCGTCGGCGATCGTCGGACGGCTGGAGGCAATGGGCCAGCGCCTGGCCCGCACCTGGTCACGCTAAATCCCCCGCGGCCCCCGAACTTTTCGGTTTGCTCTGGTGAGTGCGGTGTTGTGCTGTTGTGGTGTCTTGGGGCATTGGTGGCGGTTCTGCCTCAAGGGCATCGGTGACAGTTCTGGGGGTTTGTGGGAGTGGGGTTTCTGGCTGGTCGTGGTGGCGGTGTGCTCCGGCACGCCCCGCCGTGCTGAGCCCGTGACGGTTTGAGCCTGGCGCCGGCATCCGTCGGCGGCCGGCTGCTGGCGGGGCTTGGGGCGTGCCCCGCAGGGTGGCGGCAGGGGGGCTCGCACGCTCATGTGACGGTTGTTAACGGTTGCACTGGGGTTTGCGGTGGTGGCCCGGGCTCCCATGTGCGTGGGCGGCCTTCGTGCACATGGGAGTCGGCGTGCTGGAGGGCACCGGTCGACAAACCCTAGGAATGGCGCCGTTGTCGACGAGTGTCGAAAAGTGTGAGCGTGCAAGCCCCACCCCCGGGCCCCGCGGCGCCCGCGTGCACCGTGCTGGTGTGATCACCGGGATTCTCCTCCAGGGCGCTCTGACTGCGTCGCCCGCCTGCGCCGTGCTGGTGTGCGTGCGGCGGGCGCCAGCCGTGGCCGGTGCCGGTCGCCGACGTCCGGGCTCCCGCGATCATGCCGTGTTCCTCCTGGCGGGATGAGCGTCGAGGCCGGTCGTGTGCGTCGTGTGGGGCACGTGCCTGCCTGGCACCCGGCCCCGCCAGGGGGCGGAACTGGACACACACAGCAACAACCCCCAAACGCCACCAATGTCCTGAGACATCACAACAGTGAATCGCCGTACGTTCGAGAGCAAACCGAGGAGATGGGCGGGAGTGTGGGGCCGGGCGCTGAGGTGGCGCTGAAGAGTCTCAGCAGTCGGCTGGGGCGGGGCCGGCGGAGCCGCGCACGATGAGGTCAGGAAGAAAGAGCATCTCCGTGTCGGGCACCTCCTCGCCGGCGATGGCGTTGAGCAGGCTGGTGACCGCTGCCCGGCTGATGGCCGTCACCGGCTGGCGCACGGTGGTCAGCGGCGGGTCCGTCATGGGGATGAGTGGGGAGTCGTCGTAGCCGATGATCGACAGGTCTCGCGGCACCTGAAGACCCGCGGCGCGCGCCCCCTGGATGGCTCCCAGCGCGATGAGATCCGAGCCGCAGACCACGGCGGTGCACCCGCGATCCAGCAGTGCCCTGACCGCACTTGCCCCGCCCTCATAGGTGTAGAGACGCTCGACCACACGCAGCGGCTCCTCGGGCAGGTGGGCGCGCATGGCGTCCTGGTAGCCGGCGCGCTTGCGCTGGGCCGGCACCATACGGGTGGGGCCCGTCGCCAGGCCGATACGCCGGTGCCCCAGGCTCACGAGGTGTTCCACGGCTATACGTGAGGCAGCACGGTCATCGGTGGTGAAGCCCGGCGCCTTGATGGTCGGGGCGTTGCCGTTGATGGTCACCAGAGGCATGCCGCGCTCACGCAGCCGCTGGTAGCGCGAGACGTCACCGGTGGTGTCGGAGTGTCGTCCGGATACGAAGATGACCCCGGCCACGCCCCGGTCCACGAGCATCTCGATGTACTCGTCCTCGCTGGTGCCGCCCGGCGTCTGCGTACACAGCAGGGGGATGTGGCCGCTTGCGGCAAGCAGCTGTTCGATCTCCTGGGCGTACATGGGGAAAATCGGGTTGCTCAGCTCAGGCACGACGAGGCCGACCAGGCCGCGAGAGGCCTGGTGCACGGTCTCAGGACGCTCGTAGCCCAGCAGGTCGAGCGCCACGAGCACCTGTCTGCGTGTGACGTCGGCGACGTTCGCCTTGCCGTTGAGGACCCGGGAGACGGTCGCCGTCGAGACACCGGCCTGGTCGGCGATGTCGCTCAGGGTGATGCGCTGGGCCACGTCAGTCTCCCTTCTCAGTGAATAGGGCCGCGTTCTGGCACGGCCGGCGTGAGTGCAATGATTGCGGAGCCGGGGCCTAGGACGGACAGGTTGAGAGTACCGGCTTCACCGTAGACGATCTCGATGTCGTCGAAGCATGTCTGCGCGGTTGTGCCGCAGGCGTGCAGCGTGGCCAGCGGCAGGCGCAGAGGCGCTGCGGCACCACGGGCCAGGACGACGAGGACATCTCCGGCCGGGTGGGTGCGCACCCAGGCGACGACGTCGTCACCGGCGTGGACCCAGCGCAGGCCGCCCCGGCGCAGGGCGGGCAGCGCACGGCGCAGGGCGGAGAGCTGCTGGTAGCGCTCCAGGACGGCGCGGTCCACCGGTCCCCACGAGCCGTGGTCCGCCAGCTCCGTGTGGTGCTGGGTTCCGTCGGGTGCCAGTGCCCACGGGATGGTGGTGCGCGAGTGCTCACCGGTGCGCCCGGTGGCCCCCAGCTCGTCCCCGGCGAAGACGGTGGGCACCCCCGGGGCGGTGAACAGGGCCGTGGCGGCCACCAGGTGGGCGTCGCGGGAGCCGACGACGGTGCGCGTACGCGGGGTGTCGTGCGAGGACAGCAGGTTCATGGAGCGGGCCACCGAGGTGGCGGGCATATGTGCGTGGTAGGAGCGCACTCCACGCACCACCGCGCTGCCGGGCCGGTGGGGGATGGCGGTGGGGATGCCGAGCCAGGTCAGGGCGTCGGCAGGGTCGGGGTCGGACAGCCAGGACCACAGGGGGCGGGTGAAGCCGGCGTAACTCATGGTGCCGTGCCAGCCGGTGCCCTCCAGGTCACGGCTGGCGTCGTGTCCGTGCTCGGCGACCAGCCACAGCGGGCGCCCTGTGCTCGCCTCGACCTCGGCCATGGTGGCGCGCATGTCCGCCGCCACCTGGTGGTTGAGGTCGACCTGCCCGAAGCGGCCTGTCATGTTGGCCACGTCGGTGCGCCAGCCGTCGGCGTTGACAGGCTCGGTGAGCCAGCGCGCGGTGACGGAGCCCGGGCCACGCAGGAGCCGGTCGCGCAGCAGCGAGGAGCGGTGGTCGAGCTTGGGCAGGCTGGGCACATCCAGCCATGCGGCGTAGTCGTCGGGGTGCTTGCGAAAGGCGTAGAAGGAGGCCTCGGGGGAGTGCGGATCGGCCACGGCGCTGCGGAACCACTCGTGGGCGTCACCGGTGTGGTTGGTGGTCAGGTCCAGCAGCAGGCGCATGCCGCGCTCGTGCAGGGCACGGGATAGACGTTCCAGCGCCTCATCGCCGCCCAGCAGGGGGTCGACGTGCTCGAAGGTCACCGAGTCGTAGCGGTGCACGGAGCGGGCCTGGAAGATGGGGGTGAGGTAGACGGTGTTGACGCCGAGACCCTGGAGGTAGTCGAGGTGGTCGATGACACCGTCCAGGTCACCGCCGTACCAGGCGGCGGCGGTCGCGTCGCCTGCGACGGGTGGCTCGTCGAGCCAGTTGTGGGGCACTGCCCAGGCAGGAGCCTGACGTGTGCTGGGGTCGGTGTGCCGGGCGAAGCGGTCGGGGAAGACCTGGTACATCACGGCATCGAGCACCCAGTCGGGGCCGGTGTCCTCAGACAGGACGGAGAAGTCGGTGGCGTCGGCGGGATCGTGGTTCACCGTGCCTGCGGCTGTGAGCCACAGGTAGGGTTCGTCCGCCCCGGGCTCGAGCAGCAGGAAGCGATAGCGGTTGAGCGGGTTGACCAGGCGGACCGGGCCGTGCCACCAGGAACCGTCCTCATGATGGGAGACCCTCTTCATGAGGGTGATGGCGGGCTCGCCGTCGACGACCTGACGCAGGACCACCTGCTCGGGCGCCATCCCTGCCGGGACCCACAGGCGGGCGGTGAGTACGGCACCGGGTACCCGATGGCCCACCAGGTAGGAGGGGCCGGTGTCATGATGCGGCTCGGCCAGGCACGATCCGACCACCGCTCCCGAGGGAACGGCGCCGGGACGTGCCTGGCCGAGCCTGCTGGCCACGAGGGCTCAGCCCTTGACGGCACCGGCGGTGGCGCCGCCGACAATGTACTTCTGCAGGTACTGGAACAGGGCGATGACCGGGATCATCGTCATGACGGCACCGGCGGCGAACACGCCCAGGTTGTTGGAGCGGTCGCCCGAGAGCATGCCGTACAGGCCCACGGCGAGAGTCTTCTTGGAGTCATCGGTCAGGAAGATCGAACCCAAGAGGAACTCGGAGATGATGCCGACGAAGGCCAGCAGGAAGGTCGTGGCCAGGATCGGCTTGAGCGAGGGCAGCAGGATCTTGGAGAAGACCTGCCAGTGGGTGCAGCCGTCGAGGATGGCGGCCTCGTCCAGGGACTTCGGGATGGTGTCGAAGGTTCCTTTAATGAGCCACACCTGGCCCAGCGCCCCACCCATGAGGGCCAGGCAGTAGCCGGTGAGGGTGTTGAGCCCGATGGCTGGGATGATCGAGCCGATGTCGGAGATCATGTTGTAGATGGCGATCATCGACAGGGTCGCCGGGAACATCATGATGAGCAGCAGGCTCAGCAGGCCGCCGCGACGGCCCTTGAAGCGGAAGCGGCTGAAGGCGTAGGCGGCAAGCACCGACAGGAAGATCTGCACGGCCGCCACGACAGCACACACCACGAGGGTGTTGATGTACCAGCGGACGAAGGGGCCCTTGGCCCCCGACAGCAGGGTCTCGTAGTGCACCAGGGAGATCCGCGTGGGGATGAGGCTCGTCGAGGCGACGGTGCCCACGGGGTTGAGCGAGGCGCTGATGACGTACAGCACCGGGAAGGCAGCGAAGACCAGGGCAATGACACCCACCAGGTGGCGCCAGCCGATCTCCGCGAACCACCGTCCGAAGGACATGTGGTTCTGAATGGGCTTGTCGGCCTTCGTCACGGCGGACGACGGGTGCCCGGTCGTGTTCTGAGTAGTAGTCATGGTCGTACTTCCTTCCGGGCCTCAGTTGACGTCCTCGAGCGCACGCGTCGCCCGGAACTGGATGGCGGCGAGCGCGCCGGTGATGACGAACAGGATGACGGAGACCGCTGAGGCGAAGCCGTAGTCGGCGCCGCTGCCGCCGAAGGCGATGCGGTAGACCACGGAGATGAGGATGTCCGTGCCACCGCGGATGTACTCGCCCTCACCGAAGGGGCCACCACGCGTGAGCAGCTGGATGGCGTTGAAGTTGTTGAAGTTGAAGGCGAAGGTGCTCACCAGCAGCGGGGCGACGGAGACCAGCAGCAGCGGGGTGGTGATCCTCGTGGTGGTCTGCCAGCCGTTGGCACCGTCGATCCTGGCCGCCTCTTTGAGGTCCCCGGAGATCGACTGCAGGGCACCGGTGCACACGATGAACATGTAGGGGAAGCCCATCCAGGTGTTGGTGAGCAGCACGGCCACCTTCGCCCAGGTCGGGTCGCCCAGCCAGTTGATGCTCAGGTGCAGGGCGTTGTTAATGAGGCCGAAGTCCCGGTTGTAGAAGTTCGACCAGATGAGCAGGGAGATGAAGCCGGGCACCGCGTAGGGCAGCAGCAGGAAGGAGCGGTAGAATTTCTTGCCGCGCACCCGGTCGTCGTTGAGGGTCAGCGCCAGGAAGTAGCCGACCAGGAAGGTCAGGAGCATCGAGCCGCCGGCGAAGACGAGGGTCCACGTGAAGGCGCCGCCGAGCTGCTTGAGCAGGGACGTGTTGGTGAACAGCTCCTTGAAGTTGGCCAGCCCGACGTTCTGCAGCCAGGACTGGGCGAGCCGGTTGCCGTTGGCGTCGACGAAGTACTCGGACTTGCCGATCTTCTGCACGGTGTAGGTGTTGCCCGTGGCCGTGTCGGTGATGGTGTCGGTGGCCTCGTCGTAGACCATCGTCTTGGTGCCCTCGAAGGCGTTGCGCACGCCCTGGACCTTGATGGCCGAGTTCTCCGAGACGGACAGGGTCAGGGCACTGATCGCCTCGTAGTTGCTGTTGACTTCCTGGGGCGTGAGGATGCTGTAGCCCTCGGCGGCGGTGACGAAGCCGTCCGTGACGGTGACGTCGCCGGGCTTGGCCTTGCGCACCGTCTCCCCGTCGGCCCCGTAGAGTACCTCGTTGGTCTCCGGGTTGACGAGGAACAGCGAGTAGGGGCCCTCGTCAGGGCTGCCGGTGGTGGCCACGGTGAGGTTGTAGATGGGGGAGTCCGCCGTCTGCTGGACCGAGTTGTTGGTGATCGCGGTGATCGCCTCCTCCTTGGTCCCGCGGAAGCCGTCACCGAAGTTCGTGAAGGCGGTCTGCACTGTGAGCACGATGGGGATGATGAGGAAGACGGCCAGGAAGAAGGTTCCCGGGAAGACGTACTTGGCGGGGACGAACCGCTTGGTGGAGTACAGGGCGAAGATCGCCAGGGTGGCCAGGACGACGACTGCGAGCCACATCCACATCTGGAACTGGATGAGCAGGGGGACGAGATAGATCGCCACGGACAGAGCGGCCCCGAGGACGAGGACGCGACCGAGCAGCGAACGAATCGTCGAGGTCCTCTCCGTAGGGCCGCTCACGTTGGTAAGGGCGGACGACATTGTCTATTCCTTTCCATGCCGTCGGCACAGGCACGCGGCGGCATCGATGGGCAGGGAGGGGGTATCCGTTACGGGCACGTGGGAGAGACCGGACCACTGGTGCGGCTCGGTTGAGGTGGAAGGGGGCTGGGGGCCGGCACGCCCAAACGCGCCGGCCCCCAGCCGGGCGGGACTCAGCCCGCGATGGCCGACTTGATCTCGTCGCCGGCGCTGGTCATGGTGGTCGCGGGGTCAGACCCGCCCACGATGTTGGCCTCAGCCTTGCCCAGCGGGCCCCAGATCTCCGACATCTCGGGGATGGAGGGCATCGGGTCGGCGTGCTCGCTGGCGAGGGTGGCAAAGGTAACCATGTCCGGGTAGTCCGCCTTGAGCTCCTCGGTCAGGTCCTTCTGGACCGGCGGGAGCTGGTTGAGGTCGAACATGGCACGGGTGATGGTCGTGTCCTTGACGACGTCGGTGACGAAGGTCTGCGCGAAGGCGGCGTTCTTGCCCTTCGAGGCGACGTAGAAGGCGTTGACACCGGCGAAGGGACGAGCCGTGTTCAGCCCCTCGAAGCCGGGGATCTGGGAGACCGTGTAGTCGATGCCGGCGTTGACGATGTCGGCCAGGGCCCAGGGGCCGGACACCAGGTACGGTGCCTTGCCCTCGGTGAACAGCGAGATCGCGTTGTCGCCGGTGATGGAGGTCCTGAGCACGCCCTGGGTGCCGAGCTCACCGATCTTGGCAGCGGACGCCAGGGAGCCCTCGGCGCCGACGCCGACGTCCTGCGGGTTGAGGGAGCCGTCAGCGTTCTTGCCGAACAGGTAGCCGCCGCCGGAGGTGTAGAGGGGCTGCATGTGGTAGGCGTCGCCGGACTCGCCGACCGGCAGGGACAGGACGGCCTCGGTACCGGCGGCCTGGCCGGCGGCCACGAGCTCCTCGATCGTGGTGGGGGCGGTGACGGAGGTCAGGCCCTTGTTGACGAACAGGGCCAGGGTCTCTACGGCGTAGGGGACACCGTACATCTGGCCGTCGTAGGTGACGGCGTTGATGCCGACCTCGACGATGTTGGACTTGGCCGCCTCGGACAGCGTGACCGGGGAGACGGAGTTGTTCTGGACCAGGTTACCGATCCAGTCGTGAGCGCCCAGCACGACGTCGGGGCCGTTGCCTGCCTGGTTGGCGGTGATGAAGGTCGACTGGAGCTCGTTGGCCACGACCTGAACGGCCACGGTGATGCCCTGCGCCTTGCCCCACGTGATGGCGGCCTCCCGAAGGGAGTTGGCCTTCTTCTCGTCGGCCCAGATGACGAGGTCGGCGTCGGGGTCGCGCATGACCGAGTCGTCGGAGGCCATGGCCTCGGTCGAGTCGGCCGTGGCGGTCTCGGGGGCGTCGGTGCCGCCAGAGCAGGCGGCAGCCGCGGAGAGGGTGGCGGCGATGGCCGTAAATGACAGGAAGGACCTGCGGTTAAGGGACACTGTGATTCTCCTTCGAATCAGAGTAGGGGACATCCGGCGGTGCAAGTAATGTAACGCCCCCGTGCAAGACCTGCAAGCCAGTGAACAGCGTGCCGCCAACAAGGCCGCAACATGCGCTCAGGCGACAGTCGCAGCGTGCAGCCACACCGTCGTCGTCGGCGGCACCACGACCCTGCTGTCCGCCTGGCCGAGCCACTGAGAGGACAACAGCACCTCGGCGTGCTCCGGTAGGAGCACCGGGTCCGCTGTCGTGTTGACCACCACGAGCACGTCACGCACGAGCATCGTGAAGACCTCCTCGGCGCACCAGTCCAGGCCCGTGACAAAGGCGAGCGGGGCCGAGGCCAGACGGCGCTCCTGACGCAGCCACGTCGCGTGGCGCACCGTCGCCAACGGCGAATCGAACTGGGCGCCCTGCGCGGCCGCGTGCGCGTTGACAAGGTCCTGGACCTGTCGGGGCGAGGCGGGCCTGAGCACATCAGGCAACGAGACCTCATCACCCTGCCGCAGGTACACCGACCCCGGCAGCGCCAGCAGCAGCGCCTGAAGCGCCAGGCTGCGCTGCTCACGCTCCTCGGGCTGGGTGAACCAGCGCCGACCGTCCCCGGGGTCCGTGGCGGTGCCAAGAATGTGCCCGGGCAGGTGGCGCCACACGGGCGGGGCACCGAAACGGTCGTGCTCGGCCAGGGAACGGGTGAGGTGACGCGTCATGGACCCCGCGTCCCAGCGCACGAGCATGAGCGCGTCGTCACGCAGGTGGTGCAGCCAGTCCTCCTGGAAGTGGCGCCGCCACGTCTCGGGGTAGTCCGCGGAGACGTCCGCCCCCAGCACCCCGTCCTCCGCGTAGGAGGCCAGCAGCCCGTGCAGGACGTTGAGGTAGTCGGTCAGCTGGAGCAGGTCCGTGGCCTCAGTCACCTCCGGGGGGATGATGAGGCCCAGGTCGATCCCGTCCGCGCCCGCCGCGAGGAAGGCCTCCGCCCGCTCGAGCAGGCCGTCGCCCTTGCGCTCACGACCAACGACGATGCGCTGGTCCTCACCCGCGTGCGGTCCTGTCACCGGCCCCAGCGCCCCCGAGATGCGCAGCAGCAGATGCAGCCCGCGCTCGTGCGCCGCCTGTGCCAGGGCCTCGACCGCCGCAGACTCGGCGGGAACATCAACCAGGCTCGGGCGCATGAGGACAGTGGTGAAGCCCAGGGAGCACACGTGGTCAAGCACGCCGTGCATCTGCGCCAGATCCTCAGCGCCGAGCTCGGGGGAGGCAATCTCGTACACGAGGGCCTTGCGCCACCACTGGAGAGGACCGTTCTGCACACGGTGCGCGAGAGTCGTCGTGGTCGTCACGCGAGCCGCTCCCTTCTGTCCGGGCCGGAGCCCGCAGCCCGGTTCCCCGGCCGCCGGGTCCGGACACCGACGGGACCGAGCACCTTCCAGCACCCGGGGGGAACCCCTCCGTCATAGTAGCGTGCCCCTGCGTAGGCTCTATCCCATGTCAAGAACCGACGGCGACCCGGCACGCAGCGAGGACACCGGCGACCTCATCGGCTATCGGGGCCACGATGTCGAGCGATACGTCCCCGAGCCCGCCAAGAACCCTCAGCGCACCCCCTTCGAGCGCGACCGCGCCCGAGTGCTGCACTCCTCGGGGCTGCGTCGTCTGGGTGCCAAGACCCAGGTGCTGGGACCCTCCAGCGACGACTTCGTGCGCACCCGCCTGACCCACTCCCTCGAGGTGGCCCAGGTGGGCCGCGCGATCGGCCAGGCGCTGGGCTGCGACCCCGACGTCGTCGACACCGCCTGCCTCGCCCACGACCTGGGCCACCCGCCCTACGGGCACAACGGGGAGCGGGCACTGGACGTCGTTGCCGCTTCCATCGGCGGTTTCGAGGGCAACGCCCAGACCATGAGGCTGGTCACCCGCCTCGAGCCCAAGAGCCTCGACGCCGAGGGCCGCAGCGTCGGCCTCAACCTCACCCGGGCCAGCCTCGACGCCATCGCGAAGTACCCCTGGACCCGGGGCGCCGGCCCCGGTGGGCCCGAGGGCAAGAGCGCCCGCAAGTACGGCTGCTACGACGACGACCTGCCCGTCTTCACCTGGATGCGTCAGGGCGCGCCCGCCCACCGCCGCTGCCTCGAGGCACAGGTGATGGACCTGTCCGACGACGTCGCCTACTCCGTCCACGACGTCGAGGACGCCATCGCCCTGGGGCGCATGGACCCCGCCGCCGTCACTGCCGACGCCGAGGCCATCGTTGCCGCGACACTGGACTGGTACGGGCCGGTTACCAGCGCTGACCGTCTGGGCGCGGCCTGGGAGCGCCTGACCACCTCCGGCTTCTGGATCCACCGCTACACCGGCTCGCCCCGGGACGCAGTGGGGTTGAAGAACCTCACGAGCCAGCTCATCGGCCGTTTCGTCTCCGACGTCGCCGCGGCCACCCGCGAGGTCTTTGGCGACGGGCCTCTGTCGCGTTACGAGGCCGACCTCGTCATCCCCGAGGAGACGGCCGATGAGATCCTCGTGCTCAAGGGCGCGGCTGTGCGCTACGTCATGGCGCCACGCGAGCATGAGCCCGTCTACCTGCGCCAGCGCACCGAGCTCTTCGACCTCGCCGACGCGCTCATCGAGACGGGCGAGCGCCACCTCGAACCCGTCTTCGCCCACGCCTGGCGCGAGGCCGGTGACGATGCCGGGCGGCTGCGCGCCGTCGTCGACCAGATCGCCTCCCTGACCGACACCTCCGCACGCCAGTGGCACGCCCGCCTGTGCGGAATGCTCTCCGAGGTCTGAGCGCCATCCACAGCCCTCAGGGCCCGACGGCGGCAGCCTCATCCGCCCGTCTAGGATGAGGCCATGGCGGGACTCATCAAGCGCGAGGACATCGAGGCCGTGCGCGAGCGCGCCAAGATCGAGGATGTTGTCGGCGAGCACGTCACCCTCAAAAGCGCCGGTGTCGGATCCATGAAGGGACTGTGCCCCTTCCACGACGAGCGCACGCCCTCCTTCAACGTCCGCCCGCAGCTGGGCCTGTGGCACTGCTTCGGTTGTGGCGAGGGAGGCGACGTCATCGCCTTCGTCCAGAAGATCAACCACCTTGGCTTCACCGAAGCCGTCGAGTACCTGGCCGGACGCGTCGGCGTCCAGCTGCGCTACGAGGAGGGCGGCGGCCAGGTGCGGCGAGGCGTCGAGCCCGGTACCCGCCAGCGCCTGCTCGAGGCCAACCGCGTCGCCGAGGAGTGGTTCCGCACCCAGCTCAGCCCCTCCAACCCGGCTGCCGCCGGCGCCGGCCGGTTCCTCTTCGGGCGCGGCTTCGACGCCGCCGCCCTGGCGCACTTCGGGGTCGGTTACGCCCCGCCCGGCTGGGACAACCTCGCCCAGCACCTGCGCTCCAAGGGCTTCACCGAGAAGGAGCTCGTCGACTCCGGTCTGTGCGGCCAGGGCGGCGGAGGCGGCCGCCGCGTCTACGACCGCTTTCGCGACCGTGTCATGTGGCCCATCCGCGACGTCACCGGTGCCACCGTCGGCTTCGGCGGTCGGCGCCTGTCCGACGACGACCCGAGCGTCCCCAAGTACCTCAACACCCCCGAGACCGCCATCTATCACAAGAGCCAGGTCCTCTACGGCCTCGACCTGGCCAAGAAGAGCATCGCCCGCGACCGGCGCGTCGTCGTCGTCGAGGGCTACACGGACGTCATGGCCGCGCACTTGTCCGGCGTCGAGTGCGCCGTCGCCACCTGCGGCACCGCCTTCGGTGAGGACCACGTGCGCATCGTGCGACGCCTGCTGGGCGACGCGGCCGACCCCTCGGCGGGGGTCCTCATGGGCAACCGAGTGCGCGGCGGTGAAGTCGTCTTTACTTTCGACGGCGACGCCGCCGGACGCACGGCCGCCCTGCGCGCCTACGGCGAGGACCAGCACTTCGCCGCCCAGACCTTCGTCGCCGTCGACCCCAACGGCCTGGACCCCTGCGACCTGCGCCTGCAGGAGGGTGCCGACGGGATCCCGCGCCTGCTCGAGCGGCGCAAGCCGCTCTTCGAGTTCGTCATCCGCACCTCGTTGGCCTCCTTCGACCTGGAGACGGCCGAGGGACGCGTACGCGGCCTGCGCACCGCGGCCCCGGTGGTCGCCGGTATCCGCGACCGGGCGCTGCGCCGCGAGTACACGCGCCGGCTCGCCGGCTGGCTCGCCCTGCCCGAGAGCGAGGTCCTGGGCGCCGTCCAGGCGGCCGAGCGCCGCAGCGGCGGTGCTCTCGCGTCCCAGGGCGACGAGGCCGTCGCGCGTACCGCCCTGACGCCCGCCCAGGACAAGGTCACGGCTCTCGAGCGGCAGGTCCTGGCCGTCATGGTCCAGATGCCGCTCATCGCCTCACGCGTCGGTGCAGATTCCATCGAGCCGGCGGCCTTCATTGACCCGCTCCACCGTGCGGCCTTTGAGGCACTTGAGGCTGCCGGTGGTGTGGACCGCGCCGAGCAGGAGGTGCAGGCGCTGACCGCGGGCGGGGCGGGTCGCGAGGCCGTCGAGCGCAGGGCCATTGGCCGCTGGGTTGAGCAGGTGCGCCTGGGGGCGGCCCCCGAGGTGGACAACGCCCTGACCGCGCTGGCCGTTGTCGAGCTGCCCCTGGCACTGCGCCGTGACGCCAACGGCGTGGTGGACGAGACTGCCGTCGAGCGCTACGCGCGGGAGGTCATCACCTCCCTGGCCCGCATGGGCGTCAACCGGCGCCTGACTGAGCTGCGCGGGCGCCAGCGGCGCATGTCGCCCGAGGACGAGGGCTATCGTGAGGTCTTCGAGGAGATCATCGGTCTGGAGAACCGGCGCATCCAGCTGGGTCGGCCCGTCTGAGCCGACAGGTCTGGGCCGGGCGGTCCCGGCCGGGCGATCCGGGGGACACGACAGAGGCCCGGTCCTCACGACCGGGCCTCCGAATGGCTCCCGCGGCTGGACTCGAACCAGCAACCGTTCGATTAACAGTCGAGTGCTCTGCCATTGAGCTACGCGGGAATGGCGCTAGGCGCGGGTAGAACTCTAGCAACCGCGCCCGAAGGCGTCGAATCGGTCCCGTTCAGGGGAATGGTGGAATCCCGCGAGAATCGCTCCGTGTGGGCAGCCCCACACCGTCGTGGACGCGGCGCAGGAGCGCCTCGACCTCGTCGGGGAACCTCACCACGCCCTCCGAGTGCGCCTCAGGCTCCAGGACGGTGTACAGCCCGCCGTCGGGCGCCCTGCGCACCGAGGCGGTCAGCCGCACCCCGCTGGGCAGGGTGGTCGAGACGTGGTGAACGATCATGGCCTCCACCCGCTCGCGCAGGGAGCGCAGGAAGGGCACCTCGTCCACCTCGTGCACCTCCTCCAGGGGGCCGCGGGCGTCCGCGCCGACCTCGTAGCGCAGCACCGCCGGTACCTGCACCCGCCTCTCGGCACCCTCTCCAAGCAGCCGGAGGGTGATGACGCGCTCCTCAGCGTCCCAGGACGCCCGGCTCAGGCGGTCCCAGGTCAGGCGCTCGGGCAGTGGGGGCGCCGTCGTGCCCTCCGCGCCGTCGGCGCTGCCCGTGGCGCTGAGGGTCAGGAGTGCGGCCGGGGTGGACACGAGCCAGCAGACCCCCTGCGCGTCGACGGGCACCGCCCCCAGCACGCGCGTACCCCGGTCGAGGGTGCGCACAAGAGACTGCGGTGGGACGGCGGTGGCACGGGACCTGCGCGGGCGCAGCAGCCGGGCCGGACGGGGCAGTGGCATACCCGCAGGCTACCGGCGCCCCGTCACGAGCCCGGCACGCGCGTGCGAGGATGTGCCCATGGCTTATCGCGACATCCGCATCATCGGCGACCCTGTCCTGCGCACGGAGTGTGACTGGATCACCGACATCGATGACTCTGTCAAGCAGCTCGTCGAGGACCTGCTCGAGAACGTCGACGCCGAGGGCCGTGCGGGCCTGGCCGCCAACCAGATCGGCGTCAGCCTGCGCGCCTTCTCCTGGAACATCGACGGCGAGATCGGCTACGTCCTCAACCCCCGCATCCAGGAGCTCGACTTCGACGAGTACCAGGACGGTGACGAGGGCTGCCTGTCCGTTCCGGACCTGTGGTACCCCACCAAGCGGGCCTGGTACGCGCGCGCCGTCGGCATCGACCTGGACGGCAAGGAGGTCGTCGTCGAGGGGGAGGAGCTCATGGGGCGCTGCATCCAGCACGAGTGTGACCACCTGGACGGCCACCTCTACCTCGACCGCCTCGACCGGCGCACCCGCGCCAAGGCGATGAAGGACCTGCTGGCCAAGGGGCTGTAAAGGCCGGCAGAAGGCTGTAGGGGGTAACAGCGCCGCCTGCGCCAGGTGGTGCAACTGCGTGGGGCGGGCGCGTCGGGTGGACCGGCGCGCCCGCCCGCGTCATACTGGTGACGCACACCGCGTGCGTCATGAGGGCCGCTGGGCTCGGTTCGAGAACGTTGGGGAAGACGAATCTCGAACCACAGGAGGCGATCCGTCGTGAACGGTGCTTACACCCGCGGTGTACTTTTCGTGCACTCTGCGCCGCGTGCGCTGTGCCCGCACATCGAGTGGGCAGCCGCCGAGGCCCTGGGCGCCCGCGTGCACCTGGACTGGACCGAGCAGCCCGCGGCCCCCGGCATGATGCGCTCCGAGGTCAGTTGGGTCGGTCAGGTCGGCACCGGCGCGCGCCTGACCAGCGCCCTGCGCGGCTGGGCGAACCTGCGCTACGAGGTGACTGAGGAGGCCTCGCCCGGCACCGACGGCGGACGCTGGTCCCACACGCCCGACCTCGGCATCTTCCACGCCCAGACGGACGCGCACGGCAACGTCGTCATCCCCGAGGACCGGGTGCGGGCCGCGCTCCTGCACGCCGACGAGCCCGCAGTCATGCGACGCGAGCTCGACCTCGCCCTCGGCCAGGCCTGGGACGACGAGCTCGAGCCCTTCCGCTACGCCGGGGCGGGAGCCCCCGTGCGCTGGCTCCACCGGGTCGGCTGAGCCTCCTCGCAGCCTCGCTGTCTCAGGCCGTGAAGGCCAGAGCCACGTCGTGCCCGCCAAAGCCGAAGGACGTACTCACCGCCACCCGCAGCCCGGGCGCCTCGCGCCCCTCGGGGCCCACGACGTCCAGACCCGTCGCTGAGACCTCCGCGTCAATCCCGCCCGGCAGCAGCGTCGGCGGCAGCCACCCCTCCACGAGCGCCATGACGGCGAGCACCGCCTCAAGACCGCCCGCGCCGCCCAGCAGGTGTCCGGTGGAGGACTTCGTGGCTGAGACCGCGGCCGCCGGGACCGTGCGGGCAAGGACCCGCGCTTCGACCACGTCACCGGCCGGCGTCGAGGTCGCGTGGGCGTTGACGTGCCCCACCTCGGCCGGGTCGATCCCACCGCGCTCCAGGGCCAGGCGCAGGGCCCGCTCCTGCTCGGCGCCGCTGGGCTCGGGCCGAGCGACGTCGTAAGCGTCCGCCGTCACCGCGGTGCCCGCCAGCACCGCCAGCACCGTGGCGCCGCGCGCCGCCGCGTGCTCGGCGGCCTCCAGGACGAGCACCCCCGCACCCTCACCCAGGACAAAGCCGTCGCGGTCCGGGGCGAAGGGCCGTGAGGCCGTCGTCGGATCCTCGTTCCGCGTGGACAGGGCCCTCATTGCTGCGAAGGCCGCCACCGTCATCGGGTGCAGGGCCGCGTCCGTGCCGCCGGCGACGACGACGTCGGCCCGGCCAAGGGCGATGAGGTCAGCCGCGTAGGCGATGGCCTCCGCCCCCGAGGCACAGGCCGAGACAGGTGCGTGGATACCGGCCCGGGCCCCCAGCTCAATGCCGACCGTGGCTGCGGGGGCGTTGGGCATGAGCGCGGGCACCGCCGTCGGCAGGACCCGCCTGGGGCCCCGTTCCCTCAGGGTGTCCCAGGCCGCCATGACGGAGAGCACCGGGCCCATGCCGGGGGAGAGCGACACCGCCAGACGCTCACCGGGCACCCGGGCGGCCAGGGCCTCCCCGCCGGCCTGGGCCCAGGCCTCACGGGCCGCCAACAGCGCACACTGGCTGGCACGGTCCACACGGCGCAGCTCACGCGGCGTGAGCAGCACCGACGGGTCGACGGCGAGCGGCGCGGCGATCCTCACGGGCAGGTCGAGCGCCTCGGCCCAGTCCTCGTCAAGGGCGCACACGGCCGTACGAGAGGTGTGCAGCGCCTGCCAGGTCCCGGCGACGTCACCCGCCAGCGGGTTCGTGGTCCCCAGGCCCGTGACAACCGCGGTGCGCGGCGCAAGCGAGGCGGCGTCGAGCACGCGGACCTCAGCCCTTCTGGGAGGTCACGAGCTCGACGAGGGAGCCCACCGTCGGCAGCGTCGGGATGAGGGAGTCGTCCAGCGCGACGCCGAAACGCTCCTCCACCTGGGTGGCGATCGTGAGCAGGCCCAGCGAGTCGATGTCGAGGTCGTCGGCGAAGCGGGAGGTCTCGCTCACCTCGCTCACGTCCACCCCGGCCTCCTCCGCGGTGATTTCAAGGACGGCGGCGAGGACGTCGGTACTGGTCTCATCGGCCATGGTGTCTCCTTCGGGTGGTACGGGTCCGCGCGGGCCCGGCAGCGGCTGGTCGCCGTGCCCGGGCCCGGCGTGTCGGGCGGTGAGCCCGGTCCGGGACGATTGTCCCTCATCGGTGGTGGTGCGCGTGACCAGCGACGGGCTCAGCTCAGGCGGGTGAGCCTGACGCCCGGCAGGCCGCGCCGGGCCAGGCCCGCCAGGACCTGAGCGGGAGCCAGCACCACGGCCTCGTCGGTGCCCAGGGCGACCAGGCGCTCCTGGACCAGGTCCCAGCGCACCGGTGCCGTCAGCTTGCCCGCCAGCGCCTCGAGAAGCACGCGCGAGGACGTGCCGACCGGGTGGAGCTCACCGGTCGCGTCATCGACCACGGGGCGCAGCAGTGGCCGGTCGGGCAGGCAGCGGACTGCCTGCTCCAACGCAGGGGCCGCCCCCGCCAGCAACGGGCAGTGGAAGGGGCCGGCGACGTCGAGGGGCACGAGCCGGGCCCCGGTGGGAGCACTCAGCCGGGCCAGGGCCTCGAAGGTCCCGGAGGCCACGACCTGCGTGGCGCCGTTGACATTGGCCACGGTCAGCCCCGCCGCGTGGATCTGTGCGAGCACGTCCTCGCGCTCGCCGCCGACGACAGCGCTCATCCCTCCCAGGCGGGTGCCGTCATCGGCCGTGCAGCACGAGGCCATCGCCCGGCCTCGCACCGCCGCCAGCCGCACCGCCTCAAGGGGACTGAGTGCGCCCGCGAGGGCCAGCGCGGTGACGGAGCCCAGTGAGTGGCCTGCGACGACGGTGCCCGGCTGCGGGCCGTCAAGGGCCGCCCGCTCGCCCTCGGCCGGGCCGAGCAAGCCGACGCGCAGGGCGCTGAGCAGCGAGATAAGGACCGTGAGCGGTTGGGCCACATGCGTACCGAGCGGCTCGCCGTCGGGATTCTCAACAGACTGTCTCACCAGCTTCGGCAGGTCCAGGCCGCAGACGGCGGACGCCTCGCGCACGAGGCGCCGGACGGCCTTGGGGACCGGGGACGAGCCGACGCTCTCCTGCTGCGGGGCACCGTCCTCAACGTCGGGCAGCAGCGCCGTGGGCCGTGAGCCCTGACCCGGGCACAGGATGGCGCGCACCCTCAGTCCTCCCGCTCAGCCGCAAGCCGGGCGACGATGACCGCCATATGGAGTATGAAGCCGTCGCGGGCATCGGTGGCGTCCCACCCGATGTGCTCGGTGACCCGACCCAGGCGGTAGCGCACCGTGTTGGCGTGCACGAACAGGGTCCTCGCCGTCGCCTCAAGGCTGCGGCCCAGGGCGAGGTAGGTCGCGACCGTCTCCTCGAAGGGCTCGCCCATCGCGTGCAGGGGAGCGGCAACGAGGGCAGAGATCTGCTCGATGGCGAGCTTGTCGCCGTTGAGCAGCCGCTCGGGCAGGAGGTCGTCGGCGTGAACCGGGTTGGGGGCCTGGGCCCAGCCCGCCCGGGCATGCAGTCCGGCCAGCGCCGAGCGCAGCGAGCGCCCCGCCTGAGCCACGCCCGCCACGACCGGACCGATGACGGCCGGGCCGTCCAGGCGCTCGGCCACCTGGCCGGCGACACGGTCGAGGGCCCGCTCGGGCGTCTCCCCGGGGGCCTGGGAGGAGAGCGATCCTCCGAGGATGATGATGACGGAGCCGCTCCGCACGGACACGAGGCAGTCAGCGGCCACCTGACGGCAGTGGCGGCGCAGGCGCGAGACCGCCAGCGCATCGAGCACCGCCTCGGCTGCGATGGCGACGACGGGCCCGGACCCGGACCACCCGGCGGAACCGGCACGGGTGGTGGCGTCCTCGGGGGAGTCGTGGAGCATGGCGTCCACCGCCACCGACTCCAGGCGCGCGTCCCAGGCGCCGCGGGCCTCGGCCACGCGCGCGTAGACCTCCGCGGCGGCGAAGCCGACGTCGCGCCCGAAGGTGAGCACGAGGATCGTCACCCGGTCGCGCATGTCCTCGGGCACGGCCTGTGGCGCCTCCTCGACGACGACGTCGAGCACGCTGCGCACGAGCGAGAGCGTCTGCTCCAGCGTGATCGTGCCCGTCAGGGCGGCGGGGGCGACAGAGAAGATGCGGGAGGGGGCGACGGCGGTCGTCGGGTTGTCCACCATGTCGACGAACATCGTCACGCCCAGGCGCGCGACCTTCTCGATCTGGCGGCGCGGGGCCTCCGGCAGGGTGCGGTACCAGGAGTGGGCGGAGCTGATGCGGTCGATGCAGTGCTCAATGATCGTGTCCTGGGCCCGGCGCAGCGCCGCCACCGCGGGCTGGCTCAACTCGTTCATACCGTCATCGTAAGCGGTGGCCTTGTAGGAATGCGACAACTGCTCGCGGATGGCCGGATCCGGCTAGGCTTGCCGTGCCGCCGCTGCACGAGCAGCGCCGAGTTGATCACACGCGCCACAGGCGCGGTCAGGAGGGACGATGATGTCTCAGGCCACTCGTACCGAGGAGGACCTGCTTGGTAAGCGGGACGTCCCGCTGGAGGCCTACTGGGGGATCCACACGCTACGCGCCTGCGAGAACTACCAGATCTCCGGCAACACGGTCGGTGAGGAGCCCGCCTTCGTGCGCGGCATGGTCCAGGTCAAGAAGGCCGCGGCACTGGCCAACCAGGAGCTCGGCACCCTCAGCGACGAGATCGCCGAGGCGATCGTGTGGGCCTGCGACCAGGTGCTTGAGGACGGGCGCTGCATGGACCAGTTCCCCGTCGACGTGTTCCAGGGCGGCGCCGGCACCAGCGTCAACATGAACACCAACGAGGTCATCGCCAACCTCGCCCTCGAGCACATGGGCTATGCCAAGGGCCGCTACGACGTCGTCAACCCCAACGACCACGTCAACAAGTCACAGTCCACCAACGACGCCTACCCCACCGGCTTCAGGCTGGGGCTCTACGCGCGCGTCGAGGAGATGGTCGCCGAGCTCGAGCGGCTCATTGACGCCTTCCACTCCAAGGGCCTGCAGTTCAAGAACGTGCTCAAGATGGGCCGCACCCAGCTCCAGGACGCCGTGCCCATGAGCCTGGGTCAGGAGTTCGAGGCCTTCAGCGTCCTGCTGGGGGAGGAGGTGCTGCGCCTGCGCAACAACTCGGCGTTGCTGCTGGAGGTCAACCTCGGGGCCACGGCGATCGGCACCGGGCTCAACACCCCTCCCTCCTACCAGCAGACGGCGGTACGTCACCTGCAGCAGATCACCGATCTGCCCGTGCAGGGCGCCGCCAACCTCATGGAGGCCACGAGCGACACGGGTGCCTACGTGTCCATGCACGCCGCGATCAAGCGCCTGGCCGTCAAGCTCTCCAAGATCTGCAACGACCTGCGCCTGCTGTCCTCTGGCCCGCGCGCGGGGCTCGGCGAGATCCGCCTGCCCGAGCGGGCGGCGGGCTCCTCGATCATGCCGGCCAAGGTCAACCCGGTCATCCCCGAGGTCGTCAACCAGGTGTGTTTCAAGGTCATGGGCAACGACGTCGCCCTCACCTTCGCCGCCGAGGCCGGCCAGCTCCAGCTCAACGTCATGGAGCCCGTCATCGGGCAGACGAGCCTGGAGTCCATCCGGCTGCTGACCAACGCCATGCGCACACTGCGCGAGCTGTGCGTCATCGGGATCGAGGCCAATGAGGAGGTCTGCCGCGACCACGTGCTGTCCTCCATCGGGATCGTCACCTACCTCAATGAGGTCATCGGCCACCACAACGGCGACCTCGTGGGGCGCGAGTGCGCCCGCAGCGGTCGTGACGTGCGCGAGGTGGTCCTCGAGATGGGGCTGTTGGACGAGCGGACGCTGGATGAGCTGCTGAGCCCGGAGAACCTGCTGCACCCCCACTACCGCGATGCCCGCTTCTACACGGGCTCCGACCCGTCGGTGCCCGCCACCGAGGACGGGGCTGAGGCGTAGCCGGGCCGACGCCGGTGAGGCTCAGGGGCGGATGACGCCGGGGCCCGGACCAGCAGCGAGCTGGTCCGGGCCCCGGCGTCGCCAGACTCGCCGTCAGGCATCGCCGCCGTCGGAGCCGGAGGTGCCGGCGTTGACGTTGGTCAGGTCGTAGCGAGAGATCGCCTGGGTCGGGGCGGAGGCGTCCACCTTGCCCTCCTTCGCCAGGGCCTGCAGCGCCTTGGTGACGACGGAGGCCGAGTCGATGAGGTAGTGACGGCGGGCCGCCTTGCGGGTGTCGGAGAAGCCGAAGCCGTCGGCACCCAGCACGTGGTAGGAGCCGGGCACCCACGGACGGATGAGGTCCTGCACGGCGTGGTCGTAGTCGCTCGTGGCGATGAAGGGACCCTGAGCGCCGGAGAGCTTCTGGGTCAGGTACGCCACCCGCTGGTCGTCGGGGTTGAGGAAGTTGTGCCGCTCGACCTCCAGGGCTTCGCGACGCAGCTCGCCCCAGGAGGTGACGGACCAGACGCTGGCGCGCACGCCCCAGTGCTCGGCCAGCATGTCGCGGGCCTCCAGGATCCACGGCACCGCGATGCCCGAGGCCAGGAGCTGGACCTCAGGGCCGTCGCCGGCGGGAGCATTGGCGATCTTGTGGATGCCCTTGATGATGCCCTCGACGTCGACGTCCTCGGGCTCAGCCGGCTGGTGGATGGGCTCGTTGTACACCGTGAGGTAGTACATGATGTTGCGGTTGCGGGTCTCATCCGGGCCGTACCAGCGCTGGAGACCGTCACGCACGATGTGGCGGATCTCGTAGGCGTAGGCCGGGTCGTAGGAGGCGAAGGCCTCGTTGGTCCAGGCGATGAGCGGCGAGTGCCCGTCCATGTGCTGGGTGCCCTCACCCTGGAGGGTCGTGCGGCCCGCGGTGGCGCCGATGAGGAAGCCGCGCGCGAGCTGGTCACCCGCCGCCCAGAACTGGTCCGCCGTGCGCTGGAAGCCGAACATCGAGTACAGGATGTAGACCGGGATCATCGGCTCGCCGTGGGTGGCGTAGCTGGTGCCCGCGACCTGGAAGACGGCGGCGGAGCCTGCCTCGTTGATGCCGGTGTGCATGAGCTGGCCGGAGGTGGACTCGCGGTAGGACAGCATCATGTCGGCGTCCACCGGCGTGTAGTTCTGGCCGAGCGTGTTGTAGATCTTCTTCGTCGGGAACAGGGACTCCAGACCGAAGGTGCGCGACTCGTCCGGAACGATCGGCACGATGCGCCGGCCGATGACCTTGTCCTTGACGAGCTCCTTGAGCAGCTGGACGAAGGCCATCGTCGAGGCGACCTCGCGCTTGCCCGAGCCGCCCTTGAGAACCTCGTAGGCCTTGTCGCCCGGCAGCTCGAGAAGCGTGCCGTTGTCACGGCGCTCGGGGACGAATCCGCCGAGCTCGCGGCGACGCTGAAGCATGTACATCAACGCCGGGTCGTCGTCGGCCGGACGGTAGTAGGGCGGCATCTTCGGGTCGGCCTCGAGCTGCTCGTCCGTGATCGGGATGTGGAGCCGGTCGCGCAGGCCCTTGAGGTCCTCCAGCGTCAGCTTCTTCATCTGGTGGGTGGCGTTGCGACCGGCGAAGTGGGAGCCGAGCAGGTAGCCCTTGATGGTGTGCGCGAGGATGACCGTCGGCTGGCCCTTGTGCTCAGTGGCGGCCTTGTAGGCGGCGTAGACCTTGCGGTAGTCGTTGCCGCCGCGCTGCAGGGCCCAGATCTCGTCGTCGGTCCAGTCCTTGACGAGCGCGGCGGTGCGCGGGTCGCGGTTGAAGAAGTGCTCGCGCACATAGGCGCCGTCGTTGGCCTTGAAGGCCTGGAAGTCGCCGTCGAGGGTTTCCATCATGAGGTGCTCGAGGGCGTGGTCCTTGTCGGCGGCGAAGAGCTGGTCCCAGCCGCGGCCCCACATGACCTTGATGACGTTCCAGCCGGCGCCCCGGAAGAAGGCCTCGAGCTCCTGGACGATCTTGCCGTTGCCGCGCACCGGGCCGTCGAGGCGCTGGAGGTTGCAGTTGATGACGAAGGTGAGGTTGTCGAGCTGCTGGTTGGCCGCGAGCTGGAGCATGCCGCGGGACTCGGGCTCGTCCATCTCGCCGTCGCCGAGGAAGGCCCAGGTGTGCTGCTGGGAGGTGTCCTTGATGCCTGCGCCCTGCAGGTACTTGTCGAACCAGGCGTGGTAGATCGCCTCGGCGGGGCCCAGGCCCATGGAGACGGTCGGGTACTCCCAGAAGTCCTCCATGCGGCGCGGGTGCGGGTAGGAGGGCATGCCGCGGCCCTCGGAGGCCGCCGGGTGCGAGTACTCCTGGCGGAAGCCGTCGAGGTCCGCCTCGCTCAGGCGGCCCTCAAGGAAGCCTCGGGCGTAGTTGCCGGGGGAGGCGTGGCCCTGGAAGAAGACGTGGTCGCCGCCGCCCGGGTGATCCTTGCCGCGGAAGAAGTGGTTCATGCCCACCTCGTACAGCGTCGCCGTCGAGGCGTAGGAGGAGATGTGACCGCCGACGCTGACGCCGGGGCGCTGGGCGCGTGTGACCATGACGGCGGCGTTCCAGCGCAGCCAGCGGCGGTAGGTGCGCTCGGTGTCCTCGTCGCCCGGGAAGTAGGGCTCGTCAACGACGTTGATGGTGTTGACGTAGGGCGTCGTCGTCTGCGTGGGCAGGTTGACGTTCTTCCTGCGCGCCTCGGCGAGCATCGACAGGAGGATGAAGCGGGCACGGGGGGCGCCCTTCTCCTCGATGAGCGCATCGAGGGAGTCGCGCCACTCCCTGGTCTCCTCGGGGTCGTTGTCGTTGACCTTGGTCAGGAGACCGTCGATGAGCGGCGTGGAGTCGCTGGTCGGGCTCACGTGTTCCCTCTTTCCTCGCGTCGGTGCTGAGCGGATCGGGTGGTGGTCGGTTGTCGGTCGTCCCTGGTGGCTCCAGGGGCGACCGGGCGCGGCCGCGATTGACTGTGCCTACTAATCTACGGCCTGGCGGAGGAAGAAAGACCTCATGGCAGGGCAGAAAGTCCCATGCGGCCTGTGAGGTCAGGCACGCGGGCAATCCTAGGTGATTCCCGGCAGGCCGGTGGTACGCGCACATGCTCTCGTCATCACTTGCACAGCGGTGCTCTTGTACCGTGAACTTAGGGCATGCGCCGCGACCGCGACGCGCGCCGCCACGCACCAGGGACCCACGGTCCAGAAAACGGAGAGACACAGTGACGACCAGAGCGGGCGGGGCCTTCGGCTTCGCCTCCGGCCTCATCATCCAGGAGTTCGGGTACGACGACGACGTCGACCAGGCCCTGCGTCAGGCCGCCGAGACCGAGACCGGCACTGGACTCGTGGACGAGGACTACGAGGACGTCGCAGACTCCGCCATCGTCTGGTGGCGTGACGACGACGGCGATGTCGACGACCTCACCGACCTCCTTGTCGACGCCCAGTCGAACCTCGACGGCGACGGCGTCATCTGGGTCCTGACCCCCAAGGCCCGCACCACCGGTGCCGTCCCCACCGGTGACGTGGAGGAGGCGGCCCGCACGGCGGGCATGCACGCCACCAGCGCCGCCGCCATGGGCGAGCGTTGGAGCGGCATCCGGGTCTCCAGCCGTAGGCGCTGAGGTACCGCCCTCGCGGGAGCCGGTCGGCCGGCCCCGCCCCCCCAGGACCTGTAGCTCAGCTGGTAGAGCAACGCGTTTACACCGCGTCGGTCGTCGGTTCGAGTCCGGCCGGGTCCACCACGATGTCCTTTGTCCTGATACGGGCCCCGTGCCTGCCGTGTGATGTCTCAGGACATTGGTGATAGTTCTGTGTCAGGGCATTGGTGACAGTTCGGGTGTTTGTGGGGTGACACTTCGGGTTGGTGTCGGGGATGGTCTTCTCCGGCCGGCCGGCCGCCCACCGGGGCCGTGGCAGTTGCCGGCCTTCAGGCCCTGGTGCTGCCGCCAGCTCGTCGTCCCACGGGTGTGGACGGGCCCGGGCCGCCGGTGGCACGCGCTGTTGGTGTCGACGCGGTGGGCATGGACCGGGGATGGCGTTGACGCCCTGGCCCGGAGGCGCGCGATCATGCCGTACTCCTCCGGGCGGGTCGGGCGTGTGGGCTGGTCATGTCCGCGCCGTGGGCTCTCCTGGTGCCGGGGCGCGGTCGCGAGCAGGCCATGAGCCCGCCCTGCGCGCCGTGGGCTCTCCTGGTGCCAGGGGCGCGGTCGCCTCGTGCCCTGCTCCTGTCGCCGTGCGGGTGTGGACGGGCTCGGGCCGCCGGTCGTGCGCGCTGCCCGTGACCACACTGCGAACACGGGCGTCAGCTCCCCGATGGCACCCACAGGTCATGGCCCGACGTCATGGTCTTCGGGGCAGGGGCCTGGACAGCGCACGCCAAGCCCGTCCATCTCGTTCCTCAGCCTTCCATCTCGTCCCTCGGCCTTCCATCTCGTTCGTTCACGCAACGAGATCAACGTGTGCGGAACGAGATCGACGTACGAGAAGCGAGATCAAGACCTGGACAACGAGATCGACGTGCCAGGAACGAGCCTCAGCCCTCCATCTCGTCCCTCTACCTTCCATCTCGTTCCTCAGCCCTCCATCTCGTTCGTTCACGCAACGAGATCAACGTGTGAGGAGCGAGGTCGACGTGCGAGGGACGAGAGCAGGACCTGGGCAACGAGGTCGACGCCGGTCCTCGTCGGGTCCTCCGGGCGCCGCGACCAGACGCGCCCATCCTGGCGCGTGCTCGTGGCCCCTCGGCGGGCGCGCGGCGCGCTGCCACCCTCCAGCTGCTCGGTGACAGTTCTGTGTCAGGACGTCGGTGACACCTGGGGTGTCTGCGTAGGTGACACGTCCGGGTGGCCTCGGGGGTGGTGTCCTCCGGCTTCCGGCCCACTGGGCCCGTGGCAGTCGCCGGCCTGGAGGCCCTGGTGCTGCCACCAGCTCGTCGTCCCACCGGGCTCGTACGGGCCCGGGCCGCCGCTCGCGCACCGCCGGTGTCCACACGGCGGACATCAACCGAGGCCGCCGTCGACACCCCAGCCCACAGGCGCGCGATCACGCCGTACTCCTCCCCGCGGGTCGAACACCCAGGCCGGTCATGTCCGCGCCGTAGACACCCGCGGGGCCGGGGCTCGGCCCCCTCGCGCCCGGACCCGGTCGTCTCGCAGGTGCGCACGGGCCCGGGCCGCCACTCGCGCACCGCCGGTGTCCACACGGCGGGCATGAACCGGGGATGCCGTTGACACCCCGGCCCACAGGCGCGCGATCACCCCGTTCTCCTCCCGGCGGGTCGAACACCCAGGCTGGTCATGTCCGCGCCGTGGACACTCCTGGATCCAGAGCCCCACCTCCTCGCGGCCACCGGCACCCCAGAAGCGTCGAGACTCCGCTCAGACGGCCAAGGCCCTGACCGAACACACACCCAGCCCGAACCCGTCACCACATACATGTCCACCCACACCCCCAACCCCAAGCGTCACCAATGCCCTGACACAGAACCGTCACCGATGACCTGAGACACCACAGCCCCGTGCCTGCCGCCCTCAGCGCAGCGAGGCCATAAATCCCGCCAGGCGATCCAGGCCCAGCGCGATCTCCTGTCGGCTTGCCGCATAGGACAGGCGCACGTGGGTGTCCGCCGTCGCCGCCCCGAAGTCGCGCCCCGGGGTCAGGGCCACATGCGCCTCCTCCAGCGCCCGCACGCAGAAGTCCCAGGAGCTCAGCCCGCTCGCCGAGACATCGAAGTACACGTAGAAGGCGCCGTCGGGCTCCACCGGGACCTTCAGTCCCAGACGACCCAGCCCCTCCAGCGCCAGCCGACGGCGCTCGACCAGCTCCACCCTGCGCTCCTCGCAGGCCGCCAGGGCCTCGGGCGTGAAGCAGGCCAGTGCCGCGCGCTGCGTGTGCGCCGCGGCGCACAGGAAGAAATTCACCGCGAGGTTCTCCGCCGCCTCCACCAGGGACTCGGGCACCACCAGCCAGCCCAGCCGCCAGCCCGTCATCGAGAAGAACTTCGAGAAGGAGGACACGACCAGCGCCTCGGGGTCGGTCTCCAGGACCGTGCGCGCGACGCGCCCGTCCTCATCCGGGTCGGCCAGCCCCAGGTAGATCTCGTCCACCACCCGCCAGGCGCCGCGCTCACGCGCCGAGGCGCAGATCTCCGCCAGCTCCCCGAAGGGGATGGACGTGCCCGTCGGGTTCGACGGCGTCGCCATCTGCACGGCCGTGGTCGCAGGTGTCCAGGCCGCCTCCATGAGCGGGCGGCTGAGCTGGTAGCGCGAGGCCGGGTTTGAGGGCGCGAGCACCACCCGGCCACCGAAGGCCTCAACCAGCTCCCGGTTGCACGGGTAGCACGGGTCCGCCATGACGACGTCGTCACCCTCCTCCACTGTCAGCGCCGTCGCCAGGACCAGGGCGGCCGAGCCGCCCGCCGTGACAATCACCCGCCTCGGGTCCAGGTCCACGTGGTGACGCTGCCCGTACCAGTGCGCGATCGCCTCCCGCAGGGCCGGTAGGCCCGGTGCGGGCGTGTACGGCAGCGCCCGGCCGTCCATCACCTCACGCATGGCCTCGTGCACGCCCGGGGGAGCACCGAAGGAGGGCTCACCCAGGCTCAGCTTCGCCACGTCCCCGCCCGACGCCTCCAGGGCCTGCGCCCGGGCGCCGATAGTCATCGCGTGGAAGGGTTGGGCGGTCACGGCACGCCGGGCGAGTTTCATGGCGTGCAGCGTAGGTCGGGCTCCCAGCCCCTGTCCGCAGGGGCCGTCTGGTGGACCCGGGTGCAGCACCCACGCGGTAGTCTGTGCTGCGCCGACGGCGACCGCCGCCGCACCCGCCCCCATAGCTCAGTGGTTAGAGCAGCGAGCTTATACCTCGTCCGTGCCTGATAAGCACATGGTCCTGGGTTCGAGTCCCAGTGGGGGTACGAGCCCCCGCTGACCCGGGGTCCCAGCCCCTGGTCTTCCGGGGGTGCCCAGCCCCTGGTCTTCTGGGGGTGCCCAGCCCCCGTGGCGAAATCGGTAGACGCAGCGGCCTTAAAAGCCGAGACCTTAGGGTGTACGGGTTCGAGCCCCGTCGGGGGTACCACTGGCGGTCAGGCGCGCCCAGGCGGCCCCCGGGCGCACCGGCCCCGATAGCCTGAGGCCATGAGCACCACCGCCCCCAGTGAGTCGGCACCCCTCACCGTCGCCGCCGTCGTCGAGATCCTCCGCCAGGCCGCACCGCCCGAGCTCGCCGAATCCTGGGACTCCAACCAGCTCATCTGCGGCGACCCCGCCGACGTCGTGCACACCGTCCTGCTCGCCGTCGACCCCCTGCCGGCCGTCATCGACGAGGCCATCAGCACCGGCGTCGAGATGGTCATCACGCACCACCCCCTCTTCCTGCGCGGCACCGACCACGTCAGCGCCACCACTGCCAAGGGACGCAGCGTCCACCGCCTCATCCGCGCCGGCATCGCGCTGGCCAACGCCCACACCACGTGGGACTGCGCGGCCGGCGGCAACGCCGACGCCCTGGCCGCAGCCGTCGGCCTGACCAGCACCACCGTCCTGTCCCCGTCCAGCGCCGACCCCTCCCTCGGCATCGGCCGCGTCGGGCACCTGCCACAGCCCATGACCCTGCGTGCCCTGGCCGAGCGCGTCGCCACAGCCCTGCCCGACTCGGCCCCCGGCCTGCTCGTCGGTGGCGACCCGGAGGCCGAGGTCAGCTTTGTCGCCGTCTCCGGCGGCTCCGGCGACTCCCTCCTCGACGCCGCCCGCCAGGCGAGGGCCGACGTCTTTCTCACCGCCGACCTGCGCCACCACCCGGCCACCGACCACCTGGCCGACGGGCGCCCCTACCTGCTGTGCGGCACCCACTGGGCCACCGAGTGGCTGGGCCTGGACGCCCTGGCCGCCCGGCTCGAGGCCGGGGCCGCACAGCGGGGACGTACACTCACCACGCGGGTCTCGACGGTCGTCACCGATCCCTGGACCCTGCGCCTGAGCACCGGCTCCTAGGACGTCGGCCCGCCCAGACCCTCCCCACCCGTCGACGAAGGACACCCCGTGACGAGCGCTTCCCTCAGCGACCAGCGACTGCTCATCGACCTCCAGCAGCTGGACTCCCAGCTCGCCAGGCTCGTCCACGAGCGCCATGACCTGCCGGTGCTCGCACGCATCGAGGCCACCGTGGGTGAGCTGAAGGCCAACAAGCGTGACGCCGTCGTCGCCGCAGCCTCCCTCGCTGAGGCCAAGCGTGAGGCCACTCATGCCGATGACGAGGTCGCCAAGGTCGTGCACCGGGCCGCCGCCCTGCGCGAGCTCCTGTCCTCCGGCGCCGCCGGCGCCCGTGACCTGACCGCCATCCAGGGCGAGATCGACCAGCTCGGACGCCGCCAGGGGGACCTCGAGGAGGCCCAGTTCGCCGCCATGGAGGCCCTCGAGCGCGCCCAGGCCGAGGTCGACCGGCTCGCCCAGTCCGAGCAGGAGGTGCGTGCCGCCGGGCGCGAGCTCACCGCCGAGCGCGACGCGGAGTTCGCCCGCATCGACGCCGAGCTCCGGGACACCCAGAGCCGCCGCGACGCCCTGGCCTCCGCCATCCCGGCCGACCTCCTGGCCGAGTACGACGACGTGCGCCGCGCCACCGGTGGCCTGGGGGCCGTCGCGCTCTACGGGCGCCGCGTGGAGGGCAACGTCGAGATCAGCCCCCAGGAGCACGCCCGCATCGCCGCCGCCCCCCAGGACCAGGTGATCCACGCCGAGGACAACGACGTCATCCTCGTGCGCATGGAGGACTGAGACCGGCCGGCACTGCCGCTCAGCGCGGAACCCGGCTCAGCGTGCGGCCCCGGCCAGCACGAGCACGAGGTCACGTCGGCCCGCCCGGTCCGCCAGCCCCAGCTCCGCACCGCGCACCGCCTCAAGGCCCCCGGCCACCCGCACGACCGCCTCGACGTCGTCATCCGGTGAGAGTGTGCCCGCAGCCAGCGCCCGCACGAGCGCGCCTGTGAGCAGGCCCCGCGTGTGCTTGACGTGATGGGAGACCGCCGAGCGGGAGCCGTCCGCGCGCTCGACTACGACCGAGACCCGCAGCAGCGTCGCCGTACGGGCGGGCGTCGGCTGCCAGGCGGGGGAGTAGGCCCCGGAACGGCAGTCGACGACGATCCCGTCCCCGGCAAGCCCTTCGAGCACCGGGGTGAGCCACGGTCGCCAGAAGGACGCCAGGCGGCCCGGTCCCTCCAAGGACGTGGCCATGGACAGCCGGTGGTCGGGCACCGAGTCGGTCGCGCGCAGCGCGCCCCACACCCCGGACATGATGACGACGTGCCCGCCCAGCACCCGGCGGGTGGCCGGGTCCGCCCCCAGCAGCGCCATACCCGCCGCGTCATAGAGCACACCGGTGAACAGCGCGTGGGCCGGGGCGCAGGCCGCCTGCTCAAGCACGAGGTTGAGCGCCACGTCACCGGCGCTGCGCGGCCCCAGCCCCAGCAGCGAGGAGGCGTCGCTACGGGCGCTGACGCGTGCGAGCGCGGACATCACCTCGCGCCTGGGGTCGCTGAGCGCCTCGGCGCCCAGCAGGGAGGCCAGGTCGAGGGTGGGACCTGAGACGGGCGAGGTCTTGCCCTCTGAGGGCGGCAGGAGGATGAGCACGGGGGCACTCTACGGGCCCACGCCGTCGGGTACAGTTCCTCACGCGGACGAGCCGACCGGGCGGCCGCGGTACCGGGGTTCGCTCCGGATCGAGGAACGTCCGGGCTCCACAGAGCAGGGCGGTGGCTAACGGCCACCCGGGGTGACCCGCGGGAACAGTGCCACAGAGAGTAGACAGCCGACGGGGCTACCCGCCGGTGATGGTGAAAGGGTGGGGTAAGAGCCCACCAGCGCCCCGGGTGACTGGGGCGGCTAGGCAAACCCCGCCCGGAGCAAGACCGCACAGCTGACGCTTGAGGGCTGCTCGTCCGAGTCAGCGGGTAGGTCGCGTGAGCCCACCGGTAACGGTGGGCCAAGATGGATGGTCGCCACCGTCGCACCGGTAACGGGCGGCGGCAACAGAACCCGGCGTACAGGTCGGCTCGTTCCGCCTCGCGTCAGTACAACTAGTACAACTCAGTACAACGGGCGGCGGCCCCCACCCTCAAGGTGTGGGGGCCGCCGCCCATGGCGTCAGTGCGCGCTCAGGCGTTCACTGTCACAACTAGTCACACTGTCACAGCTCGGCCATCCAGTACTCGTCCTTGTAGTTGTACGAGATGGCGAAGGCACCGGAGTTGGCGTACTCAGCCGGGATGATGAAGGTGACGTAACCGCTCACGGAGCCGCCGTCGTAGGGCGCCGACTGGGAGAGCAGCTCGTCGGAGGGGACGATGAACTCCTGGGTGAAGCTGTTGCCGTCATGCACGTACTTGATGTTCAGCGAGTACAGGTTGGCCTGTCCCTCGCCGTGGTAGGTGACCGTCACGGGCAGGCGCATATAGACCTTGCCCTCGCCCGGCTCGACGAAGCCGTGCTGCCAGCCGGCGCGCACCTGCTCGGTGCCGTCCCACACGACGTCGCCGAAGGCGAGGTCGACCGTGGCGTTCGGGTCGTTGGAGTACTCGGAGGCCTTGAGTGTCAGGGTCTGGGTGGCCAGGTCACCGGGGCACTTCTGCGAGGTTCCCTGCTGGCAGTTGCCAGAGTTACCGGAGCCGCCGGAGGAACCCGACGTCGCGGAGGGGCGGGCATCGTCGGTGGGCTTGGACGCGGGGTCCGAGCCTCCGTTCCCGGAAGGCTGCGGCGCGGGATCGTCCTGCTGGCTCGTCTGGGCCGCAGTGGGCTTGGGGTCGTCGTCCTTGCCACCGGTCAGTGCCAGGACGAGGCCGCCGACGAGGGCGAGGACGGCCACGACGATGATCGCCCAGAACCACCACTTCTTCGTCACCGGCGTCGAGCCGGGGCCCTGCTGCTGGTTGATGTCGAGCGGCTGCCAGGACCCGGTCTGAGGCTGAGCGCCGAAGCCCTGCGGGGCCGGACCCGGCTGGTAGGGCGTGGGGGACTGCGCGTAGTTCATGTTCGCGGCGTAGGGGCTCGACGTCGGCGCGGAGGCCGCCATTGGAGCAGAGCCGCCCGTCACCGGGGGCTGGAAGCTCGGCTGAACCGCCGCACCCATGGGCGCCGCCGTCGGCTGGAAGCTCGTCTGGTCGGGGCCGGAGGCGGCCATCGGGGCGGAGTAGTCGGCCGCCGAGGGAGCCGAGACCGGCCGACCGGTCGGGTCAGCCACCGGGGCGCTGCTCGTGGACACGGCCTGGGTCGGTGCCCACGCGGGGTCGCTGGCCGAGGGGACCGCCGGCGCCGAGGGCACAGAGGCGTCGTCGACCCACAGCTGCCAACCCTCCGGGGCGGGGCCCCAGGCGGGGTCGGGCTGCCACCCTGCCGGGGGCACAAAGCCCTCCGGAGGAGCGGGCCAGTTCGGCGGGGGGTTGAAGCGCAGGGACATAGGCATCCTCCGGGTGTGTGAAGGGACGAGGGACGACGCGTGGTCGTGCTGAGGGCAATCTACATCGGGGCCGGGCGCGGGCGGGAGTCCGACCGGGCCCGGCGGCAGGGGAGTGCTACCCGGCGGCGGTCTGCCGGTGCCTGCGTCAGGGCAGCGTGAGCACCTGCGCGCCGGTCTCGGTGACGACGAGCGTGTGCTCGAACTGGGCGGTGCGGGAGCGGTCCCGGGTCACCACGGTCCAGCCGTCATCCCACTGCTCCCAGTCCTGGGAGCCGAGAGTGAGCATCGGCTCAATGGTGAAGACCATGCCCACCTCCATCACCTCGGCGTGCAGGGGCGCGGCGTCGTAGTGCGGGATGATGAGGCCCGAGTGGAAGGCCTCACCGACGCCGTGGCCGGTGTAGTCGCGCACGACGCCGTAGTCGAAGCGCCTGGCGTAGCGCTCGATGACCCGGCCGATGACATTGACCTCGCGCCCCGGGCGCACCGCCTTGATCCCGCGGTTCATGGCCTCGCGGGTGCGCTCGATGAGCAGGAGGGTCTCGGGGTCCGTCTCGCCTACCGCGTAGGTGGCGTTCGTGTCCCCGTGGACGCCGTCGACATAGGCCGTGACATCAAGGTTGATGAGATCGCCCTCGTTGAGCACGGTCGAGTCCGGGATGCCGTGGCAGATGACCTCATTGACCGAGGTGCAGATCGACTTCGGGAAGCCCATGTAGCCCAGGCACGAGGGGTAGGCGCCGTGGTCGCACAGGTACTCGTGGGCAATGCGGTCGAGCTCGTCGGTCGTCACCCCCGGCGCGATGGCGGCGGCGGCCTCAGCCATGGCGCGTGCCGCGATCCTGCCGGCCACCCGGATGCGCTCGATGGTCTCGGCGTCCTTGACGTCCGGGGCGCTCACGCGCTCGGGGCCGTCGTGGAACATGTACTCGGGGCGGGCGATGGAACGGGGCACGTGCCGCTCAGGTGAGAGCTCGCCCTTGGTGAGGGTGCCTCGGGGGGCGCGGTCCGCCAGCGCGGCGGCGCTCAGGATCGGGTTCGTCATGGCGACAGCATAGGAGCGTGCCCGTGGACCTCAGCCACCCCGAGCCCGTCGCCTCAGGGGCCGGGCGGGTCTCGTCGTCGGGGCTCAGGAGTCGAACCAGTGCTCGGCCGTCGGGAAGGCGGCGGAGCGCACCGCCTCGCCGTAGTCCTGCGCGGCCTCGCGCAGCGCCTGACCCACCTCGCCGAAGCGGCGGGCGAAGCGCGGTGTCCAGTCCGTCATCCCCGCCATGTCGGACCACACGAGCACCTGGCCGTCACAGCGCGCCCCCGCACCGATGCCGATGGTCGGCACCGGGGAGGCCTCGGTCACACGCGCGGCCACCGGCTCCGGCACCATCTCCAGCACGACGGCGACGGCACCCGCCTCGGCCAGCAGGCGCACGTCCTCGATCATCGCCTCTGCGGCGGCCTCGCCCCGGCCCTGGACCCGGAAGCCGCCGAGCTTGTTGACCGATTGGGGGGTGAAGCCCACGTGGGCGACCACCGGGATCCCGGCCTGCGTCAGCATCCGCACCGCGTCCGCCCGTTGGCGCCCACCCTCGAGCTTGACGGCGTTCGCCCCGACTTTGACCAGGCGCACCGCCGAGGCCAGCGCCTGCCCGGGACCCGCCTCGTAGGAGCCGAAGGGCAGGTCCGCCACCACCAGCGCACGCCTGACCGCCCGTGCCACCGAGCGGGTCGCCACGACCATCTCGTCCAGCTCGACCGGCAGGGTCGAGTCATAGCCGAGCACCACGTTGCCCACCGAGTCGCCCACGAGCAGCACGTCCGTGCCGGCCTCGTCCAGGATCCGGGCCGTGAGCGCGTCGTAGGCGGTGAGCCACACCTGTTGGCGGCCCTCCTGGCGCCACTGGGCCAGGTGGTGCACCCGCACCCGCCGGGGCGGGGCCTGCGTGTCAGTGGCCGTCGGGGCGGGTGCGGACGACGCCGTCGGACCGCCGGGCACAGCAGAGCCGTAGGGCGCGCCGGCCTCAGCGGCAGCGGAGGAGGACTTCTGGGACTCGGGGGAGGAACCGGCCGGACACGTCATGACCCCACCTTATGCCGCGTACCACGACACCGACACGTGCACGCGCGGCATGATAGAAGCCGGTACCAGTGTCCCCGCCAGGAAGGCCCACCATGGACAAGCAGCAGGAGTACGTTCTTCGCGCCATTGAGGAGCGTGACATCCGCTTCGTGCGCCTGTGGTTCACCGACGTCCTCGGCCAGCTCAAGTCCGTGGCCATCGCCCCCGCCGAGGTCGAGAGCGCCTTCGAGGAGGGCATCGGCTTCGACGGCTCCGCCATCGAGGGACTGACCCGGGTCTACGAGTCCGACATGCTGCTCGCCCCCGACCCCTCCACCTTCCAGATGCTGCCCTGGCGCGAGGGGGAGAACGGCGTCGCCCGCATGTTCTGCGACGTGCTCACCCCCGACGGCGAGACCGTGCGCACGGACCCCCGCGCCGTCCTCGAGCGCCAGATCGCCCGTGTCGCCGAGGCCGGCTTCACCTGCTACGTCCACCCCGAGATCGAGTTCTACCTCGTCAACCGCGGCACCGACGGACGCATCACCCCCACCGACCACGCCGGCTACTTCGACCACGTCCCGGGTGGGACCGCCCACGACTTCCGCCGCCACGCCATTCTCATGCTCGAGCAGATGGGCATCAGCGTCGAGTTCTCCCACCATGAGGGCGGGCCCGGCCAGAACGAGATCGACCTGCGCTTCGCCGACGCCCTGTCCACCGCCGACAACATCATGACCTTCCGCGCCGTCGTCGAGGAGGTCGCCATGCAGTCCGGCTGCGTGGCCACCTTCATGCCCAAGCCCTTCGTCGGCCAGCCCGGCTCCGGCATGCACACGCACTTCTCCCTCTTCGAGGGCGACCGCAACGCCTTCTACGACCCCACCGCCCAGTACCAGCTCTCCGCCACCGGCCGCGCCTTCGTCGCCGGGCTGCTGCGCCACGCCAGCGAGATCACAGCCGTCACCAACCAGCACGTCAACTCCTACAAGCGCCTGTGGGGCGGTGACGAGGCCCCCAGCTACGTCTGCTGGGGCCACGCCAACCGCTCCGCCCTCGTGCGGGTGCCCAACCACAAGCCGGGCAAGGCCCAGTCCGCCCGCATCGAGTACCGCGGCATCGACTCCGCCGCCAACCCCTACCTCGCCTTCGCCGTCATCCTCGCCGCCGGCCTCAAGGGCATCGAGGAGGGCTACGAGCTGCCCCCGGAGGCAGAGGACGACGTCTGGCAGCTGTCCGAGTCCGAGCGCGCCGCGCTGGGGATCGGTGCCCTGCCGACCTCACTCAAGCGTGCTGTCGGCGCCATGGGCGAGTCCGACCTCGTGGCCGACACCCTCGGTGAGGACGCCTTCGAGTTCTTCATGCGCAACAAGCGCCGCGAGTACCGCGCCTACGACGCGCAGGTCACCGACTTCGAGCTCTCCCAGTTCTTCCCACGGATCTGACCCGGGAGGCACGGTGGAGGCCGCACACACGCACGCACCGGGGGCTCCGGCGGGCTCCCTGGGCGGCCCGCGCACGAGGAGCACGCGCTCACGGCTGCTCGCAGCGGGCTTCACGGACACCACCAGGGCCCAGACCTGCCTTGAGGAGCCGGGGCTTGGTCTCGACGGCGACACCGACGTCCTCATCGAGGCGCTGGGGCGCACCGCGGACCCGGACCTCGCGCTGCTGACCCTCCTGCGGCTGCTCGCGGCCTGCGACGGGCGCACCCGTGCCGAGCTGCACGGCCTCCTGCACGGGCTCGTGCACAGCGCGGCGGGGCCCGAGCAGAACACGGCCTCCGCCCCCTCCGGCACACACCTGCAGCGGCTTCTCGCCGTCCTGGGCTCCTCACGCGCCCTGGGCGACTTCCTCGTCTCCCATCCCGAACGCATCCGGTCACTGGGCCCCGCCTGCGCCCCGGAGGCCGACGACGACGCCTTCACCGCCGCTGTCCACGAGCGGGTCGCCACCGCCACCGCCCGGGCCCTTGAGAACGGGGACCGGCCCGTGGCCGAGGCGACGAGTGCGCTGCGCGCCGCCTACTACAGCGAGCTGCTCGGTGTCGCCGCGGACGATCTGACGAGCACGGACCCCTTGGCGCACGTGAGCACGGCCGCCACCCGCCTGAGCGCACTGGCCGACGCCGCCCTCGACGCCGGGCTCGCCGTCGCCCGCGCCGCCGTCGGGCCGGCCTGCGACGACGTTGCCCTGGCCGTCATCGCACTGGGTAAGACCGGGGCGCGCGAGCTCAACTACATCTCCGACGTCGACGTCGTCTACGTCGTCGGACCCGCCGACGCGGGCGACGCCCCGCCGGAGGCCCACCTGCTCGAGGTCGGCACAGCCCTCGCCCTTGAGCTCGCCCGCGTCGTCTCCGGCCCCAGCGACGAGCCGGCGCTGTGGCCGCTCGACACGGGCCTGCGGCCCGAGGGCAAGGACGGCGCCCTGGTGCGCACCCTGGACTCCCACGTGGCCTACTACGAGCGCTGGGCCTCCTCCTGGGAGTTCCAGGCCCTGCTCAAGGCCCGCGCCTGCGCCGGCGACCGGGCTCTCGGAGCCGCCTACGAGCAGGCCGTCGCCCCCTTCGTGTGGAGCGCCAGCCTGCGCGAGAACTTCGTCGACGACGCCCAGGCGATGCGCCGCAGGGTCGAGCGCGAGTCCTTGCGCCCCGGCACCCCCGACCGTCGCATCAAGCTGGGCCCCGGGGGCCTGCGGGACGTCGAGTTCACCGTCCAACTCCTCCAGCTCGTCCACGGGCGCGGGGATGAGGCCCTGCGCGTGCCCGGGACCCTCGACGCCCTCGACGCCCTGACCGCGGGCGGCTACGTCTCCAGGCAGGACTCGGCGGCACTGGCGGACGACTACCGGGTCCTGCGCCTGCTGGAGCACCGCAGCCAGCTCTTCCGCCTGTGCCGCACCCACGAGCTGCCCGCCCGCGACGAGGACCTGCGGCGCATCGGCAGGGCCCTGCCCCCGCCCGGCGAGGGCACCGTGGCGGGCAGTGACCTGGCCGTCCACCGGGCGCTGGAGCACAGCAGCCTCGCCGAGCCCGCCACCCTGCGGGCCATGTTCGAGGCCACCCGCAGACGGGTGCGCGACATCCACGAGCAGATCTACTACCGGCCCTTGCTGGGGGCGGCCGCGCGCCTGACGGCCGACGAGATGACCATGACGGCCCAGGCGGCGCGCGAGCGCCTGACCGCCGGCGGCTACCTCGACCCCGACGGCGCCCTGCACCACATCCAGGCCCTCACCGAGGGCGTCAGCCGCCGGGCCGCCATCCAGCGCCAGCTCCTGCCCGTCATCATCGGCTGGCTGGCCGACGGCCCCGACCCGGACTCGGGGCTGCTGTCCTTCAGGCGCCTGTCCGAGGCCATCGGGGGCTCGCACTGGTACCTGGCGACCCTGCGCGACTCGCCTTCGGCGGCGCGACGCCTGTGCCTCGTGCTCTCCGGAGCGCGCTGGACCACGGACCTGCTGGCTGAGCGCCCCGAGGCCATCGCCTGGCTTGACGACGACGCCGAGCTGGCTCCACGCGAGCCCGGCGCCCTGGAGGAGGAGGTCTCGCGGCTGCTGCACCGGCGCGTGCTGGACGCCGAGGACGAGCAGGAGCGTGAGCGGCAGGCTGACGATGCCGTTCACGCCGTCATGTCCCTGCGCTCGCGTGAGCTGCTGCGGGCGGCGCTGGCCGACTCCCTCTTCGGCCTGGACCCGCGCCGCACCGCGCGCATGCTCACCGACGCCACCGACGCCGCCATCGCGGGGGTCCTGCACATCGCCCTGGCCCTCGTGCTCTCCGAGCGTGAGGGCGGTGCGGGTGAGGGTCCCGACGACGACGGCCGGTGGCTCACGGCCCGGGCCCGGCACGCCGTCATCGCCATGGGGCGCCTCGGCGGCCGGGAGACCTCCTACTGCTCCGACGCCGACCTGCTCTTCGTGCACGAGGCCGTCGCGGGTGCCGATGAGCACGAGGCCGCCCAGGAGGCGGAGGCCGTTGCCCGCACGGTCCTCAGGCTGCTCGCCACCGCCCGTCCCCACCCGCTGGAGGCGGATGCGGGTCTGCGTCCCGAGGGCCGGCAGGGTCCGATGAGTCGTTCCCTGGCCTCCTACGCCACCTACTACGAGCGTTGGATGAGTGCCTGGGAGCGCCAGGCGCTGCTGCGTGCCCGCCCCTGCGCGGGTGACCGGGCGCTGGGCCAGGCCTTCCTCACGCTCGTCGCCCCGCTGCGCTGGTCGGAGGAGGGTGCGGACGAGTCCTGCTTGCGCGAGGTGCGTCGGCTCAAGGCCCGCATGGAGTCCGAGCGCATGCCTCGCGGTACGGACCCACACCGGCACCTCAAGCTCGGGCCGGGCGGCCTGTCCGACGTCGAGTGGGCCGTCCAAGTCCTCCAGCTCACCCACGCCGGGCGAGTGGCGGCCGTGCGCACCACCTCCACGCTTGAGGCGCTTGAGGCGGCGCGCACGGCCGGGTTGCTCAGCGCCGCCGAGGCCCGTGTCCTGAGCGAGGCCTGGCTGCTGGCCACGCGGGTGCGGGCCGCGAATGTCGTGGGTGCGGGCAGGACCGTGGCGGCCAGGGCGGATGTCCTGCCCTCAGACCCGCGCGACGTGCGCGTCGTCGGGCGCCTGCTCGGCCTGGAGCCCGGGCATGAGCGTGAGCTGGAGGACCTGTACCGGCGTGCCGCCCGCCACGCCCGTCCGGTGGCCGAGCGCCTCGTCTTCGGGGCTCGCCAGGCGCTTCCTGACGACCCCGCCTCACCGACCATGGCGACCTCCTCGCTCGTGGGTGGGGCGGACCCGTCGCGGACTCTGCCGACCACCGCCGCGCGTTCCAGGGCGCGTGAGGTCGGCCGGGGGAGTGCCGCGTCGTCGGCACCGGGCGGCACGACGTCGAACCCGGGCGGCAGGCGGCTGCCGCCCGGGCAGGGGCGCGTGCGCCGCCGCAACGGCCCTTACCCCTGGTCCTGACGCCCCCGGCCCTCGCCCAACTCCTCGGTCTGCTCTGGAGAGCACGGTGTTTGGCAACGGTTGGTGCCCGCCGTACGCACACCAGCGCGGTGCAGGCGGGTGTCGTGGGGCCCGGGGGTGGGGCTTGCACGCTCACGCTTTTCGACACTCGTCGGCAACGGCGCCATTGCTAGGGTTTGTCGACTGGTGCTCTCCAGTGCGTCGGCTCCCATGTGCATGGGGGTTGCCCGTGCACATGGGAGCTTGGGCCACCACCGCAAACCGCAGTGCAACCGTTAACACCTGTCACATGAGCGTGCGAGCCCCCCTGTCGGCAGCCTGCGGGGCACGCCCCGGGCCCCGTCGGCGGCCGGTCACCGACGGATGCCGGCACCAGGCTCAAACCGTCACGGGCGCGGCGGGGTGTGCTGGAGGAGACCACCACCACGACCAGCCAGAAACCCCACCCCCCACAAACCCCGGAACTGTCACCGATGCCCTGGGACAGAACTGCCAGCGACGCCCTAAGACACCACAACAGCACAACACCGCACTCACGAGCGCAAAACGAGGAGGTGGGGGATCAGGGACGGGTGCCGGGGCCTGGCAGGATGGGGGCGTGAAGCTCATCCTTGTGCGCCACGGCCGCACCATCGCCAATGTCATGGGGGCGCTGGACACCGCCTTCCCCGGCAACGACCTCGACGCCGTGGGCCGCGCCCAGGCCGAGGCCCTGCCCGAGCGCCTGACCACCGGGCTGCTGGGCACCGTGGGCTCCCTGTGGGTCTCGCCCATCGAGCGCGCACGGCAGACCATCGCCCCCATTGAGCGGGCCACGGGCCGTGAGGCACACGTTCGCTCCGGTCTGCGCGAGGTCCTGGCCGGTGACCTGGAGATGCACACGGACCGCGAGTCGGTCCTGTGCTACACCGACACCACACGCGCCTGGATGGTGGGACGGCTCCACGCCCGTCTGCCGGGCTCGCCGGAGAACGGGCAGGACACCTTCGAGCGTTTCGACGCCGTGGTGCGCGAGGCCGCCCAGGCAGCCGGGCAGGTGGCCGGGCAGGAGGAGCAGCGACCTGACGCCCTGCTGGTCGCGCACGGCACGATCCTGCGCCTGTGGGCGGCGCTGGCCGCGGCCCCCGGTGCCGGGGTGGACCCCGCCTGGATCGCGGACCACCCCATGGCCAACGCGGGTATCTCCGTCGTCGAGGGTGACCCCGGGCGGGGATGGGTGCTGCGCTCCTGGGCCGACGGCACCTGGAGCGCCTGAGCCCGCTTGTCGCCCGGGCCGTGCCGCACGCCGTCGGAACACGAACCGTCCCGGCCGGGCCGAGACGGCCGACCGGGACGGTCGAGGGAAGGCCCGGGGAGGGGCCGATGGTGTCGCCGCGTCCTTACAAGACGGAGGCGAGGAAGGTGCGGGTGCGCTCCTGCTGTGGGTTGTCGAGCACGCTCACGGGGTCGCCGGACTCGCAGACGAGACCGCCGTCCATGAAGATCAGCTGGTCGCCGACCTCGCGGGCGAAGCCCATCTCGTGGGTGACGACAACCATCGTCATGCCGTCCGCCGCCAGGTCCTTCATCACCTGCAGCACCTCGCCGACGAGCTCGGGGTCCAGGGCACTGGTGGGCTCATCGAAGAGCATGAGCTCGGGGTCCATGGCCAGTGCACGGGCGATGGCCACGCGCTGCTGCTGGCCGCCGGAGAGCTGGGAGGGGTAGTGGTCGACGCGGTCGGCCAGGCCCACCCGCTCAAGCAGCTCCAGGCCCAGGCGCTTGGCCTCGGCCTTGCCCATGTCCTTGACCTGGACCGGCGCCTCGATGACGTTCTGCAGGGCCGTCATGTGCGGGAAGAGGTTGAAGCGCTGGAAGACCATGCCGATCTTCGCCCTCTGGGCGGCACGCTGGCGGTCGGTGAGGGCGTGCAGGACGACCCTGCCGTCCGCCTTGACCTCCTCGCGCATGCCGATGAGCTCGCCGTCGACCTGCACACGCCCGGCATCGATGATCTCGAGCTCGTTGATGCAGCGCAGCAGCGTCGACTTGCCGGATCCCGAGGGGCCAATGAGGACGGTGACGGAGCCGGGCTGGACGGTGAGGTCGATGCCCTTGAGGACGTGGAGCTCGCCGAAGAACTTGTGCAGGCCCGTGATCTCCACCTTGGGGATCACGGCCTCGGAAGGACGGGTGCTCACGGGGTGACCTCCAGGAAGGGATCGGGTGTGGTGGTGCCGGCGGCGAGGATCGCCTGCTGGCGTGCGGGCAGGCCGCGAGCCTTCTTGCCGCCGGAGCCTGTGGGGCCGTCGAAGCCCTTGCCGTAGTAGCGCTCGATGTAGTGCTGGCCGACCATGAGGATCGAGGTGATGATGATGTACCACAGGGCGGCGACGATGAGCAGCGGGATCGTCTGGTAGGTGGTTGAGGCGTAGGCGTTGGTGACGAAGGTCAGATCCAGCGTGTAGGGCACGGCCAGGACGAGGGAGGTCGTCTTGAGCATGGAGATCGTCTCGTTGCCCGTGGGCGGGACGATGACGCGCATGGCCTGGGGCAGGATGATGCGCCTGAGGATCTGGCCCTTGCTCATGCCCAGCGCCCCGGCGGCCTCGCTCTGGCCGACGTCGACACTGGCCAGGCCCGAGCGCACGATCTCCGACAGGTAGGCGCCCTCGTTGATGCCCAGGCCCAGGATCGCGGCGACAAAGGGCGTGAAGACCGTCGTCGTCTTGAAGGTCAGCAGCTCGGGGCCGAAGGGGACGCCGAGGCTGAGGTTCTGGTAGAGGGCGGACAGGGCGCCCCAGAAGACGAGCTGGGTGTAGATCGGGGTGCCGCGGAAGAGCCACAGGTAGGCCAGAGCCACCCACCGCAGCACCGGGTTGGAGGACTGGCGCATGATCGCCGTCGTCACGGCCAGGACGATGCCGATGGCCATGGCGAGGAAGGTCAGCAGCAGGGTGATGCCGACGGCCTGGACGACGCGGACCTCACGGAAGAAGAACCAGACGGTTGCCCAGTGGAACTTGTCGTTGGTCAGCAGCGCGTTGACGAGCATGGCGCTCAGGACCAGGACGACGGCGGCGCTGATCCAGGTGCCCGGCCGGGGGACGGGTTTGAGGTGGTTGAGCTGGACGGGGGCGTCCTGCTGCTCGGGTTCGGCGACGGTGCTCATGTCACTCCTCCACGACGGGGTTGAGGACGGCGGTGCTCAGGGCTGCGTCCTGAACACCCCAGGTGGCGAGGATGTCGGCCCAGATGCCCTCGCCCATGAGGTACTGGACCGCGGCGAGCACGGCTGCGGTGAACTGGGGGTCGTCCTTGGACAGGACGATGCCCTGGGGCAGGGCGTCCTCGATCTCGCCGACGGTGTCGACCTGGCCGCCGGTGAGCTCGACGGCGTAGCCCGCGACGGTGGAGTCGGAGTAGACGGCGTCGATGGTGTGGCCGATGAGGGCGGTGGTGGCCTCGGAGTTGGAGGAGTAGGAGCGGATCTTGATGGCCTCCCGGCCGGCCGTGGTGCAGGCGGCGGAGTCCTTCGTGAGGACCTCCTCCTGGAAGGTGCCGGTCTGGACGCCGATGGACAGGCCACACAGGTTGAAGTGGTCGCTGGGGTCGACGCCCTCGGGGTTGCCGGCGGCGACGTAGAAGCGCGAGCCGACGTTGGAGATTGAGATCATGTCCATCGAGGCGGTGCGCTCGCTGGTGACGGTGAAGGCGGAGACGCCGATGTCGTAGCGCGAGCCGATGGAGGCGATGATCGAGTCGAACTCGGCGGTGTGGACCTCGGCCGTCACGCCGAGCACGGCGGCGATGGCGTGGTCAAGGTCAACCTCGTAGCCGATGGCCTCACCGTTGGAGTCGAGGAACTCCGCGGGGGCGTAGTCGGTGGAGGCGCCGATGTCGAGGACGCCGTCGGAAAGAGCGCCTTCGGGCAGCATGGCGATGATGTCCGCCTGGGGCTGGATGCCGGAGACGTCGTAGCCCTGCGCCTGGGCGGAGGCACTGGTGCCGGGCTGGGCGCTCCAGTCCTCGGCGTGGGTGCAGGCGGTGACGGCGGCGGGCAGTGCCAGGCACAGTCCGACGGCGGCGGCGCGCCTGAGGCGGGAGGTCCGCATGAGGGGGCTCCTTATGTCGGGAATACCCACACACTATCCGCCGGAAGTCATATATATACACTCCGGTGGGGTTCTCGACCCCGTTGTGAGGGCTTTCACGCGCCTGCCGACGGCAGGCAGCCGGTCCGGGTCACGAGGGCCCGCACCGGCCGAGGCTCACAGGTCGTAGTACAGCTCGAACTCGTAGGGGTGCGGGCGCTGACGGATCGGCGCCAGCTCGTTCTCACGCTTGTACCGGACCCAGGTCTCAAGGAGGTCCGGCGTGAATACGTCACCCTCGGCGAGGTAGTCGTTGTCCGCCTCCAGGGCCTCCAGGGCCTCATCGAGGCTGCCGGGCAGCTTCTCGATGTCGTGGTACTCCTCGGGCGCGAGCTCGTAGAGGTCCTTGTCGATGGGCTCGCGGGGCTCGATCCGGTTGCGGATGCCGTCGATGCCCGCCATGAGCACCGCGGCGAAGGCCAGGTAGGGGTTGCTTGAGGGGTCCGGCACCCGGTACTCCACCCGCTTGGCCGTGGCGGAGGAGCCGGTGACCGGGATGCGGATGCAGGCCGAGCGGTTGCGAGCCGAGTAGACGAGGTTGACCGGCGCCTCGAAGCCCGGAACCAGGCGGCGGTAGGAGTTGACCGACGGGTTGGTGAAGGCCAGCAGGCTCGGGGCGTGCGTGAGGATACCGCCGATGTACCACCGCGCGAGGTCGGAGAGCTGGCCGTAGCCGCGCTCGTCGAAGAACAGGGGCTCCCCGTTCTTCCACAGCGAGTGGTGCGTGTGCATACCCGAGCCCGCCTCACCGAAGACAGGCTTGGGCATGAAGGTTGCCGTCTTGCCAGCCTGGTAGGCGACGTTCTTGATGACGTACTTGAACGTCATCATGTCGTCACCGGCCGCCAGCAGGGAGTTGAAACGGTAGTTGATCTCCTGCTGGCCCGCGGCGCCGACCTCGTGGTGGGCGCGCTCGACCGCCAGCCCGACCTCCTGGCACACGCGCACCATCTCGTCGCGCAGGTCCGCGTTCTGGTCCGTGGGGCCGACGGGGAAGTATCCGCCCTGGAACGCGGTCTTGTAGCCCTTGTTGCCGCCCTCCTCGACGCGGTCGGTGTTCCACGAGGCCTCGTCGGAGTCGATCTCGTAGAAGGATCCGCGCGGGCTGGAGGCGAAGCGCACGGAGTCCATGAGGTAGAACTCCGCCTCCGCCCCGATGTAGCAGGTGTCCGCGATCCCGGTCGAGCGCAGGTGGGCCTCGGCCTTGGCGGCGATGGAGCGTGGGTCGCGCGAGAAGACCTGGTCCGTGAAGGGATCGACGATGGAGGCCGTGACCACCAGGGTCTTCATCGTGCGGAAGGGGTCGATGAAGGCCGTGGTGACGTCCGGGATGAGCTTCATGTCGGACTCGTGGATCTCGGTGAAGCCCCGGATGGAGGAGCCGTCGAACATGAGCCCCTCGGTCAAGGCCTCGGGGTTGAAGGCCTCGGCCGGGATCGTGAAGTGCTGCATGACCCCGGGCAAGTCGCAGAAGCGGACGTCGAGGATCCGCACGTCCTCCTTCTCGATGTATGCCTGAGCCTCTGCTGCATCCTGGAACATGGGTCCTCCGTGTCGGGTGGTCGGCGGGCAGGGTAAGCCGCTCGGGCTCGGCACCGCATGGCGCAACCGTAGGGCAGGGCGGTGTCACCAACGTGCCGCGCATGTGTCCTGAGTGTTTCGTGCGTGTCGTCGCCGGCCTGCCGGCGGACACGAGGAGGGCCACCGCCCCTCGGGGTGGTGGCCCTCCTGCTCGTATGGGAGCCGGACGCTCCGTGTCCCATCAGTGCCCGCGCATCGCGCGCCGGTCCGGGCGCGCACGCAGCGGGTCGATGCCCTTGGGGATCGGCAGCCCCTTCGCGCTGAGCGAGGTCAGTCGCTTGGCGACCTGGGAGATCTCGGCGTCGGTGAGCTTGACCGGCTTGGTGGGTAGACGGCGCAGCGTGCGCTGCAGGTCAATGAGACGGGTCTGGCCCTCCTGCGTGCCGACGTTGATGACGTGCACGGGCACTGTGGACAGGATGCGCTGGAGGGTACGGGTCTCCTCGGCGACCATCTTCCGAGTCCGGTCCTTGGGGCCCTCGACGACGAGGACGACGCCGGGGCGGCCGACCATGCGCCACACGACGTCCTGCGTGCTCGGGTTGACGGCCACAGGCGTCGACTCGATGTACCAGCCGCGCCCCACCTGGTCGAGGATCGCCTTGGCGGCTCCGGGCATGCCCTCGATCTGGGTGTAGGAGGCGCGCCGGGTCAAGAAGCTGAGCAGGAGCAGGTCCAGCATGAGGGCGGTCATCAGCCCCATGATGATCCAGTAGATGAAGGACTGGCTCGTCAGGATGGCCAGCAGCACCGACAGGCCCAGGCCGACGACGAGGACGCCGACCAGTGCCCAGCCGACCCAGGGGAAGGTCCGGCGGGAGATCGTGTAGGAGTCCTTGAGGTTCTGGACGTACTGCCCGAAGCGGCGCTTCTTGGCGGCGGCGGGGCTGTGGGTGCTGCTCACGATGGTCCACCATAGCCGACACGCGGCGCACAACCACGACCTCTGTGGCCCTCGCAGGGGTGCAGCCCCGAGGGGCGGCTCAGGCGCTTGCCGCGACCGCCTCGGGCTCGTGGCCGGTCAGGCCCCTGGCCACGAGGGAGGCCGCCTCCTGACGGGCGGTGCCCTCCTGGGCCAGGGCCGCCATCTCAGCCGGGATGGGGCGGCCCTTGGCCTTCATGGCGCGGCTCCACAACATGCCGGAGCGGTAGGAGGAGCGCACCATCGGACCGCTCATGACGGCCGGGATCCCCGCCTGCTCCGCGAACTCGGCGAGCTCGAGGAACTCCTGCGGCTTGACCCACCGGTCGATGGGGTGGTGAAGCTTGGAGGGGCGCATGTACTGCGTGATGGTGAGGATGTCGACCTTGTGGTCGACGAGGGCACGGATCGCGTCCTCGGTCTCCTGACGGGTCTCACCCATCCCGAGGATGAGGTTCGACTTCGTCAGCAGGCCGGCGTCGGAGGCCTGCTCGAGGACGGACAGGGAGCGTTCGTAGGAGAAGGCCGGCCGGATGCGGTGGAAGATGCGGGGCACGGTCTCGAGGTTGTGGGCGAAGACCTCAGGCTGTGAGGAGAAGACCTCTTCGAGGGCCTCACGGTTGCCCCTGAAGTCCGGCACGAGCAGCTCGACGCCGCAGCCGGGCAGCTGGGTGTGGATCTGCCGGGCGACCTCGGCGTAGAGCCAGGCGCCGCCGTCGGGACGGTCGTCGCGGGCGACTCCGGTGACGGTGGCGTAACGCAGCTGCATCTCGGCGACGGAGGCGGCCACGCGCCGGGGCTCGTCCTCGTCGTAGGCGGTGGGGCGCCCGGTGGCGATGTCGCAGAAGTCGCACCGGCGCGTGCAGATCTCGCCGCCGATGAGGAAGGAGGCCTCGCGGTCGTTCCAGCACTCGTAGACGTTGGGGCAGTTCGCCTCCGCGCACACGGTGTGGAGCTTCTTCTCCTTCACCATGCTCCGGACCTCCTGGTAGGTCTCGGAGACGACGGCCTTGGTGCGCAGCCACTGGGGCTTGCGCTCGATGGGGGTCTGCGCGTTGCGTGCCTCCACACGCAGGAGCCGGCGGCCCTCGGGCGCGATCGTGCTCGTCACGGTGCTCTCCTCGTCTCGGCGAACTTCCCCGATCCTATGCCTCACGAACCGGGATATAGGACTCACGACCTACGCCCTGGGCGTGGGCTCACGTGGCGTCCGCCACGAGCGGGGACAGATGGCGCTCGAGCGCCGCCACGACCTCGTCCGCCAGGTCCGCGGCTTGCAGACGGGTGCCCGTCTCCACTGCGAGGGAGGTGACTCCGGCGTCGTCGATCCCGCAGGGCACGATCCGATCCAGAGCGAAGGCCGCCAGGTCCGGGCTGACATTGAGGCCGATACCGTGCATCGTCACCCCGCGGGCCACGCGCACGCCCAGGGCGCAGACCTTGCGCTCGGCGCGTTGGCAAGCGTCCCGCGCCTCACGCTCGCCCGGAACCCACACGCCCGAGCGGCCCTCCACCCGCACCGCCTCGACGCCGCGGTCCGCGCAGACCTCGATGACGGCCTGCTCCAGCGCGCGGACGTAGCGGATGACGTCAATGGGGCTGGTGAGCCGGAGAACCGGGTAGACGGTGAGCTGACCGGGACCGTGCCAGGTGGTCTTGCCGCCCCGGTCGACGTCGATGACAGGGACATGACCGGGCTCGACGAAGGCGCTGGCGGGCCGCTCCCAGGAGTGGGTGCGCCGACCGACGGTGTAGACGGCCTCGTGCTCCAGGACGATGACCGAGGACGGCCGCTCACCCGCCACGACCGCGGCGTGGACCTGGCGTTGCAGGGCCCAGCCCTCCTCGTAGGGGACCAGGCGGGAGCCGAGGTCGACGTCGATGCGCTGCACGCCCCCACCATAGGCCGCTCGCCCGGGCGCCCGGACCAGGGGCGCGGCTCGGGACCTGGGGGACAGGCGGAGGGGAGTTATCCACAGGGGAGCCGGGTCCACTGGCCCCGGAGCACCGCCTGCGCAGAGCATGGGGCATGAGCGCAGCAGAGCCCACCGCCCACCCCGCCTCCCGGCTCACCTCGGGCGGCTCCCGCAGCTCCCGCCGGGCCGCCTCCCGGGGCACCCGCCGGGCCACGAGCCGAGGTGGGGTGGGTGCGGGCCTACGCCGTCGGCCACCCCAGATCGGCACCAGGTCCGACGACGACCACCCCTCGGGACTCGACGCCCCCACCCGCCACGCCCTGGCGAGTGCCGGCATCGACGTCGGCGCACCGCTGGGCCCGGCCCTGGCCGGCGGCGCGCTGCGTGCCGTGGACGCACGCGGCCACCACATCGTCCTGCGCGTGGTCAACCTGCCGCCGGGACGTGTCGGCACCCGCCTGCTTGCCCGTCTGGCGGATCTGCGCGAGCTGCGCCACCCAGCGCTCGCTGCGGTCCGCGAGGTCATCGCCCTGCCAGGGGATCGCGCAGCGGTGACGAGCGAGCTCATCGAGGGCGCTGACCTCGCCGTCGTCCTCGGGGCGCGCGGCAGCCTCACCCGCTCTGAGGGGGCCCGGGTGCTTCAGGACGTGGGCTCGGCCCTCGCCTGCCTGCACGGGGCCGGGCTGGCCCACGGGGACCTGTCGGCCTCGAACGTCATGGTGAGCACCGGGGGAGGGGCAGTGCTCATCGACCTCGTGAGCGAGCTGACCCAGAGCGGGACGCCTCCCTGGGCTGCGCCCGAGCGCGAGTCGGGAGGGCCGGCGACGCCCGCCTCCGACGTCTACTCACTTGGCATGCTGCTGCGCTCGTGCGCTGAGGGCGGGGCGCTGCTGGGGCAGGCGCTCGAGCGGGTGCTCGGCGATGTGCTCGTCACCGACCCCGAGGCCAGGCCCCGTGCGAGGACGTTGGCGGCGCGTGCGCCGGAGATCGCCCGGCCCGGCGTCATCGAGCTGCCCGACGGTGCTCGACTCGCCGCTGGCGCGCTCAGAGCGGCGGCAGCGACTCCGACCCGCACGCTCACCAGCCGCAGTGCCCACCAGCGTGCGCGCGTGGGCCGGGCAGGCAGGCCTGCGGCTCTGTCTCGGCGGGTTGCCGCCAGGATGCTGGCCGCGGTGCTGCTGCTTGCCGTGGGCCTGGCCGGTGCGTGGGCTCTGCATGTCACCGCTGCGCGTGAGGGGCCTGTCTCCGGTCCGCAGGCGTCGGTCGCGGAGGCGGTGGGGGCCGACGAGCTCACGAGGATCGTCGTCGGGCTTGTCCGGGCGCGTGATGAGGCGATCGAGGCCGGCGACGCCCAGGCGCTGGCGGCGACGAGTGTCCAGGGCTCCAGCGCCGCGCAGGCCGATGCCGCGATCCTGGCCGCCCTTCAGGCCTCAGGTGAGCACGTCGAGGGGCTCGAGACCCGGGTGAGTGACATTGTCAGCGTTGATGCGCAGGACCTTCCCGACGGCGCTGTGGCGGTGGCGCTCATCCGTACCCAGTCAGCAAGCGTGCGGGTGGGGGCGGACGGGAACCGCCGGACGGTCCCGGCGCAGCAGCCCCAGCGGGTCGTGCTTGTTCTCCTGCCGGATCCGTGGCGGGTACTGGAGGTCCGCCAGGCCGGGTGAGACGGCCGACGGGCGCAACCCGCCGGGTACGCGAGCGGGCCGGGGCGCACCCGCAAAGGGTGCTGTCCCGGCCCGCTTTCGCGCCGTCAGCGACTCGTCACAGGCCGAGCTCGCCGGCGAAGTCGCCCTCCTCGAGACGCTTCTTGACCGTCATGAGGTAACGCGAGGCGTCGGCACCGTCCACCAGGCGGTGGTCGTAGGAGATCGCCAGGTAGCACACGGAGCGGATGGCGATGACCTCGTTGCCCTCGGCGTCCTTGATGACGCGCGGCTGGCGCTGGATGGCACCCAGGCCGAGGATCGCGACCTCCGGCTGGTTGATGATGGGCGTGTCGAAGAGCGCGCCACCAGAGCCGGTGTTCGTGATCGTGAAGGTCGAGCCGGACAGCTCGTCCGGGTTGACCTTGTTGTCACGGGTGCGGCCGGCCAGGTCGTTGATGCGCTTGGCCAGGCCGGGGATGTTGAGGTCGCCCGCGTTCTTGACGACGGGGACGAGCAGGCCGCGAGGCGTGTCGACGGCGATGCCGATGTGCTCGACGTCGTGGTAGGTGACCTCTTTGCCGTTGATCGAGGCGTTGAGCTTCGGGTGGGCCTTGAGGGCCTCCGTGGCGGCCTGGACGAAGAAGGGCAGGAAGGTGAGCTTCGTGCCGTTCTTGGCAAGGAAGTCGTTCTTCGCACGCGCGCGCAGGGCGGCGATACGGGTGACGTCCACCTCGACCACCGTGGTGAGCTGGGCGGAGGTCTGCAGCGAGTCGATCATGCGCTCGGAGATGACCTGACGCAGGCGGCTCATCTTCTGGGTCGTGCCGCGCAGCGTCGTGTCGACCACGGGCTTTGAGGCGGCGGGAGCGGCGGTAGCCGCAGCGGGGGCAGCGGCAGCCGGCGTCGCCGCAGCAGCAGCCTTGGCAGCCTCGAGGGCCTCGGCGGCCTTTTCGACGTCCTGCTTGCGGATGCGACCACCAACGCCCGTGCCGGTGACCGTTGTCAGGTCCACGCCCTTGTCACGGGCGAGCTTGCGCACGATGGGCGTGACGTAGGCGGCGGAGGCGACAGCGGCGGCAGAGGGAGCGGCAGGCTCGGCGGGTGCAGTGGGTGTCGGCTCGGCGGCGGCCGGGGCGGCGGGCTCGGGCTCCGCGGCGGGAGCCGGAGCGGCCGGGGCAGCGCCGGTGGAGGCCTCAGAGGGGTCTCCGATGACGGCCAGGACGGTGCCGACCTCGACGGTCTCGTCCTCGGCGACACGGATCTCGAGGATCGTGCCGGACACGGGGGCGGGGACCTCGGTGTCGACCTTGTCGGTGGCGACCTCGAGCAGTGGCTCGTCGGCCTCGACGGTGTCACCCACGGCCTTGAGCCAGGAGGAGACGGTTCCCTCAGCGACGGACTCGCCCAGAGCGGGCATCGTCACCTTAGTGCCCGAGGCGCTGCCGGACGGGGCAGCGGCGGGCGCGGGCTCCGCGGCGGCGGCCGGGGCGGCGGGCTCGGGCTCCGCGGCGGGAGCCGGAGCGGCCGGGGCAGCGCCGGTGGAGGCCTCAGAGGGGTCTCCGATGACGGCCAGGACGGTGCCGACCTCGACGGTCTCGTCCTCGGCGACACGGATCTCGAGGATCGTGCCGGACACGGGGGCGGGGACCTCGGTGTCGACCTTGTCGGTGGCGACCTCGAGCAGTGGCTCGTCGGCCTCGACGGTGTCACCCACGGCCTTGAGCCAGGAGGAGACGGTTCCCTCAGTGACGGACTCGCCCAGAGCGGGCATCTTCACGGATTCGGACATTGGAGTCATTCCTCTTCTGCGGTTGCTCAGCCGTGGTTGTGCAGAGCCTTGCCGGCCAGGACCATGGCGGCCTCACCGATGGTCTCATTCTGCGTGGGGTGTGCGTGGACAAGTGCGGCGAGGTCGTCGGCGTCGGCCTCCCAGTTGACGATGAGCTGGCCCTCTCCGACCTGCTCGCCCATACGGGCGCCGATGGCGTGGAAGCCGACGATCGGCCCGCCCTTGACCGAGACCAGCTTGACGAAGCCCTGGGTGCCCAGGATCTGGCTCTTGGCGTTGCCCGCGACCTTGAACTCGGCAGTGGTGACGTTCTCCGCGCCGTGGATCTCCTTGGCCTTCGCCTCGGTCAGACCGACGGAGGCGATCTCCGGCTCGCAGAAGGTGACCTTGGGGACCTTGACGTCGTCGACCGGCTCGGGGGCCAGGCCCGCGATCTTCTCGGCCACGACGATGCCTTGGGCGAAGCCGCGGTGGGCGAGCTGGACGCCGGGGACGATGTCGCCCACGGCCCACACGCCCTCGATGTTGGTGCGCCCGTACTCGTCGGCCAGGACGAAACCGCGGTCCATGGCGACGCCGACCTCCTCGTAGCCGAGGTTGGCGGTGGCCGGGCCACGTCCGACGGCGATGAGCATGACCTCGGCGTCGTAGGAGGCGCCGTCCTCGGTGTGGACGCGTACGCCCGCCTCGGTGCGGTCCACCGAGGCGAACATCGTCTTGGTCTTGAACGTGATCTTGCGCTTGCGGAAGGAGCGCTCAAGCATCTTGGAGATCGCCTCGTCCTCGTTGGGCACGAGGCGGGGCAGGCCCTCGATGATCGTCACCTGGCAGCCGAGCGAGGCCCAGGCGGAGGCGAACTCGACACCGATGACACCACCACCGAGGATGACGGCGGAGGCCGGCACGTGGTCCATCTGCAGGGCGCCCTCGGAGGTGAGGACCTTGTCGTCGACCTGCTGACCGATGGTCTTGGAGTAGGAGCCGGAGGCGAGAATGATGTTGCGGCCCCGGATGACGCGGCCGTCCACTTCGACGGCGTCCTTGGCCACGAGCTTGCCCCAGCCCTGGACGAGCTCGATGCCGCGCGAGGAGACCAGGCCCTGCAGGCCCTTGTACATCCTCGTGATGACACCGTCCTTGTAGTCGTTGACGGTGTTCATGTCGATGCCCTCGAGGTGGGCGCGGATGCCCAGGGCTCCGGCCTCGCGCACGGCATCGGCGGTCTCGGCGGCGTGCAGGATCGCCTTGGTGGGCACACAGCCACGGTGCAGGCAGGTGCCCCCGACCTTGTCGGCCTCGATGAGGGCCACGCTCAGGCCCAGCTGTGCCCCGCGCAGGGCAGCGGCGTAGCCACCCGAGCCGGCGCCCAAGACGACCATGTCGTAGACGGTGTCAGTCACGAATTCACTCCTCGTTGATGTCCTTCGCCCTCGTGGCGGGCGTGTCGGCACGCGGACATTCTTTCACTGGTGACGGCCTCCCACCCCCGGAAGTGACGATCGGGCAGGGACTAGAGTCCCCCGTGGGGCGTGAGACTGCTCACGTTACGAGCGGTGCCCCGCGCGGGGATCCGGCGAGGACCCGGCGGGGATCCGGCGAGGACCCGCGCTGTCCCCTCAGCCCTCGTAGCCGCGCAGCAGCTCCAGCAGCGTCGCCACCCCGGCACCGGTGCCGCCCTTGGGCACACCCGCCCACGGCTCGCCGTCGTTGAAGGCCGGGCCGGCCACGTCCAGGTGCGCCCACGGCACCGAGCCGGTGAACTCGCGCAGGAAGAGCCCCGCCGTGAGCATGCCCCCGCCGCGCGAACCCATCACCGCGTTGCGCAGGGCCGCGTAGGGGCTGTCGAGCCGCGAGCGCAGGTGCTCGGGCAGAGGCATCGGCCAGAAGGCCTCGCCCGCCGCGACCGCGGCGCCCACCACGGCATCGCGCAGGGCCGGCGTGCCCATGACGCCGGCAATGCGCTCACCCAGCGCCACGATCTGGGCGCCGGTGAGTGTGGCCACGTCCAGCAGGGCGTCAGGCTGCTCCTCGGCCGCCCGGGCCAGGGCGTCCGCCATGACGAGGCGGCCCTCCGCGTCCGTGTTCGTGATCTCGACCGTCGTGCCCCCGTACATCGTGACGATGTCGCTGGGGCGCTGGGCGTCGGCCGCGGGCAGGTTCTCCGCCAGCGCGAGCCAGGCCTCCACGCGCACCCCCAGCCCCTGGCGCGCGGCCGCCAGGACCGTACCGAGGACCGCTGCGGCCCCGGCCATGTCCGACTTCATCTCCGGCATCGAGGCCGCCGGCTTGAGGGACAGGCCGCCGGAGTCAAAGGTGATGCCCTTGCCGACCAGCGCCACGCTGCGCCGCGCGCCCTCGGGCGCCCAGGTCAGGTGCACCAGACGCGGCGGGTGGACAGAGCCCTGCCCGACGCTGAGGATCCCGCCGAAGCCCTGCTCGGCCAGCACTGCCTCATCCAGGACCTCAACCTCCAGGCCGACCGAGCTCGCCGCGGCGCGGGCGACCCGGGCGAAGACCTCCGGCGTCAGCCGGTTCGGCGGCTCGTTGACCAGGTCGCGGGTCAGCGCGACGCCCTCAGCGAGCGCAAGCACCGCTGCCGCCTCGGGCTCGGCCACCCCCGCGGGCAGCAGCACGACCACCCGACCCAACGGTGCCGTCGGAGCCGGCACCCGACCAGCCCAGGCGTACGCCCCGGTGAGAGCACCCTGGGCCACCCGCAGAACCCCGGCCTCATCGTCGGCACACAGGGCGAAGCAGGCCGAACCGGTGCCGGCCAGGGCGCGGGCGGCGCGCGCGGCGGCCCGCTCGAGCACCGAGGCGCGCGTGACCCCGAGGGCCCCACTGTCCCGGGCGGGGTCGGCGCTGCGGGCCAGCTCCTCGCCGGTGCCGACGATGAGCAGCACGTCCGCCCCCGCCCGGGAGCCGGGCAGCGCTGCGGCCGGGACCCGTACGACCTCGTCCAGGGCGCCCGTGAATCCGAGCGTGGCGAGCAGCGCCTCAAGGGCCGGCAGGTCCAGGCCGTCCAGGCCTGCGCCGTCGGCCAGCAGCTGCGGGCCGTTCTCGTGCCCCTCAGGAGTGCGGGCCGCAAGGACGAGCACGTCGGCGCCCGCCTCGGCGGCGGGGCCGCCGGCGAAGGACAGTGAGGGCAGGGTGGTCAGGGACACGGGGGCATCGAAGGTCGTCATGGGTCGGATGGTAGTGTCCGAGCGTCTGTCGGGGCGTAAGCCGCCGCGACCCCCGATGCAGCGTGACGCCCAGGAGGGACGACTCATGACCACGCACGAGCACGCCCAACAAGAGTTGGTGGTCAGGGGGGTGGAGGACCGCCGACGGCCCGCTCGCGGTCTGAGCCGACTCCTCGTCCTCGTACTGGCCGTCTTCGGCCTCGTGCTGCTGAGCCCCAGCACCGTCAGCCTTATCCGCGACCCCATGAGCGCGCCCGTCCTGGGCAGCCTCAACGTCGTGGCCGGCCTGCTGTACCTGCTCCTGGCGGTGTGCGTGGCCCACAACGGCCGCAGGATGCGCATCATCGGCTGGATGACCCTGGCGACCCTGCTCACCGGCGCCGTGCTCTTCGGCCTGCTGACCTGGACCGGTACGGCGATGGAGCTCAGTGCCTCAGTGTGGGCCGACGGCGGCCGCAAGCACCTCTACCTGCCTCTGCTCCTGCCCCTCGTGGCGGGTGTGTGGATGTGGTTCTCGGACCCCCGGCGCATCGTGGTGACGGCCGAGCGCATGGAGGGGCTGGGGCAGTCGATCAGCGGGAGGCGGGCTGAGCGCCCGCGTCCGGGCCGCCGCCCCGGCGAGTGACGCCCCGGCGCCACCAGCCCTGGACCCGGGCACCGAAGGAGGTGCGCGCCTGGGCCGCCTCGTAGGCGTCCCGTTGGTGGCGGTAGAGCCGCCTGACCATGTCCTGCTGCGAGACCCAGCCGACCAGCGCATCGCCCCGGGCAGTGGGCTCGACCACCGGCAGGCCGTCCGCCTGCCCGCGCGTGAGGCGCTCAAGGGCCATGGTGGCGCTGTCGGAGGCGGGCACCCGCTCCTGCGCGAGGTCCAGGTCGGCGACCGTCCTGGCGGCGGCGCCTGCCGCCAGTGAGGCCTCCGCCACCTGCAGCGCGCTCACGCAGCCCAGGAGGTAGCCGAAGGCCCCCGGACGGCCGTGGTCGGGGCCGACCACCGGCAGGACGCTCGAGCCCGAGTCGCGCAGCTCTCGGGCGGCCTCGGCCAGTGTCGTGTCGGCCTCGAGCACGCCCGGGGGAGAGGTCATCACCTCGCGGGCCAGGGCCCGCCCGATGAGGGTCGTGCCGAGCGGGTCCTCGACGTCGTCGCCCCGGCGGCGCAGCTCCTCGGTGTAGATCGTCGTGCGGGTGAGGAAGCGGCTCATGAAGGTGGCCAGGACGCTGGCGAGCATGAGGGGCAGCAGGAGGGAGTACTGGCCCGTCATCTCGATGATGAGCACGACGGCGGTGATGGGGGCGCGCGCCGCACCCGTGAACACCGCCCCCATGCCGATAACGCCGAAGACGGCGGCGGCCGACGGCTGGCCGGGCACCAGCGCGGTGCCGAAGGCGGCACCCAGTGCCGCCCCGATGAACAGGGAGGGGGCGAAGACCCCGCCGGTAAAGCCGACGGCGAGGGTGAGGCAGGTGGCGATCACCTTGACCAGGACGAGCAGGAGCAGGACCCCGGCACCGTACCCGCCGTCGAGGACGTGGTCGAGCACGGCCTCGCTCTCGCCGTAGGTCTGCGGGAAGGCCAGCAGCATGGCCCCGATTGCCAGGCCGCCCAGTGCCGGGCGGGCCCAGACGGGTACCCGTAGGCGGTCGAGCAGGCTCCGGGCGGCGTCGGCCATGAGGTAGCGGCAGCGTGAGAAGCCGACTCCGACGGCGCCGCCGACCAGGCCGAGGACCGCGACCCAGCCGAGCCGGGTGTCCCCGGCGAGGTCGAGCACTGGCAGGGAGGTCGCCAGCGCCTCGCCCAGGACGTGGTGGGACAGCACGGTGGCTGAGACGGAGGCCAGCACGACGAAGGCGAAGGCGTCGAGGGTGAAGTCGAGGAGGATGACCTCCATCGCGAAGAAGGCCGCCGCGAGCGGGGCGTTGAAGGCCGCCGCGATGCCGGCGGCGGTCCCGGCTGCGGCCAGCAGGCGCACGGAGCGGGTCGGCAGCCCCAGGCGCCGCCCGAAGAGCGTGGCTGCGCTGGCCCCGAGCTCGGCGATGGGGCCCTCCGGGCCGACCGAGCCGCCGCCGCCGATGGTCAGGCAGGCGCTGGCCGTCGAGGCGACCGCGGGAGCGGGGGCCATGGCGCCGTCGGAGCGCCGGGCGGCCCAGATGACGCCGGAGACGCCGTGGCCGGTGGTGGTGCGTCCCGCCAGGGCCATGAGGGGGCCGACGAGGGCGCCGGAGAGCACGGGGGTGGCCAGGACGAACCAGGGTCCTAACGGCGCCAGCAGCCCGGTGCTCACACCGCCCGCGTACTCCGGGGACCCGGTCATGAGCTGGGTCCAGGCGTCGATTCCCAGGCGGAAGGCGATGGCACCCAGGCCCGCGATGAGCCCGACGAGCAGCGCCAGGGTGTACAGGCCAGTGCGGTGGTGGCGCAGCAGGCGCAGAACGGCCTGCGTGCCGGTACGACGGCGTGCGCGCGGGCCGTTCACGCTGGGTCTTCCTCCTGGGCCTTGTGGGTTCCCGGGCTCAGCGGGCGAGGTTCTCCACGGCGACGGGTTCGGCGTCGTCGTCCTGGGCCATGCCCCACACCTGGGTGTAGAAGCTGAGCTCGGCGGTCAAGGCCCGGTGGATGTTGGAGGCGATGCGGAAGCCGTGGCCCTCACCGTGGAAGACCTCCAGGGCCACGGGCAGGCCCTTGTCCGCCACCGCACGGTGCAGGACGGTGGCCTGCTCGGCGGGCACGATCGGGTCCTCGCTGCCCTGCAGCAGCAGCAGCGGGGCGTGGATCTCATCGACGTGGTGGATCGGTGAGCGCTCGGCGTAGACCGGGTCACTCAGGTCCTCAGCGCCGACGAGGCTCTGGATGTAGTGCGACTCGAACTTGTGGGTGGTGTGAGCCATCCGCACCAGGTCGGTGACGCCGAAGACGCTGGTGGCGGCGGAGAACACCGTGGAGCGGCGGATCGCGGACAGGACGGTGAAGCCACCGGATGAGGCGCCGTGCACGGCGATGCGGGCGGGGTCGACGCGCCCGGTGTCGATGAGGTGCTGCGCACCCGAGATGACGTCGTCGGCGTCGCGCACGCCCCAGTGGCCGTTGAGGGCCTTGCGGTAGCCGGAGGAGTAGCCCGACGAGCCCCGGTAGTTGACGTCGAGGTAGGCGAAGCCGCGGCTGGTCCAGTACTGCACGGGCAGCGAGTAGCCGGGGGCGGCGGCGGCGGTCGGTCCACCGTGGACGGAGACGATGAGTGGGGGCAGCTCATCGGCGGGGCCCTCGTAGCTGGCAGAGGCCGGCGGGTAGAAGAAGCCGTAGGCGGTGGCGTCGTCGGTGGTGGGCCAGGACACGGGCTCGGCGACGGACACGCCGACCGACACCGGGTCGAAGTCGCCGGAGTCGCGTAGGACGACGACGCCTCTGTGACGCACCTCGACGATGGAGCGCAGGCGCGACTCGTTGGAGGCGAGCATGACGACGCGCCCGCCGCTGGAGGCGACGTTGCCGAAGGGCTGCCACCCGACGTTCCACTCCTCGAGCTCTCCGTTGGCGAGCTTGATGGTGCCCAGGTGCCACACGCCTTCCTGCGCCCAGGAGGCGATGAGGTGCTCGGAGTCGAGGATGTCGTAGTGGTGGGGGCCCAGCTGCCAGGCGGGCGCGGTGAAGGTGGCCTGCTTGGGGTGCAGGGGGCGGGTGCGCAGGGCGGTGGTCCAGCCCTCGCGGTGGGTGCCGCGCCTGGGGAAGCCCTCGGTGCGGTAGAGGTTCCAGAAGCCCGAGCCGTTGGCGAGGTGGACGAGCTCGCACTGCTCGGTCCAGCGAGGCTCGGAGACGGAGTAGCCGTTGCCGCCGTCGATGACGACCTGGTCGCGCGCGGTGCCGTCGGGGGCGAGGTCGCCCGCGTGCAGGGTGGCCTCGTCCCAGGGCATGGAGGGGTGGTTCCAGGTGATCCAGGCCAGGTGCTCGCCGTCGGGAGACAGGGTGGGGGAGGTGACGAAGTCGGTGCCCTCGACGACGGTGCGCACGGGGGAGTCGTCGCGGGCTGCGGAGCCGTCCAGGGGGATGGCGACGAGGCTGCTGACCGGCTCGCCGCCCTGGCGGTGGTCCTCGCGCACGGCATAGACCAGGCCGCGGGCGGTGTCGATCTCGAGGTCGCCGTGGCGCACGTCCCCATAGATGGTCAGCGGCACGAGGCCACGCAGGCGGTGGTTGACGTCGTAGCGGTACAGGCGCCCGTCGCCGGCGTGGGAGACGACGATGATGCCGGAGTCGACGGCGTAGGCGCGCCCGCCGTACTCGTGCACGCGGGTGCGCACGTCGACGAGCTCGTCGAAGGGCGTCAGCGGCAGGATCTCACCGGTCTGACCGGAGCCGTCGCGGCGCAGGAGGACCTGGCGGCCGGCCTGGGAGGCACGCTGCTCGATCCAGTAGGTGTCGGCGCCGTCGACGCGCACCTGGGCCAGGCCGACGGTGCGGGTCGTGATGGTGCCGGGCGTGATGGGGGAGGGCCAGGTGCCGTACGGGGCCGTGGTGCTCATGGGTGCTCCTGATCGCTCGTGCTGTGCCCGCGCGCGGGCGTCGCGGCCCCGCGCCGTGGTGCCACCACCCTACGTGGTCGGTGACACAGGTCCGTACTCAGTCCGTAGACCGTCTGTACTCGGGCTGTACTCGGGTCCTACGGGGTCGGGGCCGGGTCGGTGGGCCCGAGCGCCCCTGGGACCGGGGTCCCAGCAGCGGATGGTGCCTCGGACGGGCGGGTGCGGTCCGCCCCACCGGCGACGGCGGGGCTTGGCGGACGCGCGACTGGCGCCATGGCGGTCCCGTGGGGGCTGGCGACGGCGCCCGTGTGAGTGATCCCACCGGAACGCCGCGCGGGACTATTCCGCAACCCGGGCCGGTAGTCCTAGGCTGGGTTCAGCGGCGCGACGACGTGCCGCCCCGCCTCACGAGGGCGACGACATACGGGTGGCTGGAGGTCACCCACCAACAGGAGGACACGGATGACCACTGAGGTCACAGCTTCTGCCACCGCTGAGAACGGCGCTACTCGCGACGCTTGGGAGGGCTTCGAGAAGGGCTCCTGGTCGGAGGGCATTGACGTCCGCGACTTCATCCAGCGCAACTACACCCCCTACGCCGGCGACGCCTCCTTCCTCGCCGGCGCCACCGACAAGACGCTGCGCCTGTGGGACCACCTCGAGGAGAACTACCTCAAGGAGGAGCGCAAGGTTCGCATCCTCGATGTCGACACCGACACCCCCTCGGACATTGACGCCTTCCCGGCCGGCTACATCTCCGAGGACGACGACGTCATCGTCGGTCTCCAGACCGACTCCCCCCTCAAGCGCGCCATGATGCCCAACGGCGGCTGGCGCATGGTCGCCCAGGCGATCAAGGAGGCGGGCAAGGAGGTCAACCCCGACGTCGAGAAGATCTTCACCCACTACCGCAAGACCCACAACGACGCCGTCTTCGACATCTACACCCCGCGTATCCGCGCGGCCCGCTCCTCCCACATCATCACCGGCCTGCCGGACGCCTACGGCCGCGGCCGCATCATCGGCGACTACCGTCGCGTCGCCCTCTACGGCGTTGACTACCTCATCGAGGAGAAGCTCAAGGCCAAGGACGCCGTGGCGGACAAGCCCTTCTCCGAGCACTGGGCCCGCTACCGCGAGGAGCACTCCGAGCAGATCAAGGCCCTCAAGAAGCTCAAGAACATGGCCCAGTCCTACGGCTTCGACATCTCGGGCCCGGCCACGAACGCCCACGAGGCCGTCCAGTGGACCTACTTCGCCTACCTGGCCTCGGTCAAGTCCCAGGACGGCGCCGCCATGTCGATCGGCCGCCTGTCGGCCTTCCTCGACATCTACTTCGAGCGTGACCTCAAGGCCGGCCTCATCGACGAAACCCGCGCCCAGGAGCTCATCGACAACATGGTGATGAAGCTGCGCATCACCCGCTTCCTGCGCACGACTGACTACGACCAGATCTTCTCCGGCGACCCGTACTGGGCCACCTGGTCCGACGCCGGCTTCGGTGAGGACGGCCGCTCCCTGGTCACCAAGACCTCCTTCCGCCTGCTCCAGACGCTGCGCAACCTCGGCCCCGCCCCGGAGCCGAACATCACGATCTTCTGGGACGAGCGCCTGCCGCAGGGCTACAAGGACTTCTGCGCCCTGATCTCGATCACGACCTCCTCCATCCAGTACGAGGCCGACGAGCAGATCCGTGACCACTGGGGCGACGACGCCGCCATCGCCTGCTGCGTGTCCCCGATGCGCGTGGGCAAGCAGATGCAGTTCTTCGGTGCCCGTGTCAACTCCGCCAAGGCCCTGCTGTACGCCATCAACGGTGGCCGTGATGAGATGAGCGGCAAGCAGATCGTCACCGGCCTGCCCGGCATCGAGGGCGACGGCCCGCTCGACTTCGACGAGGTCTGGGACAAGTACGAGAAGATGCTCGACTGGGTCGTGGGCACCTACGTCGAGGCCCTCAACATCATCCACTACTGCCACGACCGCTACGCCTACGAGGCCATCGAGATGGCGCTGCACGACTCTGAGATCGTGCGCACCATGGGCTGCGGCATCGCCGGCCTGTCCATCGTCGCCGACTCCCTGAGCGCCATCAAGTACGCCAAGGTCACCCCGGTGCGCGACGAGACCGGCCTCGTGGTCGACTACGTCACCGAGGGCGACTTCCCGATCTACGGCAACGACGACGACCGCGCCGACGACATCGCCGCCACCGTGGTCCACACGATCATGGCGAAGATCAAGGCGCAGCCCTTCTACCGCGACGCCATCCCGACGCAGTCCGTCCTGACGATCACCTCGAACGTCGTCTACGGCCGCGCCACCGGCTCCTTCCCCTCCGGCCACCAGAAGGGCACCCCCTTCTCGCCTGGCGCCAACCCGGAGAACGGCATGGACACGCACGGCATGGTTGCCTCCATGCTCTCCGTGGGCAAGCTCGACTACAACGACGCCCTGGACGGCATCTCGCTGACCAACACCATCACGCCCCAGGGCCTGGGCCGCACGCTCGACGAGCGTGTTTCCAACCTCGTCGGCATCCTCGATGCGGGCTTCGTCCCCGAGGAGGACTGACCCTCTGCGCCGCTCACCCGACGGCGCCCGCAGCGCACCTGCCGGGTGCCAACGGGGAGTGGCACCACCGACTCTCTGTCGAACACTCAACACCAATGTGAAAGGGGCCAATCATGGCCACGTACGAAGAGCGCCTCGCCTCGATGAAGGCGCAGCGCGAGGACAATGGCGGCGTTAAGGGCCTGTACCACGCCAACATCAACGTCCTGGACCGCAACACCCTCGAGGACGCGATGGAGCACCCGGAGAACTACCCGAACCTCACGGTTCGCGTCTCCGGCTACGCCGTCAACTTCGTCAAGCTCACGCGCGAGCAGCAGCTGGACGTCCTCAACCGCACCTTCCACGCCGGCGCCTGAGCCGGCACGGGGTGAAGGAGCCAGATGACTGACACCATCACCTCCGCGACACGGGGCGGCCGGGACCAGGACTTCCTGGCCCCGGCCGCCCGCCTGCGCGGGGCGGGAATCGGCGGGCTCGAGGAGCTGACCGACCTCCAGCGGTCGGAGCGCCTGGCCCGCATGCGTGAGGGGTCTCTCGGGTCCATCCACTCCTGGGAGCTCGTCACCGCCGTCGACGGTCCGGGCACCCGGATGACGATCTTCTTCAACGGCTGCCCGCTGCGCTGCCTGTACTGCCACAACCCGGACACCTTCCTCATGAAGGACGGCGAGCCGGTCGAGGCGCAGGAGCTGTTGCGCCGGATGAGGCGCTACCGCGGCGTCTTCCGCGCCTCCGGCGGCGGCATCACCCTGTCCGGCGGCGAGGTCCTCATGCAGCCGGCCTTTGCGCGCACGCTGCTGCGCGGCGCCAAGGAGATGGGCATCCACACCTGCATCGACACCTCCGGATTCCTCGGGGCCAATGCGAGCGACGAGTTTCTTGAGGACGTCGACCTTGTGCTCCTGGACGTCAAGAGCGGTGATGAGGAGACCTACAAGAAGGTCACGGGCCGCGCCCTCGCGCCGACCATCGAGTTCGGCGACAGGCTCGCCGCCAAGGGCGTGTCCATCTGGGCGCGCTTCGTGCTCGTGCCCGGACTCACCTCGGACCCGCGTAACGTCGAGAACGTCGCCCGGATCATCGAGCGGTGGGGTGAGGCGGTCGAGCGCGTCGAGGTCCTTCCCTTCCACCAGATGGGTACGGACAAGTGGGACGCACTCGGGCTGGACTACCAGCTGCGCGACACCCGGCCTCCCGAGCCCGAGCTGGTCGAGGCCACTCGCGAGATCTTCCGCTCCCACGGCTTCGTGGTCCACTAAGCCTGACTGAGCCTGGCTGAGCCCGCCCGGGCTCAGCGGAGTCGACGTCGGCTCGGCCCCGGCCGCCCCTCACGGGCGGGGGTCTCGATTTCCTCTCGTGATACCCCTGGGGGTATGATCGGCCGAGGCGGGCGATGAGGCCCCCCACGAGTCAACAATGAGGTGAGCTCAACATGGCCAGAGTGGTCGTTCTGGGCGCGGGAGTCTCCGGTCACACGGCCGCGCAGCACCTGCGTCGCCTGCTTCCGCGTGAGCATGAGGTGGTTGTCATCAGCCCCAATTCCCACTGGAACTGGATCCCGTCCAACATCTGGGTGGGAACGGGGCGCATGCGTGAGGAGCAGGTCGTTTTCCCACTCGCGCCCATCTACAAGCGCAAGGGCATCACCTTCCATCAGGCCAAGGCCGTGGCGCTCCACCCGGAGGGCACCGCGACCGACGAGCGGCCCCAGGTGGAACTCGTCTTCACGGAGCCCGGTCGCGAGGGCGAGACCCGCCGCCTTGCCTACGACTACCTCATCAACTCCACCGGTCCGAAGCTGAACTTCGACGCCACCCCGGGGCTGGGGCCCGAGGGCGGCAACAGCCTGTCGGTGTGCACGGCGTCCCACGCCGTCCAGACGGCCGCAGAGCTGCGCAAGGTCATCGAGGCGGCTCGCGCCGGCGAGCGCCAGCGCCTCGTCATCGGCACGGGTAACGGCACCTGCACCTGCCAGGGCGCCGCTTTCGAGTACACCTTCAATGTCGACTTCGAGCTGCGTGAGGCCGGGGTCCGCGACATGTGCGAGGTCGTCTACCTCACCAACGAGGTCGAACTGGGCGACTTCGGCGTGGGCGGCATGCGCTTCCGCCAGGAGGGTTACCAGACCACCTCCCAGTTGTGGACGGAGTCGCTCTTCCGCGAGCGCGGCGTCAAGGCGATCTCCGGGGCGGCCGTCAAGCGCGTCGAGGAGGGCTCCCTGGTCTACGAGTCGCTCGACGGCAAGACCCACCGCCTCGACTTCGACTTCGCGATGCTCCTGCCCCCCTTCTCCGGCCACCCCATCAAGGCCTACAACCGTGCCGACGAGGACATCACCTCGACCGTCTTCGCGCCGAGCGGCTTCATGAAGGTCGACGCCGACTACACCCCGCGTCCGTACGAGGAGTGGAGCGCCGACGACTGGCCGCGCACCTACCAGAACCCGACCTACCCCGAGCTGTTCGCCGCGGGCATCGCCTTCGCCCCGCCGCACGCCATCTCCAAGCCGTGCAAGACGCCCAACGGCACGCTCATCGCGCCCGCCCCGCCTCGCACCGGCCAGCCCTCGGGCACGATCGGCCGCGCCTGCGCCGAGTCGATCGCAGACATGGTGCTCGGTCGCGACAGGCCGCTGCACCACGCCTCGATGGCGGAGATGGGCGCCTCCTGTGTGGCCTCGACGGGTGCGAACCTGCTGACCGGCTCGGCCGCGGCGATGATCATGTACCCCGTCGTGCCCGATGAGCGGAAGTACCCGGAGACCGGCCGCCACCCCTACCACACGCGTGGCGAGATCGGCCTCTTCGGCCACTGGATCAAGTACATGCTCCACCACCTGTTCATCTACAAGGCCAAGTCCCGGCTGGGCTGGTCCCTTCTCCCGGAGTGATCGACATGACTGCAACCCCCAAGAGCACCGACGACGCCTCCACCGCGGCCGAGGAGCAGCCGACGGTTGGCCTCCTCGTCGAGGAGCTGGACCCGGTTCAGGCCGAGCGCATCCGCCGGGCCCCGCTGCCCACGAAGCAGACGCTGCGCCGACGCCGGTTCCTGCCGGTCCAGGCCGGCAAGTTCGTCGTGACGAACCTGCGCATCCTCGACATCGTGATCCGCGAGAAGCTCGCCGGACACTGAGACGACCGTGACACGCCCCTGACACGGCGGTCGGTCACACCACACGGTGGGCGCCCCGACTCCATCGAGCCGGGGCGCCCACGTCGTGTGCTGTGAGCCCGGCCGGTGCGTGGTAGGCGCCCGGCGGTCAGGCGAGGGCGTCGGACAGGGCCTGAGCGGACTGCTCGACCTGCCAGGGGCGCGCCCCCAGACCGGCGAGGATCTCGCTGAGGGCACGCACGCTCACGTCCGGCACCCCGCCGTCGGCCTCCTGCTCACCGATCTGCCAGGCCAGACGACGCTGGACCTCCGGACTGAGCAGCAGCTCCTGGGGCAGGCGCAGAACCTCGGCGCGCTCACGCACGGCGGAGCGCACCTCCTCCAGGGCCGTCGCCGCCTCAGCGTGCCGACGCGCCCACGACCGCGGCTGCGGAAGCTCGCCCTCACCCAGGGGGGCGTGCACTGCCGGCAGCTCCGACTCGTCCATCTGCAGAGCACGGTCGATGGCCTGCCACCACAGCTCCTGGTGCTGGCGGGCCTGACGGGAGGAGAACTCCCTGAGCGCCTGCATCTTCCTGCGCGAGGTGGGACGCGCCACCGCTGCGGCCACGAGCGCCTGATGCGACAGGACCTTCGACGGCGTGCGGTCAAGCTCGCGCGCCACGTCCTCCCGGGCGGTCCACAGCTCGCGCAGCACCGCCAGGGACCGCGGCGAGCGCACGGCGCGCCCAGCCCTCGGCGTCTTGCGCCACGGGTCCACCTTCGCCGGCCGCGGCGGGCGGGTCCGCTCGTACTCGAACTCCTGGGCCGCCCACTCCGCCTTGCCCGCCGCCTCGAGCTCGGCGGCCAGGGCGTCGCGCAGGTCGATGAGGTGCTCGACGTCGAGCGCCGCGTAGATGAGCCACGTGCGGGGCAGGGGACGGGTCGACCAGTCGGCGGCCGCATGATCCTTAGCCAGACGCAGCCCCAGGGTCTCCTCAACCACCGCGCCGAGCCCCACGTGCTCGCGTCCCAGGAGTCGAGCGGCCAGCTCGGTGTCGAACAGGCGGGCGGGCCGCAGCCCGAGGTCCGCGAGGCACGGCAGGTCCTGGTCGGCGGCGTGCAGGATCCACTCCGGCCCGTCGAGCGCCGCGGCCAGCTCGTGCGTCTGACCGCAGGAGACCGGGTCGACCAGGACGGTGCCCGCGCCGGCGCGACGCAGTTGGACGAGGTAGGCGTCCTGGCCGTAGCGGAACCCGGAGGCCCGCTCCGCGTCGACGGCGACCGGACCCGTGCCGGACACCAGTGCGGCCGTGGCCGCCGCCAGAGCTGCAGGCGTGTCGGACACCTCCGGCAACCCGTCACGTGGCCTGGTGTAGTCCACCACCTCTTCCTCAAGGACCGGGTGGGCGGTGGTGCCGGGCACGCTCACGGGCCGGGGCGCGGGCGTCATCGAGACAGTCCCGTCAGCAAAAGGGCGGTCGCCTGCTCGGGCTCATGCCCGGCGGCGACATGGAGGAGCTCGTACCAGGCGGCCAGGTGCGGGCCCAGGTCGGGTGAGATGGGGGACCAGGAGGCACGCACCTCGGCGTGAGCACAGGCGTCGGTCAGCTCCAGACCGCCGAAGGTCTCGGACAGGACCCGCGTGACGGTCCCGACCAGTGCACGGTGCCCCGCCCCCTGGTGGTCAAGGGCCTCGGAGAGCCAGGACCAGGCGGCGGCCCCCAGGACGGGGTCCGTGCCGACCTCGGCGTCGACCCTGGCCCGGGCCATGATGACAAGACGGAAGTCGCCGTCCCAGGCCGCCTGGCCGCCGGGGTCGTGCAGGACGACGAAGCGCCCGGAGGCCAGTGGTGTGCCCGCCTGGGTCTCGGTGGTCTCGGCGGTCAGCGCGGCCGCGAAGGGCGCAAGCCCGCGAGGAGCCGGCACCTCGTCCAGGACAAGCCCACGGGGTCGGGCAGCGGCCCTGAGGCTGAGTAATGCCTCCTCGAAGCGCGCGGGGAGGTCCGCCCCCGCCCGGTCTGGTGTACGTGCACGGCTGTCGGTCACCGGCCCAGGCTACCGACGCCGCCGGTCTCCCACGCCGGACACGCGCAGGCACGAGGTCGGGGAGACATCGAGCGTTACCAAGGCGCGCACGGTGAACGTGGCCTGTGACACGCAAGGCTGACTTGGCGCCCGGGTGAGTGCTCTGCTAACTTTCTTCTCGCGCCGCTCATGGGCGGCCACGCGGATGTGGCTCAGTTGGTAGAGCATCACCTTGCCAAGGTGAGGGTCGCGGGTTCGAGTCCCGTCATCCGCTCGGGCGATTGGCGCAGCGGGAGCGCGCTTCCCTGACACGGAAGAGGTCACTGGTTCGATCCCAGTATCGCCCACGGCAGGGGTTCGGAGCCGCACGGCTCTGGGCCCCTTGTGCGTGTCCGTCGCCCGTCCTCGCGATCGGGCAGGGCGCCGCAACCGCCACATGACCACTGGGAGGACACATGCGCCCCGACGTGCTGCCCGTCATCGTCTCCGGCGAGCAGAGCGCCTACGCGCTCGCCCGCCTCATGCATGAGGCCACGGGCTCGCGCGTGCTGTGTGTGAGCCCCCAGCCGATCGAGGCGATCACCCGCTCGTCCTTCATCGATGTTCACCGCGTGCCGCTCCGCCAGGACGACGACGCCCTGTGTGCGACCCTGGAGGAGATCCGCGACGCCCACGTGGGCCGGACCCTCGTCGTCATGGCCAACCACGACAACTTCGCCCGCTTCGCCGCCGTTCACCGCGAGCGCCTGGGTGAGCGCGTCATCATGCCCTACCCAAGCCTCGACGTCTTCGACGCCGTCCAGGACAAGGGTCGGTTCTCCGAGATCTGCCGTGCGCAGGGCATCCCCACCCCGCCGGACACCGTCGTCGACCTGGCCGACCCGCAGGAAGGCGAGTGGACCGCCCCCCAGGTCGACCTGCGCTTCCCCGTCGTCGCCAAGGCCATCGACGCCCTCGACTACGCCCGCGTGTCCTTCGAGGGCAAGGCAAAGGTCTTCTTCGTCGACAGCCAGGACGAGCTCGACGCCCTGTGGGCACCCATGCGGGCCGCCGGATTCACCGGGCGCTTCCTCGTCCAGGAGCGCATCCCCGGGGATGACACGTGCGGCGTCTCCCTGACCTCCTACGTCGACTCGCACGGCAGGGTCACACTGCGCTCCTCCGCCCGCGTCCTCGTCGAGGACCACGATCCCACCGCCATCGGCAACCCGATCGCCATGCTCGTCGAGGACTACCCGCAGATGCACGAGCAGATCGAGTCCTTCTTCCGGGCCGTGGGCTACACGGGCTTCGCCAACGTCGACGTCAAGGTGGACCCGCGCGACGGCGCCCACTACTTCTTCGAGATCAACCCCCGCATGGGCCGCAACTGCTATTACGTGCGCGCCGGCGGGATCAACCTCATGGAGCCCATGCTCGCCGACCTCGTGGACGGGCGCAGCCTCGAGCCGCGCCGGGCCGCCGCCCCTGCCGTCTACAGCCTCATCCCGCGTCGCCTCATCTATCGTTACCTCAGGGAGCCGGGCCTCGCCTCACGGGTGCGCGCCGTCATCCGCCGCTCAGGCGTGCACGACCCCATGCTCAACCCTGAGGAGAAGAACGTCAGACGCGCGGTCGTTGTCCACCTCCAGCGCCTCAACTACTACCGCAAGCTCAACCGCTTCTACCCGCGTCCCGAGGGGCTCTACTGCTGAGCCGTGGGCCCGGGACGACGAGGAAGGGACCAGTTGCCCATGCCCCAGACCTTCCGACCAGTCACTGACGAGGACTACGCGCGGCTCATCGCCGGCAGCGCCTACCCGCACCGTGCCTCCGTCGAGTGGGACGACTACGCCGCCCTCCTGCCCGAGCGCGCCATCTGGCGAGGCTCCAGGCTCGCCTACCTGCCCGACGGCGCCACCCGCCCGCGCGCTGTCATCACCTTGCGCCAGTTCCACATCCACGCCATGCCCTTCCTGTGGGCCGAGGGCGGCCCCGTGTGGGTGGGGGCCGAGCCCAGCGCCGAGGAGGAGACGGCCCTCGCCGCAGCCCTGGGCAACCTCGTGCGCTCCGAGGACAGCGCTCAGGCCTTCGTGCGCCTCGACGTCCTGCACCACGAGGACGTCACCGGCACAGTCCCTGCCTGCCAGGACCTGTACGCGCACGACACCACGGTTGTCATCGACACGACGGGAACTGAGGAGGACCTGCGCGCCCGCATGAAGAAGCGGGGTCGGCGCGACGTCAACAAGGCCCAGCGTGAGTGCCCCGCCACCATCGCCGAGGAGACGACGACGATCGATCGTGCCGGCTTCGACGAGCTCATCGCCGTCATGACGGTCACGAGCGAGCGCCAGGGGTTCAACGCCCACGACGCCGACTACTACTGGACCTTCTTCACGACTTTCCGCGACAAGGGCATGGCGCGGCTCTTCGTCGGCCGCCAGGACGGCCGCCCGGTCAACTGGGGCATGTTCATCGTCCGAGATGACTTCGCCACCTATGAGGTGGCCGCCTCGACCGAGGAGGCGCGGCGCACGGGGGCACCGGACCTCACGCTCTACAACGGCCTGCTCGCCCTGCAGGCCGATGGCGTTCGGGCCGTGGACCTCGTCGCCGTCGGCTCCGACTACAACCCCGCCCTCAACACGCTCAACCGCTTCAAGACGAAGTGGACGTCGGAGACGACGCGTGTGCCCGCGCCCGTGGAGGTCGTCCTCAAGCCCCTGCGCTACCGCGTCCTGAACTGGATTGCCGCTCGGCGCCCCTGAGCGCCTCGCCCCGGCCCCGAGCACACCGATGGGCACCTCACTGCCAAGGATGAGGCGCAGGCAGAACCCGGGTGGTTAGGCTCGGACCACCGATAACGAAGCGCAACATGGTGCGCGCCCGACAGATGTAGGAGAGAGCAGATGAGCCCAGCCGCCACCGAGACCTCGACGAACGGTGAGCCGACCGCCATCCTGCGTCCCGTCAACGCCCGGGACGCGCGCATCGCGGTGGGCTGCACCCCCTGCCCGCTTGAGCAGCATGAGGTCTGGCAGGCCTTCGAGACCAGCCAGGGCCACGAGCTCTTCGGGCGCTTCCTCTACGAGTGCGAGGGCAAGCCCACCGCCGTCATCAGCCTCTACCGCTACACCATCGGCGGACAGCCCTTCCTGTGGGCCAAGCACGGCCCCGTCTGGCTCAAGGAGCAGACCCCCGAGCGTGAGGCCGACCTTCGCCGCAGGCTCGTGGCCGCCGTGCGCGCCCGCGACCCGCGCATCGTCTTCATCCGCATGCACGCCCGCTTCCAGGCCCCCGACACCCACGAGCTCATCTCCACCATCACCTACGACCGCACCTACGTCATCGACCTGCGCCCGGGCACCCCCGAGGCGATCAGCGCGGCAATGCCCAAGGACGGGCGCCGCGGTGTGCGCCGCGCCGAGCGCACCGCCCGCGAGGCCGGATGCACCATCGCGGAGGAGACCGGCCTGGACCGCGCCGCCTTCGAGGAGCTCTACGCCGTCCTGGAGGAGACCGCCCGGCGCGACGGCTTCAGTCCCCACCCCAGCCAGGTCTACTGGGACATGCTCACCGCCCTGGGCCCCGAGCACGCCCGCGTCTTCGTCCTGCGCAAGGACGGCATCCCTCACTGCTGGGACCTCGTGACAGTCTCCGGCACGATGGCCACCGCCTACTACGGCGCCTCCTCCAACGCCTCACGCGGCTTCCGCGGCGCCGAGGCCCTGGACTGGTTCGTCGCCTGCGCCATGGCCGACGAGGGCCGCACCGGCCTGGACCTCATGGGCGCCGAGTCCACCCGGGTGCCCGAGCTGTACTCCGTGGGCCGGTACAAGCGACGCTTCGCCCAGCACCCCACCGAGGTCGACGGCGCCTGGGACGTGCTCGTGCGCCCCGTGGTCTACCGCGCCATGGTGCAGGCGCGTCGCGCGCGTCACGCCCTGCGCCGCCACCGGGGAGCCTGAGCCCACCGCGCGGTCGGTATGATCCGGCACAAGCGGGCGCACCCGTACAGCGTCCGCCGTCCCCCACGTCAGGAGCACCCTCGTGTCAACTCGGCCCAGCATCGACATCACCCTTGACGGCGTTTCGCGCAGCATCGAGGAGGGCACCACCGGCACGATGCTCCTGGCCGACGCCGACGGCGTCGTCGCCATGAGGGTCGACGGCGAGCCCTGGGACCTCGAGCGCATCGTGCCCGCCGGTGCCGCCGTCGAGGCCATCACCCTCGACAGCGAGGACGGCCTCAACATCCTGCGCCACTCCGCCACCCACGTCATGGCCCAGGCCGTCCAGGAGCTCTTCCCCGACGTCAACCTGGGCATCGGCCCCTTCATCACCGACGGCTTCTACTACGACTTCGGAGGCATCGACGCCGTCACCCCCGAGCTCCTCAAGGAGATCGAGAAGCGGATGAAGCGCATCGTCAAGGAGGGCCAGGCCTTCCGACGTCGCGACATCACCGAGGAGCAGGGCCGCGCCGAGCTGGCCGACCAGCCCTACAAGCTCGAGCTCATCACCACCAAGGGCCAGGGCGCGGAGGCCACCGCGAGCGTCGAGGTCGGCGCCGGCGGCCTGACCATGTACGACAACGTCCGCCGCGACGGCGAGGTCGCCTGGACCGACCTGTGCCGCGGCCCGCACCTGCCCTCCACCCGTCTCATCGGCCAGGGCTTCGCCCTCACCCGCTCCTCAGCCGCCTACTGGAAGGGCGACCAGAACGGCGACTCCCTCCAGCGCATCTACGGCACCGCCTGGGCCTCCAAGGAGGACCTCAAGGCCCATCAGGAGCGCATGGCCGAGGCCGCCCGCCGCGACCACCGCAAGATCGGTGCCGAGCTGGACCTGTACTCCTTCCCCGAGGAGATCGGCCCGGGCCTGGTCGTCTTCCACCCCAAGGGAGGCATGCTGCGCCACCAGATCGAGCAGTACGTCATCCGGCGTCACGAGGAGGCCGGCTTCGACTTCGTCCACACGCCGGAGATCTCCAAGGGCGGGCTGTTCCACACCTCCGGGCACCTGCCGTACTACGCGGACACGATGTTCCCGCCCATGCTCGCGGACGAGGAGACCGATGCCGAGGGCACGGTGACCAGGGCCGGCCAGGAGTACTACCTCAAGGCCATGAACTGCCCGATGCACAACCTCATCTTCCGCTCGCGTGGACGCTCCTACCGTGAGCTGCCGCTGCGCCTGTTCGAGATGGGGCACGACTACCGCTACGAGAAGTCCGGCGTTGTCCACGGCCTGACCCGCATGCGCGGCTTCACCCAGGACGACTCGCACACCTACTGCACCCGTGAGCAGGCGCCCGCCGAGATCCGCACCCAGATCGAGTTCTTCATCTCGATCCTCACCGCCTTTGGCCTGAGCGACTTCTACCTTGAGCTGTCCACCCGCGATGAGGACGGTGCCAAGAAGGACAAGTTCATCGGCTCGGACGAGGACTGGCAGGCCGCCACCCGCACCCTTGAGGAGGTCTGTGCCTCCACCGGCCTCGACCTCGTCCCGGACCCGGGCGGCGCCGCCTTCTACGGCCCGAAGGTCTCCGTCCAGGTCAAGGACGCCATCGGCCGCACCTGGCAGATGTCGACCATCCAGTACGACTTCAACCAGCCCGAGCGCTTCGACCTGCAGTACACCGCTCCCGACGGCACCCACCAGCGCCCGATCATGCTGCACTCGGCCAAGCTCGGCAGCGTCGAGCGCTTCATCGGCGTGCTCACCGAGCACTACGCCGGGGCCTTCCCCGCGTGGCTCGCCCCCATCCAGGTGCGCCTGGTGCCCGTCGCCGAGGCCTTCGACGACTATGTCAGCGAGGTCGCCGCCCGCCTGCGCGAGCGCGGCGTGCGCGTCGAGACCGACCTGTCCGACGACCGCTTCGGCAAGAAGATCCGCAACGCCTCCAAGGAGAGGGTCCCCTTCATCCTCATTGCAGGCGGTGATGACGCCGAGGCGGGCGCCGTGTCCTTCCGCTTCCGCGACGGCTCCCAGACCAACGGTGTGCCCGTGTCCGAGGCGATCGAGCACATCGTGCGGGTCATCGCCGAGCGGGTCAACGACCCGGCGGGGGAGAAGATCGAGCGATGACGGGCCAGCCCGAGCAGGCGCCCGGTGCCGCGCCCGGTTCCCTCGACGAGCTCGAGGGAAGCGTCCTCGCCGGGCCGCTCGGGCCCGTCACCGTTGAGCAGCCCTTCCAGTTCCCGGACCTGCCTGAGCCCTTCGGGCGCCTGTGGACGCCGCACCGCATGGTCTACATCGGTGGCCAGGACAAGCCGACGGACTCCACCGAGGCCCAGTGCCCCTTCTGTGCGGCCCCCGCCCGCGAGGACGAGGCGGCGCTCATTGTGCACCGGGGCGAGCACGCCTACGTGCTCATGAACCTCTACCCCTACAACACCGGTCACCTGCTCGTGTGCCCCTACCGCCACGTCTCCGACTGGACCGAGGCCGACGACGCCGAACGCGTCGAGATCGGACGCCTGACGGCGCGCGCCATGGAGGTCCTGCGCCACGTGTCCCACCCGCACGGCTTCAACCTGGGCATGAACCAGGGCGAGGTTGCCGGTGCGGGCATCGCCGCCCACCTGCACCAGCACATCGTGCCGCGGTGGACGGGTGACGCCAACTTCATGCCGATCATCGGCAAGACCAAGCCCGTGCCTCAGCTCCTGGGCGAGCAGCGCGACATGCTCGCCGCCGCCTGGCTCGCCGCCCCGACCACGGCGGGCCCGCAGCACTGACCTGCTGCCACTCGACACGACCCGCCACGACCACACGAGGACACCATGCTCGGACAGCACGGACGCGGCCTGACCAAGGCCCTGTTCACCCGGCCGGCGCTTGCGCTCGCCCGCGTCGGCGTCACGCCCAACGCACTGACCGTCACCGGCACGCTTCTGACCATCCTCGTCGCCGTCACCACCCTGCCGCAGGGGCGCTTCCTGCTCGGCGTGGCCCTGCTGATCCTTGTCGTCATCGGTGACTCCTTCGACGGCATCCTCGCGCGCGCCACCGGCACCACCTCCGTCTTCGGCGCCTTCCTCGACTCCACCATGGACCGCCTTGCCGACGGCGCCATCTTCGGCTCCCTGGTCGCCTGGGCGGCGCTGCGCCTGGAGGCCGGCGCCCTGCGCACGACGACCATCGCCGTGGGCCTGGCCGTCGTCGTCCTCGCCGAGGTCGTGTCCTACACGCGTGCCAAGGCCGAGTCCGTGGGCACCAGCGCCAGCGTGGGCATCGCCGAGCGCAGCGACCGCCTCGTTGTCGCCGGGGTCGGCGCCGTCGCCGTGGGCCTGGGCGCCCCGCAGTGGGTGCTCACCGCCGCCCTGGGGCTCATCGCCGTCGGCTCCCTCATCACGGTGCTCCAGCGGGTCCTGACCGTGCGCACCCAGCTGAGCCGGCGCGAGCAGGGCGAGGACGCGACGCCGTGAGCCCCGCCGTCGAGGACCTCTACCGCTTCGCCTGGCGGTACGCCCACCGTCTTCCGCCGCGCCTGGGCTACGCGATGTGCCACCTGGGCGCCGACGCCGCCTGGCTCCTGCACACGCTCCAGGGCAGGCGCACCGGCGTCGGCCAGCTCAGGCGCAACCTCGCCCGCCTACTGCCAGAGGCCAGCCCGGTCGGGCTGCGGCGCGCCACCAGGCAGGGCATGCGCTCCTACATGCGCTACTTCTACGAGGCCTTCGCCCTGCCCGGTACCAGCCCCGCCCAGCGCCTGGCCCGCGTGCGCCCCGACATCGACCCCCGGGCCTACGAGGACCTGGCGTCCGGATCGATCGTCGTCGCCCTGCCCCACATGGGCAACTGGGACCTCGTGGGCGCCTGGGCCTCGTCCGAGCTCGCGCAGGTCCTCACCGTTGCCGAGCACCTGGAGCCCGACGACCTCTTCCAGCAGTTCGTGGCCTTCCGTGAGGGCCTGGGCATGCGTGTCATCGGCCAGCGGCGCGGCCAGAGGGTCTTCGACCGCCTCCTTGCCGCCGCCCAGGAGGGCCACCACGCCATCGCCCTGCTCGCCGACCGCGACCTGTCCTCCGCCGGGGTCCAGGCCGAGCTCAGCGGACACGCCATGAGGGCGGCGGCCGGGCCGGCCGCGCTTGCCGTGCGCCTGGACCTGCCCCTGTACTACGCCAGCATCTTTTACGAGCGCCTGACGGGCGAGCGCCGCCGAGACGCCGCCGGCCCCTGGGGCGTCACCTTGCGCCTGCGCAAGGTTGAGGAGCCCGCGCCCGCCGGGGCGAGCGAGCGCGAGCGCGTCGAGGCCTGGACCCGGGCCTGGGTCAGCGCCCTGGCCCCCGAGCTCGCAGCCCACGCCACCGACTGGCATATGCTCCAGCCCGTCTTCGACGAGGACCTGGATCCCGAGCGCCTTGCGCGCGCCCACGCCCGTGAGAAGAACCAGAGCCCGCCCGACGCCGCGACGACGGGGGAGGAGCGATCATGAGAGTCGGCCTTGTCTGCCCCTACTCCCTCGACGCCCACGGCGGCGTGCAGGTCCACGTGCTCGACCTCGCCGCCGAGCTCAGACGCCGGGGCCATGAGGTCGGCATCCTCGCCCCCGCCTCTGAGGACACCGAGCTGCCCGAGGGCGTGACCAGCGCGGGGGACAGCGTCGCCATCCCCTACAACGGCTCAGTGGCCCGGCTCAACTTCGGCCCGGTCGTCGCCCGGCGCGCCCGCCGCTGGCTCGATGAGGGTCAGTACGACCTGCTGCACATCCACGAGCCGATCACCCCGAGCGTCGGCATGCTCGTCCTGCAGGCCGCGCAGGCGCCGGTCGTGGCGACCTTCCACGCCGCCTTGGACCGCTCCCGGGCCCGTGAGATCCTCTCGCCGGCCACCGTCCCGCTCATCGAGCGCATCGCCGCGCGCATCGCCGTCTCAGAGGAGGCCCGCCGTACCCTTGTGCACTTCCACGGGGGTGACGCCGTTGTCATCCCCAACGGCGTCAACGTCGCCCCATTCGCCGAAGCCCCCAGCGACGACCCCCGCTTCGCGGGCACCGACCAGGCGCCCACGATCGCCTTCCTGGGACGCCTGGACGAGCCCCGCAAGGGCCTGCAGGTGCTCGCCGGAGCCATCGGCCCCGTCCTCGCGGCCGTCCCCGGCGCCCGCTTCCTCATCGCCGGGCGCGGCGAGGCCGAGGAGCAGCGCCAGGCCCTGGCGCGCTACGGCGAGCACGTGCAGTTCCTCGGCGGTGTGAGCGACGAGGACAAGGCCGCGATGCTCGCCTCCGCCACCTGCTACGTGGCCCCGCAGACCGGGGGAGAGTCCTTCGGCATCGTGCTCGTCGAGGCCATGGCCGCCGGCAGCCGGGTCATCGCCTCGGACCTGACGGCCTTCTCCGACGTCCTGGGGGCCGGACAGTACGGCGCCCTCTTCAGCAATGGGGACAGTGACGACCTGGCCCGGGTCATCATTGACACGCTCACCCACCCCGAGGCCGCCGAGCAGCGGCGCCAGGCCGCACGGGAGGTGGTTGGACGCTACGACTGGGCCACGGTGACCGACGCCGTCCTCGACGTCTACGACATGGCCCTGTCCACCGCCCATACGCGCGTCGGCCCCGCTCGTGGGGCACGCACCATGGTCGCGCGCCTGCGCGGTGTCCTTGACGGGGGTGAGCGGTGAACGCAGGCTGGGACGCTCTCCTGGCCGGTGTCCTGCTGCTCCTGGTGGCGGTGGCCACCGGCTGGGCCCTGTACGCCCAGGCGCTGAGAGTGGACCGCCTGCACCGCCAAGTGCTCGGCTCGCGCGCCACCCTGGAGACCCAGCTCGTCCACCGTGCCCAGGCCGCGGCCGAGCTCGCCGCCTCCGGCTGCCTCGACGCCGACTCCTCCCACCTGCTCTCGCGCGCCGCGCACGATGCCCTCGAGTGCGAGGCCCCCCTCGTCGAGGACGGGCTCGATCCCTCCTCCGTCGCCCCTGACCCGGACGTGCACATGCGTACCCGCGCCGCGGTCGAGTCGGATCTGTCGCGCGTGAGTCGCGCGGTCCTGGATCCGCAGACCCGCTGCGAGCTCATGGGGGACCCCCTGGCCGCCCAGTGCCTGTCGCGGCTCGACCGGGCCGGATACCGGCTGGTGCTCGCCCGTCGCTTCCACGACACTCATGTCTCGGAGACCAGGCGTCTGCGCCGCAGCTGGGTCGTGCGCCTGTTTCGGCTTGCCGGTCGCGCGCCGCTGCCGGGTACCTTCGACATGGACGACGACCTCGGCCCCGAGCATCCACCCGCCCGACACGACGAGGAGCGCGCATGACCCAGCACCCGTACAGCGGCTGGAGCCCGCGTAGCGGCTACCACCGCAGTACCTACCCTCCGGCCGGCAGCCTGCCGCCCGTCCGCGCAGCCGTGACATCACCCGTCGCAGCGGGCGGGTGGGCCCAGCCACCCGCGATCCGGCGGCGCCGCGCCGGTGACATCGCCACCTACGTGCTCGCGCTGCTCGGTGGGCTCGGCCTCGCCGTCGTCCTCTTCGTCGTCTACACCGAGGCGGGCCGGGCCGGTGCCCTCATCCTGCCCTTCCTGCTCGCCCTCGTTCCGCTCGGCATCGTCCTGGTCTCCGTGCGCTGGCTCGACAGGTGGGAGCCGGAGCCTCTGGGCCCGCTTGTCGCCGCCTTCCTGTGGGGCGCGGGCGTGGCCACCGTCGTGTCGATGATCGTCAACACCTCCGCCTCCCTGCTGGTGATGGCGACGACGGGCGACGTGGACGGGGCCGAGCTCTTCTCCGCCGTCGTGACCGCCCCCGTGGTTGAGGAGGGCACCAAGGGCCTGGGGGTCCTGCTCGTCTTCCTCATCCGGCGCCGGTCCTTCAGCGGGCCCGTGGACGGCATCGTGTACGCCGCCGTCATCGCCGCCGGCTTCGCCTTCGCCGAGAACATCCTGTACTTCGCACGCTTCTCCGACCAGATCCTCGGGGTCTTCGTCATGCGTGGGCTCGCCTCGCCCTTCGCCCACGTGACCTTCACGGCCTGCACCGGTCTGGCCGTGGGGCTCAGCGCCCGCCGCCGCTCACGCTGGGCCTGGGTGTGGATGACACCCATCGGGCTGGCCGGCGCGATCGCCCTGCACGCCTTCTGGAACGGCGTGGTCTCCGTGCGCCTGGAGATGTACCTGCTCACCGAGGTCCCCTTCTTCCTCGCCTGCATCGGCATCGTCATTGCCCTGCGGGCAAGCGAGCGGCGCACCCTGAGCAACCGCCTGACGGACTACGCGCGCTCCGGCTGGTATGCCCCCACCGAGGTCACGATGCTCACCACCGCCGCTGGGCGTGCGACCGCGCGCCGCTGGGCCAAGGCTCACGGGCCTGCGGTCGAGCTGGCAATGAGGGACTTCCTATCCGCCTCGCTGCAGCTGGCCTCGCTGCGTCAGCAGGCGCTGAGCGGCCATGCCGATGCCGACTACGCCGCGAGGGAGACCCAGCTGCTGGGCGTGGTACGCCGTTGCAAGCAGGTCTTCCTGGGGCGCCCATGAGCGCGGGCGAGGATCGGCCCCGGCTCGCGCCCGATGGCCGCGACCCGGCCCAGGTCCCGGAGAACTGGACCGAGCTGCTCGACCCGACCGAGTGGCGGCTCAACGCGGAGGGGCTGCCGGCCCGGCGCGCCGCCCGCGTCGTGGCCCTGCGTCACAGCCCTCGCCCCGAGATCCTGCTCGTCGTGGGCCACGACTTCACCGACGCCGCGCACTCGTGGGCCTTCACCCCCGGCGGTGGGATTCTCGACGGCGAGGACGCCCGCACGGGCGCACGGCGTGAGCTCGCCGAGGAGACCGGGATTGTCCTTGAGGATGCCGACCTCGTCGGGCCGGTGGTCCGGCGCAGCTCCCGCTTCATGTTCAACCTCGTCACCTGCCGGCAGGAGGAGGAGATGTTCCTCGCATATCCCGCCGCGTCAGGGCCGATTGACCGCTCCGGCTGGACGGATCTCGAAAGGGAGGTCCTGGACTCCCTGCGCTGGTGGGGCCTGGACGAGCTCGATGCCGCGGTGGAGGCCGGGATGACCGTCTATCCCCATGTGCTTCCCCGGCTGGCGCGCGAGCTGCTGGCCGGATGGGACGGGGCGACCCGCTACATCAACGAGGAGGACTGAGAGCAGGACTGAGCGTCGCGCGGGTCCGGCGGGCTCCGTGGGTACGGGCCCAGCCTGCGTGCCGTGATGATCGCCTCACGACTGACTGCGCGCGCAGCCGTATCCCTCCCGACGCCGCCGCGCGCACGGCGTTAGGCTTACACAGGTTTTCCGCGCTCCGTGGGCCGTGCCCGGCGGTGCGCGGGCTCTTCTCGCCACCACTGCCGGGCGTCGGCCCGGGCAGCGCGCCACCCTCGACTCCCAGGAGGACACATGTCGGGACACTCCAAGTGGGCCACCACCAAGCACAAGAAGGCGGCTATCGACGCCAAGCGCGGCAAGCTCTTCGCCCGCCTCATCAAGAACATCGAGGTCGCGGCCCGCACCGGCGGTGGTGACCCCGCCGGCAACCCGACCCTCTTCGACGCCATCCAGAAGGCCAAGCGCAACTCGGTGCCCGCCGACAACATCACCCGTGCCGTCAAGCGCGGCTCCGGTGAGGAGGCCGGCGGCGCCGACTGGCAGACGATCATGTACGAGGGCTACGGCCCGGCCGGCGTCGCCTTCCTCGTCGAGTGCCTCACCGACAACCGCAACCGCGCCGCCTCCGACGTGCGCGTCGCCTTCAGCCGCACGGGCGGCAACCTCGCGGACCCCGGCTCCGTGGCCTACAACTTCTCGCGCAAGGGCGTCGTCGAGGTCGCCAAGGCCGACGGCGTCGACGAGGACGCCATCCTCATGGCCGTGCTCGAGTCCGGCGCGGACGTCGAGGAGGTCGTTGAGGGCGCCGAGTCCTTCGAGATCATCTCCGAGCCGCATGCCCTCATCGCCGTGCGCGACGCCGTCACCGGTGCCGGCTGGGAGTACGAGTCCGCCGAGTCCCAGTTCGTGGCCGGCACCAAGGTCGAGGTGGACCTCGAGGGCGCCCGCAAGGTTATGCGCCTGATCGACGCGCTTGAGGACCTGGACGACGTCCAGAACGTCTTCACCTCCGTCGAGATCCCCGCCGACGTCGCCGCCCAGCTTGAGGACGAGGACTGAGCACCCGGCCCGCGGGCGCCGCCCGCTCGCGCAGCGCCGTCGTCGCCGAGCAGCGGGTCCTCGGGGTTGACCCCGGGCTGACCCGCTGCGGCCTGGGCTGTGTGGATATCGACCCCCGCCGCCACGTACGTCTCGTGGAGGTGGGGGTCGTGCGCACACCCCCGTCACAGAGCCCCGAGCTGCGCCTGCTGGCCATCGCTGAGGCCCTGGACGACTGGATCGCCCGCCTGGGGCCCACAAGCGTGTCCGTCGAGCGCGTCTTCGCCCAGGACAACCTGCGCTCCGTCATCGGGGTGGCTCAGGTCATGGGCGTGGCGATGCTCGCGGGAGCCCGCCACGGCCTCGAGGTCGCCCAGCACACCCCCAGCGAGGCCAAGGCCGCTGTCACCGGCTCCGGCACGGCGGACAAGCCGCAGGTGCAGGCCATGGTCGCGCGCATCCTCGGCCTGTCCGAGCCGCCCAGCCCCGCGGACGCCGCCGACGCCCTCGCCCAGGCGATCTGCCACGGGTGGCGTGGCGGTGGCACCGGTGCGGACGGCGCCACCGACATGGTCTCGGCCGGGGGACAGGTGCGGACCAGCGCCCGCACGCCCGCCCAGCGCCAGTGGGCTGAGGCCCAGGCGGCCGCCCGCCGCACTGGCGCGGTCGACCCGCGCCGTCCAAGGCGCTGACACCCGGCCACACCTGGTACGGTCTGTACAGACGTTCGACGGCGGGCGCCGTCACCCTCACCCTAGGAGAAGCCCCGATGATCGCCTCCTTGCGCGGCACCGTGCTCGAGACCTCACTGAGCGGCGCCACCATCGAGGTCGGCGGCGTCGGCATGACCTTCCAGGCGACGCCGGCCACCCTCGCCGGCCTGCGCCCGGGCCAGGAGGCCCTGGTCCACACCGAGCTCATCGTCCGCGAGGACTCCCTCACCCTCGTCGGTTTTGCCGACGCCGACGAGCGCCACTGCTTCAGGGTCCTCATGGGTGCCAAGGGTGTGGGCGCCCGGCTCGCGCTGGCGGTGCTGAGCGTGCACACTCCCGACACCCTGCGCCGCGCCATCGCCGGTGCCGACGTCGCCGCCCTCACCCGGGTGCCCGGCCTGGGCCCCAAGGGCGCCCAGCGGGTCATCATCGACGTCGGCGACAAGCTCGGCCCCGTGACGGGCGAGGAGCCCGCCGACGCCGGCACCGGGGCGGGCACCGCCTCGAGCACGGGCCCCGCCCCCTGCCCCGACGTCGTCGCCGCCCTCGTCCAGCTCGGCTGGAACGAGGCCGCGGCGGCGGAGGCTGTGAGCACCGTCGAGGCCGCCCACACAGCCGCCAACGGGGAGGGGGCCGCCCCCATGCCCGTGCCCGAGCTCCTGCGCGCCTCGCTCAGGTGGTTGGGAGGCGGCCACCGTGGCTGAGTACGACCGCGTCGTTGCCGACGGCGCCGACGAGACCGAGCGGGCCGCCGAGGCGGCACTGCGCCCCAAGCGGCTGGAGGACTTCGTCGGCCAGGAGGTCGTGCGCGGCCAGCTCTCCGTCGTCCTGCGTGCCGCCCTGGCCCGTGGCACCACCCCGGACCACGTCCTGCTCTCAGGCCCGCCCGGACTGGGCAAGACCACCCTCGCGATGATCATCGCCGCGGAGGTCGAGGGCTCCCTGCGCCTGACGAGCGGACCCGCCGTCCAGCACGCCGGAGACCTCGCCGCGATCCTGTCCTCGCTGGAGGAGGGCGACGTCCTCTTCATTGACGAGATCCACCGCCTGGCGCGCACCGCCGAGGAGATGCTCTACCTGGCGATGGAGGACTACCGGGTGGACGTCATCGTCGGCAAGGGGCCCGGGGCCACCTCGATCCCGCTGACGCTGCCGCCCTTCACCGTCGTCGGCGCCACCACCCGCGCGGGCCTGCTGCCCGCCCCGCTGCGTGACCGCTTCGGTTTCACCGGGCACCTGGACTACTACGGGCCCGCCGAGCTGGGCCGCATCGTCGCCCGCTCCGCCGGACTGCTCGGCGTGCACCTGGACCCCGAGGCCGGCACCGAGCTCGCCCGCCGCTCGCGCGGCACCCCCCGTATCGCCAACCGGCTTCTGCGGCGTGTGCAGGACTGGGCCGAGGTTCACGGCACGCCCGGATGCCTCGACCTTGAGGCCGCTCGTGCCGCGCTGGAGGTCTTCGAGGTCGACGCCCTCGGCCTGGACCGGCTGGACCGCTCGGTCCTGCAGGCCCTGTGCACCCGCTTCGGCGGTGGTCCCGTGGGTCTGGCCACACTGGCCGTGAGCGTCGGGGAGGAGCCGGAGACCGTTGAGACGGTCGCAGAGCCCTACCTCGTGCGCGAGGGACTGATGGTGCGCACCCGCCAGGGCCGGGCCGCCACCCGGGCCGCCTACGCGCACCTGGGCCTTGAGGTCCCCGCGGAGGGCACCCTCTTCGGGTGAGCGGGCGCACCGTTGCGGACAAACCGGGGCGCGAGTCACACCGTCGAGTGACGTTGCTGGCGGCACGGAAGCCGAGCAGTGACCTAGACTCGCGGAGGCTGCCCATGTCCTGGTGCGGCTGACGCGACCGAACGGAGACCCCTCCATGCTCTGGATGATCCTTGCCATGCTGCTGGCCTTCTTGGCCATGTCGCACTTCGCCGGCAAGCAGCAGAAGAAGCTCCAGGCCCAGCAGCAGGCGCGTACCGACGAGGCTCTGGCTGAGCCCGGCACGTGGGTGCGCACCCGCGCCGGCTTCTACGGCAGGGTCGTTGAGGTCGACGGCGAGGTCGTCACCCTGGCCACCCCGCTTGGCGACGAGTCCCTGTGGGCCAAGAGCGCCATCGTCGGAGCCGAGGAGCCCCCCTTCGCCTCCGTCCAGGACGACGAGGACGTCACCGGGACCGAGATCCCGGCCGACCAGGATCCCGCCGTCGTCGAGGAGACCTCCGGCCCCGACGAGACCACCGGGCGGGCCTGAGGGCCCCACGAACCATCCCCAGATCGGCGCGCGGCGCATCCTCGAGACCGCTTGTACCGCGCCCACACCACGACAACCCCCACGAGGAACAACCGCGTGTCCACCAAACAGCTCAGGCGCCCGGGGCGACAGCTCCTGGTGCTGCTCCTCCTCATCGCGCTCGGATTCGGCGCGCTCGCCGTCGGCGCCGCTACCGGACGGACGTCGATGACACCGGGCCTCGCCCTCGACCTCGAGGGCGGCACCCAGATCATCCTCACGCCGACCACCAGCGACGGCTCGGCCATCTCCGACGAGGACATCGAGCAGGCCATCGGGATCATCCGTCAGCGTGTGGACGCCTCCGGCGTCTCCGAGGCCCAGATCTCCCGCCAGGGCGGCCAGAACATCGTCGTCTCCCTGCCCGGCACCCCCTCGGAGGAGACCCTCGCCCTCGTGCGCACCTCCGCCGTGCTGTACTTCCGCCCCGTCATCCGGACCATCCGGAGCTCCGCCGCTGCCCTGGCTGAGGCGCAGAACCAGTACGCCGCCCAGGCTCAGGCCTCCGCCTCGGCCGAGGCCTCCGCAGCGGCCGCCGCCGGCGGATCCGTCCAGAGCCCCTTCCTCCTCAAAAACGGGTTCCACCGGCTCATCACGGGCGGCACGCCGATCCAGACTACTGGCGCCCAGCCCACCGCGACGGCGGAAGACATCGCCCGGACCAACGCCGACGTCAACGGTGACGGCACCATCTCCTCCGACCCCCTGCCCTCGACCTCGGAGGACAACTCCTCCGACTCCTGGATCAGCGAGCAGCTGATCTACGACGCCTACATGACCGACTGCAAGGACCCGGCCAACCTCACCGGGACCGCCCAGGACCCGACCGTCGCCGTCATCTCCTGCGCCCGCGACGGCCAGGGCGCCACCTACATCCTGGGGCCCGCCGACATCGCCGGCACCGACATCGCCAAGGCGGACTCCTCCCTCGAGGTCACCAGCCAGGGCGTGACGACCAACAACTGGGTCGTCAACCTCGAGTTCAACAGCCAGGGCACCCAGACCTTCTCCGAGGTCTCCTCGCGCCTCATCGGCTACCGAGACGCCGCGCCGGCCACCACCGGCACCTCCACCGGCGGGATCAACAGCCCGGCCAGCGTCAACTCGGCCAAGGCCCAGTTCGCCATCGTCCTCGACGGCCTGACCCTCATGGCCTCCGGCTTCAACAAGTCGGTCACCACCGGCATCACCGACGGCAAGGTGCAGATCTCGGGCGGCTTCACCCAGGAGAGCGCGAACACGCTCGCCAACCAGCTGTCCTTCGGCTCCCTGCCGCTGACCTTCACCGTCCAGTCCGAGCAGGCCGTCTCCGCCACCCTGGGCACCGAGCAGCTGCGCAACGGCCTGATCGCCGGACTGGTGGGCTTCCTGCTCATCATCGTCTACCTGACCTGGCAGTACCGCGGGCTGTCGGTCATCGCCGTCGCCTCGCTCCTGGTCGCCGCGGCCGTGACCTACCTGGCGATCACCCTGCTGTCCTGGGGTATGGGCTACCGCCTGTCCCTGGCGGGCGTGGCCGGACTCATCATCTCCATCGGTATCACGATGGACTCCTTCATCATCTACTTCGAGCGCGTGCGCGACGAGGTCCGTTCTGGGCGCACACTCGTCGCCGCCGTCAACGAGGGCTGGCTGCACGCCCGGCGCACCATCGTCGTCTCCGACGCCGTCAACCTCGTCGCCGCCGTCGTGCTCTACTTCCTGGCCGTCGGCGGGGTCCAGGGCTTCGCCTTCACCCTGGGTGTCACCACCATCGTTGACCTCGGCGTCATCATCCTGTTCACCCACCCGATGATGGTGTGGATTCTGCGCCTGCCGTTCTTCGGTCAGGGGCACCGCCTGTCCGGGCTCGACCCCGAGCACCTGGGTGCCCGGTCCCAGTCCGTCTACGGCCGTGGACGCCAGGCGCTGGCCGACGCCGCCGCCACCTCCCTGGCACGGCGCAAGGCCGCCCGCGCCGCCGAGAGTACCGGCGGGGGAGCCGACGCCGTCGCTGCACCCGCCTCGAGCCGAAAGGAGGGCGAGGACAAGTGAAGAACCTGGCCCAGCTCGGCAACGAGCTCTACTCCGGCAGGACCTCGATCCCCTTCATCGCCAAGCGCAAGGTCTGGTACGCGATCGCCCTGAGCGTCATCGCCATCGCCCTCATCCTGCTCGGCACCGTCGGGCTCAACCCGGGTATTGACTTCAAGGGCGGCACCGAGGTCACCGTCACGGGCATCGAGTCCCCCGGCGAGGCGCCGGCCAACGCCGTCGTGACCGCCCAGGGACTGCCCGCCTCCACCGCTGTGACCACCACGGGCGCCTCCTCCGTGCGCGTCCAGACCGCCGAGCTGACCTCCGACCAGAGCGACGCGCTGCGCACCGCCCTGGCCGAGGCCTACAACGTGGAGACCACCAACGTTTCCGCCACGACCATCGGCCCCACCTGGTCCTCGGACGTCACCTCCAAGGCCCTGCGCGGCCTCATCCTGTTCTTCCTGCTCGTCGGAGCCCTCATCTGGGCGTACTTCCGCACCTGGAAGATGGCAGTGGCCGCGTTGCTCGCCCTGTGCCACGACATCCTCGTGACCGTCGGCGTGTACGCCGCCACCGGCTTCGAGGTCACGCCCGCCACCATCATCGGTGTGCTGACGATCCTCGGGTACTCCCTGTACGACACGGTGGTCGTCTTCGACAAGATCCGTGAGAACACCGACGCCTGGCAGGCCCAGACGCGCTCGACCTACCCCGAGCTGGCCAACCTCGCCGTCAACCAGACCTTCGTGCGCTCGGTCAACACCTCCGTCGTCGGCGTGCTGCCCGTAGCCTCCCTGCTCGTCGTCGGCGCCTTCATCCTCGGGGCCGGCACCCTGCGCGACATCGCCCTGACGCTGTTCATCGGCATGATCGCCGGAACCCTGTCCTCCGTCTTCCTGGCGACCCCGCTGCTGGTGGACATGCGCCGCCGTGAGAAGGCCGTCGTCGAGCACACGCAGAAGGTGACTGAGGCCCGCGCCCAACGCCTGGCCGAGGCCGGTGACGACCCGCAGGCCGTGGCCTCCCTGGCCGCCGCCCCCGCAGCATCCCCCCTGATCCCGGGCCACCACCTGGGAGTCGCCGCCCAGCCCAAGAGGAAGAAGAAGCGGTCATGACATTCCCCAACTCCCTGCCCACCGAGCTCACCGGCCTCGTTCTGGACAACCTCCGCGAGGTGCCAGACTTCCCCGAGCCCGGCGTCCTGTTCCGCGACATCACCCCGCTGCTGGCCAACGGCGAGGCCTTCTCCACCTTCATCACCGGCCTCGCCGAGCACTACCGGGGACACATCGACGCCGTCGCCGGCCTGGAGTCGCGTGGCTTCATCCTTGCCGCCCCGCTGGCCTACACCTTGGGCATCGGCATGCTCACCGTCCGCAAGGGCGGCAAGCTTCCCGGCCCCGTCCTCGGCGTGGACTACGACCTCGAGTACGGCTCCGCCCGCATGGAGTTGCGCCCCGAAACGGTCCAGGAGGGCCAGCGCGTGCTCGTCATCGACGACGTGCTCGCCACCGGCGGCACCGCGGCGGCCTCGATCGACCTGCTGGAGCGCTCCGGCGCCCAGGTCGTCGCCGTCTGCATGCTGCTCGAGCTCGCTGGGCTCGGCGGACGCGAGCAGTTGCCCGGACGGCAGGTCGACTCCGTCGTCGTCTACCCCTCGTCCTGACACCGTTGGCGGCGCGCGTGGTCCTATGATCCGGCTATGACGGACACGCGCAGCACCACCGACGCAGCCGACGACACCCTCGTCCCCGGCTCCCGGGTGCGCAGCCGGCTGGCCTGGTTCGGGTCCCGCGGACACTCCACGCCCGCCGCCATCGAGCCGCTGCTGCGCGCCCTGCGTGCCAACCACCCCAAGGCGGACACGAGTCTCATCGTGCGCGCCTACCAGGTGGCCGAGAAAGCCCATGAGGGCCAGAAGCGTAAGTCCGGCGAGCCGTATATCACCCACCCGGTGGCGGTGGCCACGATCCTCGGTGAGCTCGGCATGACCCCGCAGACCCTCGCGGCCGCCCTGCTGCATGACACCGTCGAGGACACCGACTACTCGCTCGAGCGCCTGCGGGCCGACTTCGGTGACGAGATCGCCCTGCTCGTCGACGGCGTCACCAAGCTTGACAAGCTCCAGTACGGTGACGCCGCCCAGGCTGAGACGGTGCGCAAAATGATTGTCGCGATGTCCAAGGACATCCGCGTGCTGCTCATCAAGCTTGGGGACCGGCTGCACAACGCGCGCACGTGGAAGCACGTGTCCAAGGAGAACGCGGCGCGCAAGGCCAAGGAGACCCTGGAGATCTACGCCCCGCTGGCGCACCGCCTGGGCATGAACACGATCAAGTGGGAACTGGAGGACCGGTCCTTCAAGGCCCTCTATCCGGGCGTGTACGACGAGATCGAGCACATGGTCGCCGAGCGCGCGCCCGCCCGTGAGGAGTACCTGCGCCAGGTCCGCCTGCAGATCGAGGAGGACCTGCGGCTCAACAAGATCAAGGGCACCGTCACCGGGCGGCCGAAGCACTACTACTCGATCTACCAGAAGATGATCGTGAGGGGTAAGGACTTCGACGACATCTACGACCTCGTGGCTGTGCGCGTCATCGTCGACACCATCCAGGACTGTTACGCGGTCCTCGGCGCGCTGCACTCGCGCTGGACCCCGATGTCCGGACGTTTCAAGGACTACATCGCAGTCCCCAAATTCAACCTCTACCAGTCCCTGCACACCACGGTGGTCGGTCCTGACGGCAAGCCCGTGGAGATCCAGATCCGCACCCATGAGATGCACCGCATGGCGGAGTACGGTGTCGCGGCCCACTGGAAGTACAAGGAGGACCCCAACGCCTCCGGCCCGGCTCCGGTGCGGGGCAAGGGCGAGGAGGACGCCGGTGAGATGGCGTGGCTGCGCCAGCTCGTCGACTGGCAGAAGGAGACGCAGGACCCCACCGAGTTCCTGGACTCGCTGCGCTACGAGATGGCCGGCACCCAGGTCTACGTCTTCACCCCCAAGGGTGACGTGCTGGCCCTGCCCAGCGGCTCGACGCCCGTGGACTTCGCCTACGCCGTGCACACGGAGGTCGGTCACCGCACGGTGGGCGCGAGGGTCAACGGGCGCCTGGTCCCGCTGGACACGCGCCTGGAGAACGGCGACAACGTCGAGGTCTTCACCTCCAAGGCGCAGGGCGCCGGGCCGAGCCGCGACTGGCTCAGCTTCATCGGCTCCAACCGGGCACGCAACAAGATCCGCTCCTGGTTCTCCAAGGAGCGGCGCGAGGAGGCCATCGAGGAGGGCAAGTCCCTCATCGCGCGTGCCCTGCGCAAGAAGGATCTGCCGATCCAGCGGCTCATGAGCCACGAGTCCCTGACGGACGTTGCCAAGATCCTCGACAAGGGCGACATCGACGGCCTGTACGCGGCGGTCGGGGAGGGGCATGTCTCCGCCCAGCACGTCGTCGACACGTTGGTGGCGGCGCTGGGCGGCGAGGCGGGCACGGAGGAGACCCTGGCCGAGGGCGTCCTGCCGACGAAGGCCGCGCGCGCCCACCAGCGCCCTCGCTCCGACTCAGGCGTCATCGTCGAGGGCATGGACGAGGGGGACATCTACGTCAAGCTTGCGCGCTGCTGCACACCCATGCCCGGCGATCCCATCGTCGGCTTCATCACGCGCGGCTCCGGGATCTCCGTCCACCGGGCGGACTGCCAGAACGTCGACCATCTCCAGCGCGAGCCCGAGCGGATCGTGGCGGTGCGCTGGGCGGACCACGCGCAGTCCGCCTACCTCGTGCAGATCGACGTCGAGGCCCTGGACCGCGGCGGGCTGCTGGCCGACATCACGCGAGTGCTCGCGGACAACCACGTCAACCTCATGAGCGCGAATATCTCGACCAGCCGGGACCGGGTGGTGACGGCCCGCTTCGTCGTGGAGCTGGCCGCCCCCAGCCACCTGGACCACACCCTGTCCTCCCTGCGCCGTATCGACGGCGTGTTTGAGGCCCACCGCTCGACCTCCACCTCCCGCCGTCACGGCTGAGCGGAAGGCACGAGCGCCTCGATGATCCTCCGGGCGCGCGGCCGGCCCCGGCAGGCGGCACCCCGGCAGCGGGTCAGTGCCAGGTGCAGTTCGGTGCTGTTCAGCCCGAGGGACCGGGCGGTCAGGACCACCTCGACGGCGCGGGCCGGAACGGCCGTACGCGCGAGGTCCACTACCGCTCGCGCCAGGCCCAGGCACCGCAGGCCACCGAGTGTGACGACGTCGCAGGGCGGCACCGACCCGCGGTAGACGACCGTGCCAGGGCCGCGGCCTTGGCGTGAGGGGATGATGAGGGCCAGGGATGAGGGTGCGCGCCCGCCGGTGTGCACCCACAGGGCGGCCTCGCCGCCGACGACGGCGCCGCGGGGGACGAGAGCGGCCAGGGCGCGCGCCCGCTGGACAGGGGTGCGCAACAGGTCCGTGGGCACGGCTGTGCCGACGACGTCTGTGAGGATCCTGGCGTCGAGACGTGCGTCGCGCAGGACGGCGCGCTCGTAGGCTTCGAGTGCCCCGAGGGCGGGGCGTGTGGGGCGCAGGACTGGGGCGCGCAGAGCCGCCAGGGCCGTGGCGCGCGGGCCCGCGCTGGAGGCGGAGGCAGTGGGGGTGCCGGTGGGGGAGCCGAGGCGGTGCGTCATGAGCGCATCGTGCACCGCTGGGTGCTCTTAGCACGAGGCGTGAGCCGAGGCTGTGGACAGGTGGCGGCAGGCGGGCGGCCGGGTCTGTGAATTGACGGTGGGCCTGCATGTCTGTGGACCGGTGGGACAGGCAAACCGGCCTGTGGACGGAGGAGGACGTGGCGGGCCCCGCCACCCCGAGGGCGACGGGGCCCGCCACGTTGGTCAGGAGCGTGGCTCCCGGCCGTGCGCGTTCAGGCGCGGCTGGACAGGCGCACCTGCTCCAGCCAGGCGCGCCGGGCGGTGAGAGCAGCCTCAGCCTCTGCGACCTTCTTCGTGTTGCCGGCGCTGCGGGCGGCCTCGAGGTCGCGCTCGAGCGCGGCGATGGAGTCCTCGAGCTGGCCGGCCAGCCCCTCAGCACGCGCCTTGGTCTCAGGGTCGCTGCGGCGCCATTCGGCGTTCTCCGCGTCGCGGATGGCGTCCTCGACGGCGCGCATACGGCCCTCGATGCGGCGCACGGCAGCCCTGGGCACGCGGCCGACCTCCTCCCAGGCGTCCTGGATCGGGCGCAGGGCCTTCTTGGCGACCTTGACGTCCTTGATCGGCAGCAGCGCCTCGGCCTTGGCGACGAGCGCCTCCTTGACCTTGAGGTTCTCGGCGTACTCGGTGTCGGTGGCCTCGTCCTTGGCGCGGCGAGCGTCGAAGAAGACCTGCTGGGCGGCGCGGAAGCGGGCCCACAGGGCGTCGTCCTCCTTGCGGGAGGCGCGTCCGGCCTTCTTCCACTCCTCCATGAGGTCGCGGTACTTGGCGGAGGTGCCCGCCCAGTCCGTGGAGCCGGAGAGCTCCTCGGCGCGCTTGATGAGCGCCTCCTTGGCGGCCTTGACCGCGGACTGCTTGGCGTCGAGCTCGGAGAAGTACTGACGGCGGTGGCGGTCGAAGGTGGTGCGGGCGTGGCTGAAGCGCTTCCACAGGCCGTCCTCGGTGGGGCGGTCCAGGCGCGGGCCACGGCGCTGGGCACCCTTCCACTGCTCGAGCAGGTCGCGCAGCTCGGCGCCCGAGTTCTTCCACTGCGTGCGGCCCGGGTCCTGGTCGGCGATGGCCTCGGCGCGCTCGACGAGCGCGGTGCGGTCCTTGAGCGCCTGCTCACGGGCGGCGGCACGCTCGGCGTTGACCGCGGCACGCCGCTCAGAGGCGACGTCCTTGAGGGCCGCGAAGCGCGCACGCAGACCCTCGAGGTCGCCGACGGCGGCCGGCGCCTTGAGCGACTCCTCCAGGGAGGAGACCGTGGAGTCGATCTCACGCACTGAGAGCTGGGGCAGGCGCGTGGCGAAGAGGTCGACGGTGGCCTTGAGGTCGAGGAACCGGCGCACGTAGAAGGCCAGGGCCTCGGCGATGGGGGCGTCGGGGAACTGACCGACCTCGCGCTCGGTGTCGGCGTCCTGGACATAGACACGGCCCTCGCCGTCGACGCGGCCCCACTTGGCGGCGTCCATGGCCTCCTGGGGGTCGACCTCAGGCTCGGCGGGCGCGGTGGGGGTGGGGACGGCGGCGGGTGACGCGGCGGGCTCAGAAGCAGCCTCGGACGTCTCGACAGGCACCTCAGCGGCCTCACTGGCCTCAGCGGGCGCCTCGCTCGCCTCGGCGGTGGCCTCAGGCACGTCGGTGTCGGCGGCCGGGGTGGCCTCACTGTCCTCAGTGGCCTCGGCCGCCTCGGGCTCCTCGTCGGTCTTCTCACTGGTCTTCTCGTCGGACATGCCGACGGCGGCGGACACGGCGGCGTCCTGCTCGGCGGGGGAGGTGGCGGCCTCGACGGCCGTCTGCTCAGTCGTGGCGGTGGGCTCGAGGTCCACGACGCCCTCGGTGTCCGGCTGGGTCTGCTCGGTCACGGTGTGCTCCTTCATGGGTTGACGGGGTGGGACACGGTGGTCCGTTCCGTTCTCGCCCGGCGCGCGGCCGGATGATGGGTGCCGCCTCGGCAGGAGGCAGCACCCGAAAGTCTACGTGCTCACCGGTGTTCCGGCGCCATCGCGCGGCTGGAAACGGTCCTGGTAATCTCAGCCCGTGATCGTTTGAGCCCCTGCCCCTCCGGCCGAAACCGCCGGAGCCGGGTCACGCCCCGCCCGTACCGCTGCGCCCAGGAGCCCTCATGCCCGCGATCACTCTCATTGACCTCACCTTCTCCCACACTGCCGAGCCGCTGCTCGAGAGGGTCTCCTTCACCGTCGTCGACGGCGAACGCGCCTGTCTCGTGGGTCCGAATGGCTGCGGTAAGACCACCCTGCTCCAGCTCGTCACCGGAGCCCTCGCCCCCGACTCCGGCAGCGCCACCGTCACCGGCCTGGATGACTGGGGCTGTGGGCTGCGCCCGGCCCCGGACGTGCTCACCATGACGGGCAGCGTCGGGGACTACCTCGACGCCGCCACCGCGGCCCCGCGCGACCTGCTCACCCGCTTCGACGAGGTCGCCGCCGCCCTCGCCTCCTCGCCGTCGGCGGCCGACGAGACCCGCCTGACCCGCGAGTACGACCACCTGCTGGCCGCCATGACCGCCGCCGACGTGTGGGGGCTGGAGGCGCGCATCGAGCAGACCCTCGCCGGTCTCGGCCTCGCGGCGCTCACCGGGCCCGAGGGCCGAGGACGTGACCTCCTCACCCTCTCGCCGGGCCAGCGCGGACGCCTGGAGCTGGCCGCGACACTGCTGGCCTCGCCGTCGGCCCTCATCCTGGACGAACCCACCAACCACCTGGACGACGAGGCCATCGCCTACCTCACCGCCTTCCTCATCGACTTCGGCGGGCCGGTGCTGCTCGCCAGCCATGACCGCGCCTTCCTCGACGACGTCGCCACGGTCCTGCTCGACCTCGACACCGCGCCTTGGCAGGCGCTGGTGACCGCCGAGGGCGCCCCGGCTCTGCCGGGTGTGCAGCGCTGCGCCGGCACCTACACGGACTACCTCGTGCGCAAGGCGGCTGCCCGGGCCGGCCATGCGGCCCTGCACACCGCCCAGCAGGAGGGCAAGAGGGACATCCGGGCCCACCGGCGCGCCAGCGAGGACATCGCCCGCGGTGGGGTGCGGCTGAAGGAGGCATCCGGCAAGCAGAAGAAGTTCTTCGCCGACCGGGCCTCGAAGACCTTCACGCGCCGCGCCCACCACGACGACCGCAAGATGGAGGCCCTGACCGCCCGCGAGGTGCGCAAGCCCCGCGAGTACCGCCTTCACCTCGACCTGCCGCCGGTGGCCGCTGGAGCGGGCGTGGCCCTCGCCGCGCGCCAGGCCGCCGTCCCCGGACGTCTCGCCCCCGTGACCCTTGACCTCAGGGTCGGCGAGCACCTGCTGCTCACCGGCCCCAACGGCTGTGGCAAGAGCACCCTGCTGCGTTGGGCCGCCACCGGCCGTGCCCCGGCGGAGCAGGCCACGGGCACGCTCACCCTCGACGGAGCCCTCGCTGTCGTGCCCCAGCGGCTGCCGCGCCCCGGCGACAGGGGCCTGGACGAGGAGACCTGGGCCCGCGGCATCGGCGAGCGCGGCACCGGGGTCCTGCACCCCGCCTACTGGCACCGGTGCGTGGGCGAGCTGTCCGCGGGCAACCAGCGGCGTGTGCAGCTCGCCCTGGCGGCCGCGGCGGCCCCAGAGGTCCTGGTCATTGATGAGCCGACCAACTACCTCGACCTGGACACGATCGAGGCGCTGGAGCAGGCGCTGGCGGGGTGGAGCGGGACGCTGCTCGTTGCCAGCCACGACCGTTGGCTGACCCGGCACTGGGTGGGTCGGCGCCTGGAGATGGAGCCCGCCCGGCCCGCCTCCGGCGCAGTGCGGTAGCCCGAGCCCCGGCGGTGTCCCGGCAGCCGGACGGCGGTGTGACGATGGTCTGATGGCAGTCGGCTCGGGCGTGGCAGCATGGGATACCGTGCCCAGCCCCACCACGCGACGCCTTGGTCTGCTTGTCAGCCCGGACCCATCGGCGCTCATCCCACTGGGCATCGTGGGGCAGTCCGTGGTGGGCGCGGTGGCGATATGCCCTTCACCCCTGGGTGGTTCGGCGCGACCTTCCCCATTGGCGCGCTGGCGCTGGGAGGGATCCTGCTGGGGCCTTCGACGGCGGCTCGGCCCGTGACCTGGATGGGGCAGACGGCGGCCGTGGTGCTTGTGGGTACGGTGTCGCCCGCCCTGGTCGGTGCGGTGGTGCGGCTTGCACGCTCACGCTTTTCGGCCTCTGTCGAAAACCGCAGGATTCCGCGGTTTTTGAGATCGGCGTGGTGAAGAGCTTCGGCTCCCATGTGCAAGGGCACCCGCGATGCACATGGGAGCCGAGGCGACCCCCTCAAACCCCAGGACAACCGTTAACAACTGTCACATGAGCGTGCAAGCCCCTCCCTGCGGGGTCGCGACTGAGTGCGTGACCGCGGGCTCGGCTCGGGACTGGGGCGTCGCCCCCGGTAGGCTGGGCGCATGATCCTCGAGCGCACCCTCGCCGCCGTCTTCGGAGCCAACTGCTACGTCCTGGCGGCAGGGCCCGACCGGTCGGCCCTCGTCGTCGACCCCGGGGCCGGGGCCACCCGGGGAGCCCTGGCGCTGCTGCGCTCGAACCGGCTCACGCTCGGCGCAGTTCTGCTCACCCACGCTCACGCCGACCACGTGTGGGATGCCCAGAGGCTCATCGATGCCGCCCACGCCGAGGGCCTGTTGTCATCGGACGACGCCGTCACGGTGCCGGTGTACGTGCCCGAACCGGACCGCTACCGCCTCGAGGACCCGGACGCGACGACGGGCATCCGGGCCAGCGGCATGGGCTTCGCCGAGATGGCGGGCAGCCCCTGGCTGGCGCCGACGGACCTGCGGGCCTTCCCGGCCGAGGGCTTCACCCGGGCCTTCGAGATCGTCCCCGGTGTTGGGCTGCAGGCGGTGGCCGCCCCCGGCCACTCGGAGGGCTCCTCGATGTTCTTCCTCAACGCCCGCCTGGGCGACAACCAGCTCCTCTTCGAGGCGGAGGTCCTCGACGACCCCTCGGCGATCGAGGAGAGGGACTACCTCGTGGCCTTGTCCGGGGACGTCATCTTCAAGGGCAGCGTGGGGCGCACGGACCTGCCGGGCGGCGACCAGGTGCAGATGTGGGCGACGCTGCGCTTCCTGGCCTCCGCGATTGCCCCTGAGACGGTGCTGCTGCCCGGGCACGGCGCCGTCACCACGATGGAGCACGAGCACCACGGCAACCCGTACCTGGCCGAGGCCAGGATCAGAGGAGGGGACCGGCGGGCCTGAGCGGAGCGAGGGCCGGGGCGGGCACGGCGCCGTCACCACGATGGAGCACGAGCACCACGGCAACCCGTACCTGGCCGAGGCCAGGATCAGAGGAGGGGACCGGCGGGCCTGAGCGGAGCGAGGGCCGGGGCGGGCACGGCGCACAACTACGGCGGGCCTGAGCGGAGCGAGGGCCGGGGCGGGCCTCATGACACAATGCGCGCATGTCATCAGCACAGGTACGTCCGGCGCAGTCCTCCCTCTCCGGGTTCCCCGAGTGGCTCCCCGCGGGCCGCGTCGTCGAGCAGGCCTTCATCGACCAGCTGCGCCGCACCTTCGAGCTGCACGGCTTCTGCGGGATCGAGACGCGCGCGGTCGAGCCGCTAGCCCAGCTGACGAAGAAGGGCGAGACCTCCAAGGAGGTCTACCTGCTCTCGCGCCTACAGGCGGACCCGCGGGACCGTGACTCCACCGACCCGTCCAAGCAGCTGGGCCTGCACTTCGACCTCACCGTGCCCTTCACCCGCTACGTGGTGGACAACGCGGGTGTGCTCACCTTCCCCTTCAAGCGCTACCAGATCCAGAAGGTCTGGCGCGGTGAGCGCCCCCAGGAGGGCCGCTTCCGCGAGTTCTACCAGGTCGACATCGACGTCGTCGGGGACGGCGCCCTGCCCCTGCACTACGACGTCGAGGTCCCCCTCGTCATGAGCGAGGCCCTGGCGGCCCTGCCCATCCCGCCGGTGACGATCCACGTCTCCAACCGCAAGGTCGCTCAGGGCTTCTACCAGTCCGTCGGCATCGGTGAGGACCAGCTCATCGAGGTGCTGCGCGTGGTGGACAAGCTCGACAAGATCGGTGCCCAGGCCGTGGCCGACGAGCTCGTCAGCACCGTCGGCACCACCGCGCAGCAGGCCGCCGCGGCCCTGAGGCTGGCGACAATCACGGGACAGGAGCCCGAGGCCGTGCGCGAGGCCGTCCTGGCGGCCCTTGAGGGCGCCGCGCCGCACGAGCTGCTGCTCACCGGCCTGGACGAGCTCACCGCCCTGCTCGACGCCGCCCACCGCCGTCGCCCGGGTGCGATCATCGCGGACCTCAAGATCGCCCGCGGCCTGGACTACTACACGGGCACGGTCTACGAGTCCTTCATGGCCGGTGCCGAGGACCTGGGCTCGGTGTGCTCCGGCGGACGATTCGACAACCTCGCCACCAACGGCAAGCGCACCTTCCCGGGCGTGGGCATCTCCATCGGCCTGTCCCGGCTGCTGTCGCGCGTGCTCGCCGACGGCCTGGTCGAGGTCAGCCGGGCGGTGCCCACCGCGGTGCTCGTGGCCGTCACCGACGAGGAGCACCGCGCGGCCTCCGACACCGTCGCGGACACGCTGCGTCGCCGCGGCATCTCGGCGGACGTGGCCCCCACGGCCGCCAAGTTCGGCAAGCAGATCAAGTTCGCGGACAAGCGCGGCATCCCCTTCGTCTGGTTCCCGGGGGCCGACGGCGAGGGCGACTCCGTCAAGGACATCCGCTCGGGCGAGCAGAGCCCGGCTGAGGCTGAGACCTGGCGGCCCGCCGACGACGCCGACCTCACGCCGCAGCTTCAGCCCGTGGCGACGGCGGAGCCCGACACCGGCGGGCAGGGCTGAGCGATGGACAGAGGGGCGGGCAGCGCACACGGACCGGCCGCCGGCACCACCGTCACCGAGGCGGCTCTGCGCCAGCTCCAGGAGGACCTGTCCGGCCTCCACCTGCCCTACACGCTCGCGGGCGCGGACCGCGCTGTGGGCACCTCCCGCCTCCTGCGCGACCAGCTCGGCGACTACGTGCTGCCGCGCCTGTGGGCGATGGACGCGCCCCTGCTCGCCGTCGTCGGCGGCTCCACGGGCGCGGGCAAATCCACCCTCGTGTCCTCGCTCGTGCGCCGCCAGGTGAGCGTCTCCTCCGCCATCCGTCCGACGACGCGCCGGCCCCTGCTGTTACACGCCACCGGCGACGGGCCCTGGTTCGAGGACGGGCGTGTGCTCGGCTCACTCGCTCGCGTGCGTGTGGCTGAGGCGGCCCCACCCACCCCTGCGGGTGCCCACACGCCCCGAGAGGTTGAGGTGCGCGCCTGCTCCAGTCTGCCGCCGGGCCTGGCCCTGCTGGACGCGCCCGACGTCGACTCGGTCGTCGACGACAACCGCGCCCTGGCCGCCACCCTGCTGGCGGCCGCCGACCTGTGGATCTTCGTCACCACCGCCTCCCGCTACGCCGACGCCGTGCCCTGGGACCACCTGCGCGGGGCGGCCGCACGCGGGGTCGTGACCGCCGTCGTCCTGGACCGCGTGCCCACGGACGCCACCGAGACGGTCACGGGTGACCTGCGCCGTCGGCTCGACGCCGCGGGCCTGGCAGGCGCACCCGTCTTCGTCGTCCCCGAGACCCCGCTTGAGGCCGATGGTTTCCTGCCGGACGCGTACGTGGCGCCGCTGCGCCACTGGCTGGGCACGCTGGCGGCTGACGCGAGCGCCCGAGGCGAGGTGGCCCGCCAGACCCTCACCGGTGCCCTCGGCTCAGTCCTGAGCCAGATGGACGGCCTCCTAGAGGCCGTGCGCGCCCAGGACGCCGAGCACGACCGCCTGGCCGCAGCCGCCGTCACCGCCCACGCCGAAGCGCTGGAGCGGATCACCATGGCGAGTGCGGACGGCTCCCTGCTGCGCGGCGAGGTGCTGGCCCGCTGGCAGGAGTTCGTCGGGACGGGCGAGCTCTGGCGCGGGCTCGAGTCGCAGGTCGGTCGCCTGCGCGACCGCGTGACCTCCACCATCCTGGGGCGCCCGGCCCCAGCCGACCGCGTCGAGGAGGCCATTGAGTCCTCCGTGGCGAACCTGCTCGTCGGCGAGACCCAGCGGGCCGCCCTGGAGACCGAGCGGGCCTGGCGACGGGCGGGCAGCGCCGCCTGGCCGCTGTCATCCGCCCTGTCCGCGCTGGCGACAACGGCTGAGCGCGCCCGGCAGGGCGAGGACCTGGTGCGCCACTGGCAGGGCGACATCCTCGACATGGTCCGGGCCGAGGGAGCGGGCAAGCGCCTGGGTGCACGCCTGCTGTCCCTGGGCGTCAACGGCGTCGGCGTCGCCCTCATGGTCGTCGTCTTCGCCCACACCGGTGGCCTGACCGGCGTGGAGGTGGGTGTCGCGGGCGGCACCGCGCTGGTCGCGCAGCGCCTGCTCGAGGCGGTCTTCGGGGACCAGGCGGTGCGCGACCTCACCCGACGCTCCCGCCTGGTCCTCGGCCAACGCGTGGCGGCGCTTTTGGACGAGCAGGAGTCCGTCTTCACCTCCGCCCTGCCCATACCGTCTCCCAGGCCCGAGGTCCTTGACGAGCACGCCCGTCAGGCCTCTGACGCCGTTGGGGCGCTCACGCGAGAGATGACGCGATGACAGCCACCAGCCCAGATACCGTGGGCGCCCGCAGCTCCCAGGACCCCCTCGCCCTGCTGGCGCGGCTGGTCGAGATCGGCGACGGCCTGCTGCCCGCTGAGGTGCTCGACCCTGCTCGCGACCTCATCGAGCGCGCCGGTCAGCGTCGGCTCATCGCCCCGGGCATCCAGGTGGTCGCCCTGCTGGGGGCGACCGGATCGGGCAAGTCGAGCCTCTTCAACGCGGTCTGTGGGGCAGACCTCGCGCCGACGGCCGTCACCCGGCCGACGACGACTCAGCCCCTGGCCGCCCTGCCCGCCCAGCCCTCGGCCGAGACCGTGGCCGGTGCCGCCCGGCTGCTGGACTGGCTCGAGGTCGATCAGCGCGTTCAGCTGCCCGAGACCCCGTCCTGGGGGCCCGCCGCTGTCGGCGTGGGGCGCAGCACCGTCCTGCTCGACCTGCCCGACATCGACTCCGACACCCGCCACCACCGTGTGGTGGCCGAGCGCCTGGCCTCCCTTGTCGATGTCCTCGTGTGGGTCCTGGACCCCGAGAAGTACGCCGACGCCGTCATCCACCATGACTTCATCGCCCCCATGGCCGAGCATGCCGCCGTCGCCGTCGTCGCCCTCAACCAGGTGGACCGCCTGGGCAGGGACGAGCGGCAGCAGGCCGTGCGTGACCTCACCCGCCTGCTCGCCCAGGAGGGTCTGGCGGACATCGACGTGGTGGAGGTCAGTGCCCGCACCGGGGAGGGGGTGCAGGAGCTGCGCGTGCGCATCCGTCAGGTCGCCGAGTCCGACGACGTCACTGCCCGGCGTCTGGCGGCGGACGCCCGCACCCTGGCGGCTCGGGCGCGCGACAGCCTCAGGCAGCAGGCCTCGTACGCGCAGGCAGTCACTGGCGACGGCGGTCGTGAGGCGCTGGAGGAGGTTGCGCGGCGCGGCGCGGGCACTGAGCGCGTGGCGAAGGCCGTGGAGGCCTCGATGCGCCTGGAAGCGGCCCGCCGTGTCGGCTGGCTGCCGCTGCGCTGGCTGGTGCGCCTGCGTGTGGATCCGCTGCGCCGCCTGCACCTCGGGGACGCTGCGGCACGGCGGCCCCAGGCCGCGGGCGAGGAGGCCCCGGTGGCCCGGACCTCGGCTCCCGCGATGGGTGCGGCCGAGTCCTCGGCCCTGCGTGCTGCCGCTCACGCCTACGTGGTGGGCCGCTCACGCGACCTGCACCCTGAGGCCCAGGACCGGGCCGTTGAGCGCTGCGGCACCGGGGTGGAGGAGCTGGCCGACCGGCTCGACGCCGCCGTCGCACGCACGGACCTGGAGCAGGGCAAGCTCCCGCGCTGGTGGACGCTCGCCAACGTCCTGCAGGTGCTCCTGGCACTGGTGGCACTGGTGGGCGGCGGGTGGCTTGTGGTCCTGCACGTCATGAGCCATGTCCTGCTGCTGACGGTGGACCCGCCGCGCTGGGGCATCGTGCCCTGGCCGACCCTCCTGCTGGTGGGCGGCCTGGCTGTGGGGCTCGTGCTCAGTTGGGTGGGCACGCTCCTGGCACGCGTGGGCGCCTCACGGCGCGGTGCGCGCGTGCGCCGACGTCTGAACCGGGCAGTGGCGCAGGTCGTGGGCGCCACGCTGGTCGAGCCGCTGGAGGAGGAGCTGGCCCGCCTTGAGGAGGTCAGCGCCCTGCTGGAGCGTTTGCGTTGACGGGCCCGCGCGGGACCGTGACGGCATCCGCCAGAGCGGTTCCGACGCCCTGGTAGACATTGATGACGGTGTCGACACCGCGCTCGTGCATCTCCAACGCCTCGTCGTCGAAACGTGCGACGGCGACCACCTCGCCGGCGAAGCCGTGACGCTCGATCCAGTCCAGGACCCGCAGGTTCGCCCCCGGTTCCGGCATGGCCAGGACGGCGGTGCGCACCTCCCCAGCCCCCAGACGCAGCCAGAAGTCGGTGTCGGTGGCATCGCCCTCGATGACGTTGATCCCGAGGGCGGACAGGCCCTGGACCTTGTCGGTGTCCGAGTCGACGGCGAGGACGGGCAGGGGGGCGTTCTCGCCGTGGCGGGGGAGCTGGGAGACGAGCCGACGGTAGGTGCTGCGTCCCACACGCCCCATGCCGAAGACGACAACCTCCACACCTGTGAGGTCCACGGGCGCTTCCGTCGGGTGCAGGGCGTCGGGGGCGTGGTCGGGCAGGGCGTGGGAGAACAACCGCACGAGGCGCCCGGGGCGCTTGTTGACGACGCTGGCGAGGATGAAGGAGCCGGCGACGGCCAGGGACAGGGCTTGGAGCCACTCGCTGCCGAGCATGCCCTGGGTGACGCCCACGCCTGCGACGACGAGCGCCAGCTCGGAGTAGGAGCCGACGGCCAGGCCGGTCAGGACGGCGCTGCGGTGGCGCAGGCGCATGGCCCACAGCACGCCCGTGTAGACCGCCGAGCGCAGGGGCACGAGGGCCAGGAGGGCCAGGCCCATGATGAGGGCCCCCGGTCCGGGCAGGCCGGCTGTGCCGATGGAGACGAAGAAGGCGACGAGGAAGAGCTCCTGGACGGGGCGGAAGGACTCGGCCAGGTCGGTAGAGCTCGGGTGCGAGGCGAGCAGGGCGCCGACGACGAGGGAGCCGAGGGTGCCGGGCAGGCCGACGATCTCGAAGAGCTCGTAGCCGGGCAGCAGGGCGACCGCGATGCCGAACAGCGTGTACATCTCACGGTGGGAGATGTGTGAGAGCACCCAGCCGGCGAGGTAGCGGGCGGGCCACAGCAGCACGAGGAGCAGCGCCCAGGGGCTGGGGGTCTGGCCGGAGATGAAGATGAGCAGGGCGATGGAGGCCGTGTCCTGCAAGATGGAGGTTCCGACGGCGATGCGCCCGTAGTGGGCGGAGCCGTCGTCGCGCTCCTCGAGGATCTTCATGATGACGATGGTCGAGGAGGAGGCGAGGGCGAAGCCGACGACGAGGGCGGCGCCCCACCCGGCCATGTGGCCCACGCCGACCCCGACGACGAGGGCGAGGAAGCCGACGACGAGGCTGGTCACGGCGATGAGGATGAGCATGGTGATGGCCGCGGTGCCGGAGACGACCCGCCGTGACAGGGCGCGGGGCTCGAGGTCCAGTCCGATGGAGAACAGCAGGAGCGCCGCACCCAGGTCTCCGACGGTGCTGACCCAGGAGATCGTCGGCAGACCGGCCGCCCCGAGGACGAAGCCTGCGGCGATGTAGCCCACGAGCGGGGGAAGGCGCATGAGCGCGGCAGCGAAGCCGAGCAGGATCACGGTCAGGAGGTAGGCGGCGGCGGTCATGTGGTCCTTCCGAGAGGCTGGTGGCTGGGGCGCGCTCCGGGCGGCTCAGCCGGTGGCGGGCTCAGGGTGGGCGCTGACCCGGTGGCGGGCTCAGCGGCTGATTCAGTGGCGCTCTCGTGCGTCTGCGTGCACTCGGGCCCATGCCGGTCGCACGAGTCGGGATCGAGGGCCTCGACGGCCTCGGCGAGGGAGGCGCCCAGCCCGTCATAGACGTTGAGGACGACGTCGACGCCCTTGGCGCACATCTGCTTGGCCTCGTCGTCGTAGCGGGCGATGGCGAGGATGCGGCCGGTGAAGCTCGAACGGCTCAGCCACTCGATGACGTGGAGGTTGGCGCCCGGGTCCGGCATGGCGAGGACGGCCTTGGTGGCGTGCACGGCGTCCAGACGCTGCCAGAACTCCTGGTCGGTGGCGTCGGCCTCGAGGATGTTGTAGCCCTTGGCGGCGAGCTGCTCGACCTTGCTGGCGTCGTTGTCGATGCCGAGAACCCCGCGCGCGCCGTCGGCGTACAGGCGCGCGTAGGTGGCGCGGCCGATGCGGCCCATGCCGAAGATGACGGTCTGCACGCCGGTGAGGTCGAGGGGCCGCTCCTCTGGGTGCAGGGTGTTGGCGGGGCGGTGGGGGATGAGATGGGTGATCCAGGTGATGAGGGCGGCGGGGCGGCGGTTGACGACGGCCGAGAGCATGAAGGACAGGGCCAGGGCGAGCGAGACCGCGGCGGTCCACTCGCCCCCGAGGACGCCGTGCTCGACGGCGACGGCGACGACGATGAGCGCGAACTCGGAGTAGGCGGTCATCGCCAGGCCGGTGAGCGCGCTTGTGCGCCGTCGCATGCGCAGCACGCGCACGGTCACCGTGTACACCACGGCCCTGAGGGGGACCAGGACGAGCAGGACGCCGGCAAGGATGAAAGCACCGGTGCCGGGGACCCCGTCCATGCCGATGGACAGGAAGAAGCCGACGAGAAGCAGCTCCTTGATGGTGAACAGGGAGCTGGAGAGCTCCTTGGCGGCCGGGTGGGAGGCCATGAGGGCGCCCATGAGCAGGGCGCCGAGGTCGCCGTCGATGCCAAGGGCATCGAAGAGGAGGTAGCCGGGCAGCAGGGCGACTGCGATGCCGAACAGGGTGCGCATCTCACGGTGGTCGATGCGGTCGAGGACCAGGCCCAGAAGCTTCGCCCCGGGCCACAGCAGGACAAGCGCCAGTGCCCAGGGGCTCGGGGTGCGCCCGGAGGTGAAGGTCATGTACACGACGGCGGCGATGTCCTGGACGACGAGGACGCCGATGGCGATGCGCCCGTACAGCGAGCCGGTGTCATCGCGCTCCTCCAGGAGCTTGATGACGACGACGGTCGAGGAGAAGGACAGGGCGAAGCCGAGCAGCACCACTCCGGTGGGGGTGACGGTGTCCACCTGCAGGCCGAGCAGGAGCAATCCGCCGATGACGACAGCGCCGAGGCCGGTGAGCAGGACCATGGTGGCGACGGCGGTGCCGAAGACCTCCCGGCGCGTAAGGGTGCGAAGGTCGAGCTTGAGGCCGATCGTGAACAGCAGGATCGCGACGCCGACGTCGCCCATGACGTCGACGACCGGCAGGTTGGGCAGCCCCGAGGAGCCGATGACGAATCCTGCGATGAGGAAGCCGACGAGGGGCGGCAGGTGCAGGAGGGTGGCGGCGAAGCCCAGAATGACGACGGCGAGAAGGTAGAGGGCTGGGGTCACAGTCGTGCCTCTCGTGCCGGGCAGGTGTCAGTGGTGGTGTCTGGCCCGTGCAACACGAATGCTGCCGCTGTTATTCCCACGTGCGGCCGATTGCTCTCGCTGCTTGTCGTGTGGCCTGAGGTGCTCGGCTGGTGGACACGGGGCGGGTACGGGTGTGGGCCGACACCTTCCGGTACCGGCCCACACCTCTCAGCTCGCGCTCAGCTCACCAACGGTCGTTGTCACGGCGGAAGCCACCGCGCCCGCTGTCGCGCCCGCCGCGGAAGCCGCCACGGTCGTTGTCGCGGCGGAAGCCGCCACGCTCATTGTCACGTCCGCCGCGGAAGCCGCCACGGTCGTTGTCGCGCCGGAAGCCGCCGCGCTCGCCGTCACGTCCGCCACGGAAGCCGCCACGCTCATTGTCACGTCCGCCGCGGAAGCCACCACGGTCGTTGTCGCGGCGGAAGCCGCCACGCTCGCCGTCACGCCCACCGCGGAAACCACCGCGTCCGCCGCGGAAGCCACCACGGTCGTTGTCGCGCCGGAAGCCGCCACGCTCGCCGTCGCGATCAAAACGGGGACGCTCGGTGCGGCGCTGCTGGCTCTCAGAGGACGGGTTGTCGGAACCGTCCCAGCCGCGGCCCGGACCCTCGTCGGGGTGGATGCGCAGCTCGCGCCCACCGAAGGTCGCGTGGCTCATGGCCTCAAGCTGCTCCGCGGACAGGGGCGCGTGGATCTCCACAAGGGAGAAGGACTGGAGGATGTCAATCTTGCCGATGTCGGAGCCGGAGATCCCGCCCTCGTTGGCCAGCGCGCCGACGATCGCGCCGGGCAGGACGCGGTCACGGTGACCGACCTCGACCCGGTAGACGGTGCCGGTGCCGTCCTCGTGCCTGCGGCGACCACCACGGGCGGCGCCGGGCTTGCCGTCGGGACGCTCACCGCGCCCACGGCGGTCATCACGGTCCCGGCCGCCCTCGAAGGAGGCGGACACGAAGGTGCCCTCGGAGTCCACGGTCTCCTCGCGGCGCACGCGCTGACGTGGCTCCTCCTTGCGCTCCTTCCAGGTGCGGGGGCCCTCGTCGCCCACGGCGAGGGCCATCAGGGTCGCGGCCAGGTCCTCGACCTCGATCTCGAGCTCGGCGGCCTTGGCGGTGACGAGCTCGGTGTACATCTCGAGGCGGCCACGCTCGAGCCTCGCAGCGGCCTTGCCCAGCAGTGTGCCCGCGCGGTGGCGTGAGACGTCGGCCGGCGAGGGCAGGGTGATCTCCTCCAGGCGGGTGCCGGTCAGCCGCTCGATCTGGCGGAGCTTGCCCTTCTCCTTGGGGGTGAGGAAGGTGACGGCCTCACCGTGGCGGCCGGCGCGGCCAGTGCGACCGATGCGGTGTACGTAGGCCCCGGCCTCACGGGGCACGTCGAAGTTGACGACGAGCCCGATGCGTTCGACATCGAGACCGCGGGCGGCCACGTCGGTGGCGACGAGGACGTCAAGCGTGCCCTGGCGCAGGCGCTCGACCAGGCGCTCACGCTCACGCTGGGGCACGTCACCGCTGATGGCGGCAGCCTGGATACCCCGGCCCGCGAGCTCGATGGCGACGTCCTCAGCCGTGGACTTGGTGCGCACGAAGACGATGGCGGCGGCGGCGTCGGTGACGGCCAGGACGCGTGAGACGGCCCCGATCTTGTGACGGAAGGGCACGACCGCGTAGGTCTGGTGGACGGTGTCCACGGTGGAGGACTGGCGCGAGACCTCGATGCGCTGAGGGTCGGTCAGGTGCTGGCGGGCGACGGCCTGGATGGCCGGCGGCATCGTCGCCGAGAACAGGGCGGTGCGGCGCTCGGCGGGCAGGGAGGAGGCGATGGTCTCCACGTCCTCGGCGAAGCCCATGCGCAGCATCTCGTCGGCCTCGTCCAGGACGAAGAAGCGCACGTCCTCCAGGTGCAGGGCGCCCTTCTCGATGAGGTCGATGATGCGGCCGGGGGTGCCGACGACGACCTGCGCGCCGCCCTTGAGGGCGCCGATCTGCGGGCCATAGGGGGCGCCGCCGTAGACGGCGACGACGTCGAGGCCGCGCGAGCGCTGGGCCATGTCGGTGATGGCGTCGGTGCTCTGGATGGCGAGCTCGCGGGTGGGGGCCAGGACGAGTGCCTGGACCGTGCCGTCACGCGAGTCGACGGCGTCGAGCAGGGGCAGGCCGAAGGCGGCGGTCTTGCCGGTACCGGTCTGGGCGACGCCGACGACGTCGCGCCCTCCGAGCAGCACGGGGATGGCCTCGCGCTGGATGGGGGTGGGGGTGGTAAAGCCCATGTCCGTCACGGCCTTGAGCAGGTCGGCGGGCAGGCCCAGGTCGCTGAAGGTGACCTCCTCGGGGGCCTTGTCCACCTGCTCCTCCTCGTCCTCGCCGTCGTCGACGAAGGGGGCGTGGCCGTCAACCTCGTCCTCGTCGAGGTCCTCGGCACCGTCGTCCTCGACCTCCGCCTCGTCGTCGGGGTCCTCGGGGTCGTTCTCCTCAAGGGCGAGGGCGGCGGCCGTGTCGACGTCGTCCTCCTCATCCTCGTGGTCGACGTCCTCCGGGTCCTCGGGGGAGTCGGAGGAGGCGGGGGTGTCGAAGGAGGAGGCGGACTCGAAGGAGTCGGCGCAGGCCGCCGACGTCGAGTCCGTGGGGGAGGCGACGGCGTCGCCGTCGGTGCGGTTGACCTCGGCCTTGAAGAGGGCGTCGAGGCTCAGGGGCCCGTCAGAGGGCGTAGTGCTGCCAGGGGTCATAGTGTTCATTGGTGTTGTTCCCGTATCCGGTCCGGTGCGGACCTGTCGCGAAGCGTGGGGGAGGCTCGGTCGGCCCACCTCTTGCCGTACCGCACCCACCACACTCGCCCTGCACCTGGCTCGACACGATGGTCGACGATGGCTGATGGGCTTCACGCACAGACTCACGGGAACTGCCTGGTCGCCAAGGGCGGCGCAGCCCCGAACGGGGTTCACAGCACGGATCGCTCCGGGCAGTACTGTATCGGCCGTGCCGGGGTTTGACAGCGGTCGACCCGGCCCGAGGTCGCAGGTCACACGTGATTCCGCTCTCTTGGAGGGGCTCCGCTCGTGTGGAGGGACGTGGTGCGGGCACGCGTACTATCGGCGTCGGCGCCCGCCCGTCTCGCGGTGCGCCCCGCCGGGCGCCGGGACCACGCGCCCCCAACGGAAGGACCACAGCGCCCATGCTGCGCACCCGCCACGCAGGTTCCCTGCGCGTTGCCGACATCGGATCGACCGTCACCCTCACCGGCTGGGTTGATCGCCGCCGCGACCACGGAGGCGTCGCCTTCATCGACCTGCGTGATGCCTCCGGCATCGCCCAGGTCGTCATCCGCGAGGATGTCGCCCACGACCTACGCTCGGAGTACGTGCTTCGTGTGACCGGCGAGGTCACCCGGCGCCCCGAGGGTAACGCCAACCCTCACCTGCCCACCGGCGAGGTCGAGGTCGTCGTCAACGACATCGAGATCCTCAACACGGCGGCCGCCCTGCCCTTCCAGGTCTCCGACCACGCCGAGGACGCGGGCCAGGTGGGCGAGGAGGCGCGTCTGCGCTACCGCTACCTCGACCTGCGCCGCTCGCCCATGCAGCACGCCATCCGCCTGCGCTCGAAGGTCTCGCAGGCCGCGCGCGCCGTCCTGGCCCGCCACGACTTCGTCGAGATCGAGACCCCCACGCTCACCCGCTCGACCCCGGAGGGGGCCCGCGACTTCCTCGTTCCGGCGCGCCTGGCCCCCGGCTCCTGGTACGCCCTGCCGCAGAGCCCCCAGCTCTTCAAGCAGCTGCTCATGGTTGCCGGCATGGAGCGCTACTACCAGATCGCGCGCTGCTACCGCGATGAGGACTTCCGGGCCGACCGCCAGCCCGAGTTCACCCAGCTCGACATCGAGATGTCCTTCGTCGAGCAGGAGGACGTCATGCGTGTTGCGGAGGACGTCCTGAAGGAGGTGTGGGCCCTCATCGGCTACGACCTGACCACGCCTATCCCGCACATGACGTACAAGGACGCCATGGAGCGCTACGGCACCGACAAGCCGGACCTGCGCTTCGGCCTCGAGCTCGTCGAGCTCACCGACTACTTCAAGGACACGACCTTCCGGGTCTTCCACAGCGAGTACGTCGGTGCCGTCGTCATGCCCGGGGGCGCCTCGCAGTCGCGCCGCACTTTCGACGCCTGGCAGGACTGGGCCAAGCAGCGCGGCGCCAGGGGCCTGGCCTACGTCACCGTCTCCGAGACCGGTGAGCTCGGCGGCCCCGTCGCCAAGAACATCACCGAGGCCGAGCGTGCGGGCCTGGCCACGGCCACGGGTGCCCAGCCAGGTGACGCGATCTTCTTCGCCGCCGGCTCTGCCGAGGCCGCCCGGGCACTGCTGGGTGCGGCGCGTCTGGAGATCGGTAAGCGCTGCGGCCTCATCGACGAGGACGCCTGGTCCTTCGTGTGGGTCGTTGACGCCCCCCTGTTCAAGCCCTCTGTGGCGGCGAAGGAGGAGGGCGACGTGGCGCTGGGCGCCTCGCCCTGGACGGCCGTGCACCACGCCTTCACCTCCCCGAAGCCGGAGTGGCTCGACACCTTCGACCAGGACCCGGGCCACGCCCTGGCCTACGCCTACGACATCGTGTGCAACGGCAACGAGATCGGCGGCGGCTCGATCCGTATTCACCGCTCTGACGTCCAGAAGCGCGTCTTCGACGTCATGGGGATCGGGGAGGATGAGGCCCGGGAGAAGTTCGGCTTCCTGCTCGACGCCTTCGCGTACGGTGCTCCGCCGCACGGCGGCATCGCCTTCGGCTGGGACCGCATCGTGAGCCTGCTGACCCATGCTGACTCCATCCGCGACGTCATCGCCTTCCCCAAGTCCGGTGGAGGCTACGACCCGCTGACCGAGGCGCCCGCCCCGATCACGGCGGAGCAGCGCAAGGAGGCCGGCGTCGACGCGCTCGTCGGCGAGGAGGCGCCCGCTCCTCAGGCCAGCTGATCTCCACCGAGGAGTTGGAGGTCCACGTCGGGCTGGACAGCATGGTGCCCCGGCTGCCGGTGATGGCAGCCGGGGCACCATGCTGTGCTGTGAGGCCGGGGGTCTCAGGGCGAGGACACCCCGGTCAGGCCTTGCGTCAGGCCGCGTGGGTGCAGGTCGCGCAGGTGCAGTCCTCGCACACGCAGGACGAGCAGGAGTCCGTGCAATGCTCGCAGGAGCAGGTGGCGTGGTTACAGGTGGGGCAAGTGCAGTCGGAGCACTCGCAGACCGCGCAGAGGTCGTTACAGTCCACGCACTCGCACACGGTGCACTCGTCGTAGTGGCCGGAGTCCTCACGGTGGGCGTGGCCATCGTGGAGGTAGTCGACGTGGTCGCCGTGGATGACGGCCATGTGCCCGCAGCCGGGACCGTGGGTGTGCGCGTGGGTCTCGGCGGGGTGGTGCGTGAGGGTGGCGGTCATGGGAGCCTCCGTGTCTGGGCGGGGAATGCGTGGTACTCGCCCCGGTGGGACGCCTGCGCAATTACGTTAACAATAACGAGAAATGCCTCGACGATACAAACATGAAAATGATTCTTCATTCATTTCCGCAATGAAAATCATTCTTACTCGCGGGCGATATGGTAATGAGAATCGACGTCATTCACGCGTGGGTGCGCGCGGCCCGCACCGGGGGCACAATGAGCCCATGTCGCGCTACATCGAGCTCCACCCCGCCAACCCCCAGGCACGCCTCGTCGACAAGGTCGTTGACGTCATCAAGAACGGTGGCCTTGTCGCCTACCCGACCGACTCCGGCTACGCCCTGGCCTGTACCCCCGGCAACAAGGAGGGCCTGGACCGCATCCGCCAGATCCGCCAGCTCTCCGACAAGCACAACTTCACCTTCGTGTGTGCGGACTTCGCCCAGGCCGGCCCCCTGGCCATTGTCGGCAACAACGCCTTCCGCCTCATCAAGCGCCTGACCCCCGGCCCCTGGACCTTCATCCTCAAGGGCACCAAGGAGGTTCCGCGCATGACCCTCAATCCGAAGAAGCACACCCTCGGCGTGCGCATCCCGGACCACGCCATCACGCAGGCGCTCGTCGCCGCCTACGGCACACCCCTGCTGTCCTCCACCTTCATCCGCCCGGGCAACGAGATCCCCGAGACCAGCGGCTGGGAGATCGAGGACACCTTCGGCCACCTCATTGACGTCGTCATCGAGGGCCCCGTCGGCTCGACCGAGCCCACCACCGTTGTCGACCTCACCCAGGATGTGCCCGAGGTCGCCCGCGAGGGCGCGGGAGACACCAGCCTCCTGTAGAGCCTCAGGCCTGAGTGGCGGCCGCCCCGGAATCGTCGGCCGGCTGCCCCACACTCACGTCGGTGTCGACGTCGGCCCCGACGGCGACCGCATCGACGGCGACGGGCGCGTCAGCACGCGGCACCGACACCAGCGGCTCGGCCAGCCCGTAGCGCTCGACAACGGGCACCAGCCACGTCGGCAGCCACCAGTTCCACCCGCCCAGGAGGGACATGGCGGCCGGCATGAGCAGCAGGCGCACGACCGTCGCGTCCACCGCCATGAGCACCGCCAGCGCGAGCGCCACCTGGTCGACGATGAGCAGGTCGGCGCTGACAAAGCTGAGGAACACGACGATGAGGATGGCCGCCGTCGTGCTCGTCAGACGGCCCGTGCGCTGCCACCCGGCCTCGACGGCCACGGCGTCGTTGCCCGAGCGCCCGCGGTGCGCCGCCACCCCGTCCAGCAGGAAGAGGTCGTCATCGGTCACCAGCCCCAGACCGACACCGATGACGACGGCGACGGCGTAGGCCTCCACACCGCCCAGCGGCTCAAAGCCGAGGAGGCCCGACAGGTGTCCCTCCTGGAACACCCACGTCATCACGCCGTAGCTCGCCAGCACCGACATCGTGTTGACCAGCAGCGTCTTGACCGGCACCACGAGCGAGCCCGTCGTCAGCAGCATGAGGATGATGAGCACGAGGGAGAAGACGATGACCACCCAGGGCAGCGCGCCCGTGATCGCGTCCTGCAGGTCCACCTGGGCCGCGGCCTGGCCGGTGACCCACATGTCCGCCGGGGCCGCCAGGGCGCGCACCGCCCGCACAGCCGCCTCCGCCTCGGTGGTGGCGCCCTCGCCCTCGAGCTCGAGGTACACCACCGTGTACTCGCCCGCCGTCGCGGTGCGCAGGATCGAGGTCACGCCATCGACGTGAGCCACCTGACTGTTGATGAAGGCGGTTGCGCGCTCCCCGGCCTGCGCCAGCACAACAGTGGCGTCCGCGTCCTGCGCAGCCGGGTAGGAGGCCTTGAGCGTCTCAAGGTGGACGGCCTGGTCGGAGGAGGCCGGCAGCAGGTCATCGTTGGAGACGAGCACATGCAGGTGACGGGCGGGGGAGGCGAGCACCACGAGGATGACGAGGGAAACCGCCAGCGCCACCCACGGCACCCGCTGGATGAGCCCAACCGTGTGCGAGAACACGCCCTTGTCGCGCACAATGTCCCCGATCGACGAGCGCAGGCTCCGCAGCGGCACCACGCGGCGCAGCGGAGAGGGACGGTGCAGCTTCCTGCCAACCAGCGCCACCAGCGCCGGCGCGAGTGACAAGCACACGACGGTGGCGATGGCGACGGCGGCGATGCCTGCCTGCGCGATGGCGCGCAGGACGTCGGTGCCGATGAGCATCAGCCCCAGCAGGGCCACGATCATCGTCAACGACGCGAACAAGATGGTGCGGCCCGTGCTCATGAGCGTGAGCACCAGAGCCTGCGTCATGGGGGAGGAGCGGCGACGACGACGGCGCTCTGCGCGTCCCGTGCGGCCCCGCTCCTTGGGCGAGTCCACCCCCTCGCTCTGGCGCAGATGGGCCAGCTCCTCGCGGAAGTGTGTGGTCAGGACGAAGCCGTAGTCCGTGGCCAGCGCCAGGGCGATGATGGCCGTCACCGACAGGATGAAGGCGGGCAGCTCGACGGACAGGCTCAGCACCCACAGGGCCCCCAGGCTCAGCAGGAGCGTGGTCACCGCCGTGGCCACGGGCACCAGCGCCGGCAGGACAGCCCCGAAAACGAGAATCATGAGGAGCAGGACGAGGGGCAGCGCGATGAGCAGGCCGACGAGCACGTCCCGCCAGGCCTGGTCGACGACGGCCTGCTCGCGCAGGCCCTCATGGGAGACGATGCCTGACGCCCCCGGGCTCAACCCGGACAGTTCACCGGGGATCCTCTCGAGCCTGGCCTGGACGCGCGAGACCGTCTCGGCGAGGTCATGCGCGTACGCCTTGTCCTCCTTGCCTGCCACCTCAGTGCCATTGGGGTCCACTGAGACCACGATGAGGAAGCCGTCGAGGTCCTTGGAGGCGAGCGCCTGGGCGGCCGGCTCCTCGAGCATGCCGGGCACGACGAAGGGGTCGAGCACGTTCGTCTCACCGACGATGGCCACAAGGTCCCTGTGGGCGTTCCCAAGGGCGTAGGCCACCGCCTCCTGGCGCGCAAGCGTGGAGATATCAACCCCGGTGACGAGCAGGCTCACGGTCTGGCCGTCACCGGACAGGGCCGCGATGATCTCCTGGCCGTCCCTCGACTCGCTGCCCCCGGGAGCCCCGGTCTCACCGACCAGGCGGCTCGTGAGCGAGCCGGCGCCCAGGCCCGTGGCGGCGACCGTCAGCGCCAGGAGCGCGATGACCACCCACGCGGCGACGACGAGGGAAGCGTCCTTAACAACGCGTCGGGAGAGCCAGTGGAGCACCAGGCCATTCTTACAGACACCGGCACGCGCCACCGGGCCAGGCACGCGGTCGGCGGGGTGCCGCGACGGACCGGGGCGGACCGGGCGACGGGCAACGAGAGGATCGATAGGATCGCCGAGTGGACCTCTTTGACAGCGTCGGCACGGACGACGTCGGCCTGCCCGTGGACACGCACGCGCCCCTGGCAGTGCGCATGCGCCCGCGCAACCTGTCCGAGCTCGTGGGCCAGGATCACCTGCTCACACCCGGCTCACCCCTCCAACGCCTCGTCTCACCCGACGACCCCGGCTCCGGGCAGGGCGCCGGAGTCTCGTCAGTCATCCTGTGGGGGCCGCCCGGCACCGGCAAGACGACCCTCGCCTACCTCGTCGCCCGCGGTAGCGGCCGACGCTTCGTCGAGCTCTCGGCGGTCACCGCCGGGGTCAAGGACGTGCGCGCCGTCGTCGAGGAGGCACGACGGCGGCTGACCGCCTCGGGGGAGGAGACCGTCCTCTTCGTCGACGAGGTCCACCGCTTCTCGCGCTCCCAGCAGGATGCCCTGCTGCCCAGCGTTGAGAACCGCTGGGTCACCCTCATGGCCGCCACGACCGAGAACCCCAGCTTCTCGGTCGTCTCCCCACTGCTGTCACGTTCGCTACTGCTGACTCTGCACCCGCTCGGGGCCGACGACGTGCGCACCCTCGTTGAGCGGGCCGTCGCCGACAGCCGGGGACTGGGCGGGCGGGTGCGTCTCGACGACGACGCCCGTGAGCAGATCGTGCGCATGGCCGGCTCCGACGCCCGCAAGTCCCTCACCATCCTGGAGGCCGCAGCCGGCGCCGTCCTCGCCGCCGCCCCACATCAGGCGGACGACGACGGGTCCCCGACGGTCGCGGCCCTCACCCTGGCCGACGTCGAGCAGGCCGCCGACGTCGCCGCCGTGCGCTACGACCGTCAGGGCGACCAGCACTACGACGTCATCAGCGCCTTCATCAAGTCCATGCGCGGCTCCGACCCCGACGCCACCCTGCACTACCTCGCCCGGATGCTCGCCGCGGGGGAGGACCCCCGGTTCATCGCCCGCCGCATCACCATCCACGCCGCCGAGGACGTCGGCCTGGCCGACCCCACCGTCCTGTCCACCGCGGTCGCCGCCCAGCAGGCCGTCGCCCTCATCGGCATGCCCGAGGCCCGGCTCGTCCTGGCCGAGGCGGCCCTGGCGGTTGCCACCGCACCCAAGTCCAACGCGGTGACCGTGGGCATCTCGCGGGCCTGCGCCGACGTCGCCGCAGGCAAGGCGGGGCAGGTGCCCGTGCACCTGCGCGACTCCCACTACGCCGGTGCCCAGCGCCTGGGGCACGGCGCCGACTACCGCTACCCCCACGACTACCCGCACGGCGTCGTCGCCCAGCAGTACCTGCCTGACGAGCTCGCCGGGCAGCGCTACTACGAGCCCACAGGCAACGGCTTTGAGAAGCAGATCGCCACCCGCCTTGAGGCCGTGCGCCGGATCCTTCACGACGGGACCGCCCGATGAGCACCCCTGCACCCGCCGGGCGCCCGTCCGCCCGCACCACACTGCTCGTGCTCACCACGGGCCTGGCGGCCGGATTCCTCGCCGGCTTGTTCGGCGTCGGCGGCGGCCTCATCATCGTGCCCGCGCTCATGACCGTCCTCGACATGGACCAGCGCCGCGCGGCCGCCACCTCACTGGCCGCCATCGTCGTCACCGCCGCCGTCGGCACCATCTCCTACGCCCAGCGCGGCGAGGTCTCGCTGGCGGCCTTCGCCATCGTGAGCGTGGGCTCCCTGGCCGGGGCGCCGCTGGGCACCCGGCTGCTGCGGCGCCTGCCCCACAGGGTCTTGCCGTGGGTCTTCGTCGGCTTCACCCTCATCGTCATCGTCTCCCAGCAGCTGCGCTCACCGGTGCGCGAGGCCGCGCTCATCCTCGACCCATTGCGGGCAGTCGGCCTCGTCGCCGTCGGACTGGTGGCAGGGATCCTGGCCGGGCTGGTGGGTGTGGGAGGCGGCGGTGTCATCGTGCCCGGCCTGCAGCTCGCCGTCGGCGTCGGCGACCTCCTGGCCCGCGGAACCTCCCTGCTCATCATGATCCCCACCGCGGCGGCCGGCACCTGGTCGAACCTGCGTCACGGCACGGTGGACCTGCGCGTCGGCCTGCTCGTCGGCGCAGCCGCCGTCGTGGCCGCGCCACTGGGCACCCGGGCGGCCGCAGCCCTGAGCCCCGCCGCCGGCAACGTGCTGTTCAACGTCTTCCTCGTGTGCGTCGTGCTCAACATGCTCCTCAAGGAACGCGCCCGCCTGCGCCGACAGGCGCGCGAGGCCCCGGGCGAGGACAGTGCCGACGAGCAGGCCGGAGCCTGAGGAACCGGTCACACGGGCCGGTTGCGGCTCGCCGCAGCGCCCGTCAACCGCTAGTGTTCCCGGGTCGCCGTCGTACGGGCACGCACCGTGCGCGGCGCCCCTGGGGTCCTGGCCCATCCATGTGGCTGACCCCGCGCCCCGAGCACCCGCACGGGGCGTGCGATCACTCCGACAGGAAGAAGAGACGAGCATGAGCTCCTCCCGCTCCCGCCGTCAGGTGCGCCTCTCGCGTGCCCTCGGCATCCCGCTGACCCCCAAGGCCGTGCGCTACTTCGAGAAGCGCCCCTACGGCCCCGGCGAGCACGGCCGCGCCCGTCGCCGCACCGAGTCCGACTACGCCGTGCGTCTGAAGGAGAAGCAGCGTCTGCGTGCCCAGTACGGCATCCGCGAGGCTCAGCTCCAGCGCGTCTTCGAGGAGGCCCGCCGTGAGAAGGGCCTGACCGGTGAGTCCCTGGTCGAGCTGCTCGAGATGCGCCTGGACGCCCTCGTCCTGCGCTCCGGCTTCGCCCGCACCATCGCCCAGGCCCGCCAGGACGTCGTCCACCGCCACATCCTCGTCGACGGCAAGGTCGTCGACCGCCCCTCCTACCGCGTCAAGCCCGGCCAGACCATCCAGGTCCGCCCGCGCTCGCAGGTGATGGTCCCCTTCCAGATCGCCGCCACCGGTGCGCACCGCGACGTCCTGCCCCCCGTGCCGGAGTACCTCAGCGTTGAGATCGAGAAGCTCACCGCCACCCTGGTGCGCCGCCCCAAGCGCGACGAGGTCCCCGTGACCTGCGACGTCCAGATGGTCGTCGAGTACTACTCGCGCTGATCTCCTCCCTGGAGGAGACAGCCCCGGGACGCCCCGCACCGCACGCCGGTGAGGGGCGTCCCGTCTACCAGGCGGGGTAGTCTCGCCACGGTCCTTTAGCGTGGATGCCGACGACGCGGCCCGCGCTCCCCGCGCACGCACCCACCCACGCACTCGACTCAGGAGCAAGAACAGCCCATGCGCACCTCAGAGATCCGCTCCCGCTGGCTCGGCTACTTCGCGGCGAACGGTCACGAGATCCGCCCCTCGGTCTCCCTGGTCTCCCCGGACCCCTCGATCCTGTTCACGGTCGCCGGGATGGTCCCCTTCATCCCCTACATCCTCGGCACCGAGCCGGCCCCCTGGCCCACGGCCGCCAGCGTGCAGAAGTGCATCCGCACCAACGACATCGACAACGTCGGACGCACCACCCGCCACGGCACGTTCTTCCAGATGAACGGCAACTTCTCCTTCGGGGACTACTTCAAGGAGGGGGCCATCCAGCACGCCTGGAACCTGCTGACCGGCCCCGTGTCCGAGGGCCGCTACGGACTTGACGGCGACCGCCTGTGGATGACCATCTGGGAGAAGGACGACGTCTCCTGGGACTATCTCACCCGCACCCTCGGCATGGACCCGACCCACGTCCAAAAGCTCCCCTTCGAGGAGATCTCCTGGTCCACCGGCCAGCCCGGCCCCGCCGGCGCCTGCTGCGAGATCCACTACGACCGCGGCCCCGAGTTCGGTCCCGACGGCGGGCCCCTGGCCGACATCCAGGGCGACCGCTTCCTCGAGATCTGGAACCTCGTCTTCGACGAGTTCATCCGCGGCGAGGGCGAGGGGCACAACTTCGAGCTCGTTGGCACGCTCGACTCCACCGCCATCGACACCGGCGCCGGCCTTGAGCGTCTGGCCTTCGTCCTGCAGGACAAGCCCAACATGTACGAGATCGACGAGGTCTACCCCGTCATCGCCGCCGCCGAGGCCATGAGCGCCAAGACCTACGGCCGTGGCGCCGCGGGCCCCAGCGCAGGCATCGACTACGAGAACGACGTGCATATGCGCGTCGTCGCCGACCACGTGCGCTCAGCCCTCATGCTCATTGGCGACGGCGTGCGCCCGGGCAACGACGGGCGCGGCTACGTCCTGCGCCGCCTCATCCGCCGAGCCGTGCGCTCCATGCGCCTGCTCGGTGTCGAGGAGGCCGCGATGCCGACCCTCCTGACCGCCTCCAAGGACGTCATGCGCCTGTCCTACCCCGAGCTGGAGGAGCGCTGGTCGCAGATCGCCGAGGTCGCCTACGCCGAGGAGGACGCCTTCAGGCGCACCCTGGCGGCCGGCACCACGATCCTTGACACCGCGGTCGCCCAGGCCAAGGCCACGGCCGCCGCCACGGGCGGCAAGGCCGTCGTTCCCGGCTCGGTCGCCTTCGAGCTGCACGACACCTCGGGCTTCCCCATCGACCTCACCCTCGAGATGGCTGCCGAGCAGGGCGTCGCCGTCGACGAGGAGGCCTTCCGCACCCTCATGACTGAGCAGAAGGAGCGCGCCCGCGCCGACGCTCGCGCCAAGAAGACCGGCCACGCCGATATCCGCGCCTTCCAGGACATTGAGAAGGCCATGGGGGGTGGCTCCACCTTCCTGGGCTACACCGAGAACGCGGCCGACGCCGTCGTCACTGGTCTGCTGGTCGACGGCGTGCCCCAGCCTGTCGCCACCGCCCCCGCCGAGGTCGAGGTCGTCCTCGACCGCACCCCCTTCTACGCCGAGATGGGTGGCCAGCTCGCCGACCACGGCACCATCCGCCTGGCCGACGGCGGCGTCGTCGAGGTCAGTGACGTCCAGGCCCCCATCAGGGGCCTGACGGTGCACCGCGGCACGCTCACCGAGGGCACCCTCGCCGTCGGAGAGAAGGCCTACGCCGAGATCGACACCGCCCGCCGCCTGGCCATTGCCCGCGCCCACACGGCCACCCACATGGTCTACGCGGGCCTGCGCCGGGTGGTCAACGAGCACGCCGACCAGGCCGGCAGTGAGAACTCGCCCTCGCGCCTGCGCTTCGACTTCCGTCACGGCTCGGCGCTCAGCGGCGCCCAGATCAACGACATCGAGGAGCTGGTCAACACCACGCTCGCCCAGGACCTGGACGTGCGCACCGAGGTCATGAGCCTCGATGCGGCCCGTGCACAGGGCGCCATCGCCCTGTTCGGCGAGAAGTACGGTCAGCAGGTGCGCGTGGTCACCATCGGTGACGGCTTCGACCGCGAGCTGTGCGGCGGCACCCACGTGCCCACCACCGGGCACATCGGCCGCATCGCCCTGCTGGGCGAGTCCTCCATCGGCTCCGGCGTGCGGCGCATCGACGCCCTCGTCGGCGACGGCGCCTACGGCTACCAGGCCAAGGAGCACGCCCTCGTCTCGCGCCTGTCCACCCTGGTGGGCGGCCGCGCCGAGGACCTGCCCGCGCGCATCGAGTCCCTCATGAGCCGCCTGAAGGAGGCCGAGAAGAAGCTCGCCCAGGCCGAGCAGACCGCCATGGTCGCCAAGGCCGCCGAGGTCCTCGGCGGTGTCGTCACGGTCGGGCCCTACCGCTTGGCCGCCGCGAACCTGGGCACCGTCGGCTCCGGCGACGCCCTGCGCAGCCTCGTGCTCGACGTGCGCGAGCGCCTGGGTGAGGCCGAACCCGTCGTCGTCGTCGCCATGGGTGTCGTCGGTGAGCGCCCGCTCGTCATCATCGCCACCAACCAGGCCGCCCGCGACGCCGGCGCCCGGGCCGGCGACCTCGTCAAGGTCGCCGCCACGACCCTTGGCGGCGGCGGAGGTGGCCGACCCGACCTCGCCCAGGGCGGTGGCCAGGACGCCTCCCGCGTGGGCGAGGCGATGGCCGCTGTCACCCGCGCGCTGGGCGCGTGAGTCACCGGACCACCATGCGCCCCGGCGCCAGACTCGCCTTCGACGTCGGCACGGCCCGCGTCGGCGTCGCCCGCTGCGACGCCGAGGCGATCCTCGCCGTCCCGGTGAGCACTCTGCGCCGCGACCGCTACGGCGGTGACCTCGACGAGGCCGCTGACCTCGTCGAGGAGCACGGGGCCATTGAGGCCGTTGTCGGCCTGCCCCGGCACATGGCGGGAGGCTCCTCCTCCTCCACCAGGGACGCACGCCACTGGGCCCGCCAGCTCGCCTCGCTCATCACCCCCGTGCCTGTGCGCCTGGTGGACGAGCGGATGACCACCGTCACCGCACAGCAGGCGCTGCACGCCGCAGGACGCCACGCCAAGGACTTCCGCGGTGTCGTCGACCAGGCGGCCGCCGTCGTCATCCTCGAGCACGCGCTCGAGACCGAGCGCCGCACCGGTGCACCCGCGGGCGAGCTCGTCACGCAGCGGCGGGGAGGACGATGGTGAGCGACGAGTTCTTCACCGAGATCATCGGCCTGCCGGTGGGCCCGCCCCCCAAGGGTTCCCGGCATGACCGGCGCGGCCGGGCACGACGTCGGCGCCTGCGCCGCATTGCGCTTGCCGTCATAGTCGTCACGGTGCTCGCCGCCGTCGTCCTGTTCGCCATCGGCCTGTTCACCGGCCGGACCCCGAGCGGCGCCCAGGGCACCCGCCCCGAGCAGACCGGCGTCTCCGACTACAGCGGCACCGGTCACGGCAGCGTCGTCGTCACCATCCCGGAGGGCGCCTCAGGCACCGAGATCGCCCAGATCCTCGAGCAGGCCGGGGTCGTGGCCACCGCGGACGCCTTCACACAGGCCTACGCGGCCAACGTCAACGCGGCCAGCATCCAGGCCGGCACCTACACGCTGCACCTGGGGATGTCCGCCGCCAACGCCGTCGCCGCACTGCTCGACCCGGCCTCGCGCTCCGAGCACACCCTCACCGTCCCCGAGGGCAGTACCCGCGACCAGGTCAAGGAGCGCCTGGTGAGTGTGGGCCGCTTCAGCGAGGCGGATGTCGATGCCGCCTTCGCCGACGCCCGGGCCATCGGCCTGCCCGAGGTCGCCGGCGGCGAGGTCGAGGGCTGGCTCGCTCCCTCCACCTACGCCATCGCCACGGAGGCCACGGCCACCGACGTCGTCGCCTCCATGGTCTTGCTCACCCTGACCCGTCTGGACCGCCTGGGTGTGGACCCGGCCGACTATCAGCAGGTCCTCATCAAGGCCTCGATCGTCGAGCACGAGGTCGTCTCCAGCGCCTACTACGGGCAGGTTGCCCGCGTCATCGAGAACCGCCTGGCGGACACCGGCGGCGCCACCCAGGGCAGGCTGCAGATGGTCTCCACCGTCCTGTACGGCCTGGGCCGCACCGGTGGCATCCCCACGAGCGACGAGATTCTGGACACGAACAACCCGTACAACACCTACGAGCACGCGGGACTGCCCCCGACCCCCATCTCCAGCCCCGGGGAGGCCGCTCTCGCCGCCGTCGTCAGCCCGCCCGAGGGACAGTGGCTCTACTTCGTCACCGTCAACCCCGAGACGGGCGAGACCCTCTTCGCCTCGACACCGGATGAGCAGCAGACCAACACCGAGCGGCTCATGGTCTTCTGCGAGGAGCACGAGGCCTTGTGCTCCACAGGAGCCGGGTCATGACCGTCGGCCAGAAGGCGGCCGTCATTGGCCTGCCCGTCACCCACTCGCTCTCCCCGGTCCTGCACCGTGCGGCCTACGCCGCGCTCGGTCTGGACGGCTGGCAGTACGAGCGCCGCGAGACGAGCCCCGAGGAGTTGGGCCCGCTGCTGGCCGAGCTCGCCGCCCCCGCTGGACCCGGCCCCGTCTGGGCGGGCCTGAGCGTCACCATGCCGCACAAGCAGGCGCTGCTCACTCACCTCGACGCCGTCGACCCGCTCGCGCAGACCGTCGGCGCCGCCAACACCGTCGTCGCCCAGCGCTCCGGCCGGGGTCCCGCCTTGCTCACCGGCTTCAACACCGACGTGGCCGGGATCGTCGGCGCCCTGCGAGAGGTCACGGGGAAGCAGCCGGCGGCCGGCGCCACGGCCCTCGTCCTGGGCTCCGGCGCGACGGCCTGCTCGGCGCTGGCCGCGCTCACCGAGCTCGGAGCCGGGCGCATCGTCGTCGCCGCACGCAGCCATGCCGGGCCGGGACGGGCACTGTCCGCCGCCCACCGCATGGGCCTGGAGATTGAGACCGTCACCTGGCGCCCGGGGGTCGCCGCCTCCGACGCCGTCGTGGCCGAGGCCCTGGGCGGGGCCGACCTCGTGGTCTCCACGCTGCCCGCGCACGGTGCCGACGTCCTGGCCCCCCTGGTCGGCCGGGTGCGTGGCGGCGCGGCCCTGCTCGACGTCGTCTACGAGCCCTGGCCGACGGCGCTGGCCGCCGCCTGGCAGGGTGCCGGTGGCCTCATCGCCCCCGGTTGGCTCATGCTCCTGCACCAGGCCGTGCCGCAGGTGCGCCTCATGACCGGCATGACGCCCGACGTTGAGGCCATGCGCACGGCGCTGACGGCGGCACTGGGCCGGCCCTGACCCGCGCCCGGGGCCTGGAGCTCTCACGGGCCGGAGCGTCACGGGCCCGGCTCACCGCCGTGTGCGATGATCGGCGCCATGCTGCGATGGATGACTGCCGGCGAGTCGCACGGCGAGGCCTTGACTGCCCTCATGGAGGGCGTGCCCGCGGGCGTGGAGATCACCACTGAGGAGATCAGTGCCGCCCTTGCCCGCAGGCGCCTGGGCCACGGGCGAGGTGCACGCCAGGTCTTCGAGCGCGACGAGCTCTCCCTCCTGGGAGGCGTGCGCCACGGTCGCACCATCGGCAGCCCCATCGCCATGAGGATCGGCAACGCCGAGTGGCCCAAGTGGTCCACCGTCATGAGCGCGGACCCCGTCGACCCGGCCGACCTGCTCATCGACGCCGGCACCGGTGACGAGCGGGAGATCGCCCGCAACCGGCCGCTCACCCGCCCCAGGCCAGGTCACGCGGACCTGCCCGGCGTGCTCAAGTACGACCTGCCCGACGCGCGCCCCGTCCTCGAGCGCGCCTCCGCACGCGAGACCGCCGCCCGGGTGGCCCTGGGTGCGGTGGCCGAGGCCCTGCTCGAGCAGGTCGCCGGCATCCGCCTGGTCAGCCACGTCCTGCGCATCGGCTCCGTCACCCTGCCCGACGACGCCCCCCGGCCGGGCCCCGACGACGAGCGGCGCCTGAGTGCCGACCCCGTGCGCTGCACCGACCCCGCCGTGAGCGCCGCCATGGTCACCGAGATCGACACCGCCCGTCGGGCCGGTGACACCCTGGGCGGCGTCGTCGAGGTCATCGCCACCGAGGTGCCCATCGGCCTGGGCACCCATGTGGACTCCTCGCGCCGCCTCGACGCCCGCCTGGCGGCCGCCGTCATGGGCATCCAGTCCGTCAAGGGCGTCGAGATCGGGGATGGTTTCGCTCAGGCGGCCCGCCGCGGTTCTCATGCCCACGACGAGATCCTGTCGGTCGACGGCGGGCGGGTGGAGCGCGCCTCCAACCGCGCCGGTGGCATCGAGGGTGGGATCTCCAACGGTTCGGCCGTCGTCGTGCGCGCCGCCCTCAAGCCCATCTCGACGGTCCCGCGCGCCCTGCGCACGGTGGACCTCGCCAACGGCGAGGAGGCCAAGGGCCTGCACCAGCGTTCCGACACGACGGCCGTCGTGCCCGGGGCCGTCATCGTGGAGGCGATGGTGGCGCTCGTGCTTGCCGACGCCCTGCTGGAGAAGACCGGAGGCGACAGCGTTGAGGAGTGCCGCCGCAACCTCGAGGCCTACCTCGCCCGCGTGGCCGAGCGGACCCGCTGGTGAGAAGGGCGTGAGCATGAGCACCACCGACCGGACCACCGGCCGCACCACAGCGCTGCGCGAGCACCTGCCGCTCGTCCTCGTCGGCCTGCCCGGCGCAGGCAAGACCACCGTCGCCCGCCTGCTCGCCCGGGAGCTGAGGACAGTGTCCGTGGACCTCGACGCCGAGATCCGGCGCCGCGCGCGCATGAGCGTGCCCGCGATCTTCGAGGCCGAGGGGGAGGAGGGCTTCCGCGACCGGGAGACCAGCGCCCTGCGCTCGCTGCTCACCGGGGCTGCCACCACGGCCGGTGTCATCTCCCTGGGCGGCGGGGCCGTGCTGCGCCCCGCCAACCGCGACATGCTCGCCGGGCACACGGTCGTGCACCTGTCCGTCACCCCCGCCACCGCGGCCGCCCGGGTCGGTGACGGCTGCGGCCGCCCCCTCATGGCCGGGCCGCAGGCGCCCGCCCCGCAGGACGCAGGCGACCTGGCCGTGCGCAGCCGCATGGAGCAGCTGGCCGCCGAGCGCTCGGACCTGTACGCGCAGGTGGCCACCCTCACCGTCGTCGCCGACGACCTCACGCCCGAGGCCGTGGCCGAGGAGGTCCTGCGCCGGCTCGAGCGGCCGGCCCCCGCGCGCGAGCCTGCCGCTCCGCCGGCCCCGGCGGCCGACCCCGACGGCCTGGTCACCGTGAGCGTGGGCGGTGCCCGCCCCTACGACGTCGTCATCGGCCGCGGCCTGGAGAGCTGCGTCACTGAGGCCGTGGCCGCCGCACCGGGCCACGGCGCCGGAGGGGTAGCGATCGTCCACGCCGACGCCCTGGATGAGCGCGCCCGCGCGCTCGAGGCGGCACTGACCGCCGCAGGGGCGCGGGTCACCCGTGTGACGGTGCCCGGGGGAGAGGCCGCCAAGTGCACGGCCGTCCTCGACCGGGTCTGGCGGGCCCTGGGAGCCTTCCGCATGGGCCGTGACGGCTGCGTCGTCGCCCTGGGCGGCGGCGCCACCACGGACCTCGCCGGTTTCGCGGCCGCCACCTGGCTGCGGGGTGTGAGTGTCGTCCAGGTGCCCACGACGTTGCTGGCGATGGTGGACGCCGCCGTCGGCGGCAAGACGGGCATCGACACGGCCGCCGGAAAGAACCTCGTGGGTGCCTTCCACCCGCCGGCCGCCGTCGTGTGCGACCTGGAGACCCTGAGCACGCTGGGTGACGAGGATCTGCGTGCGGGGCTCGGCGAGGTCGTCAAATGCGGTCTTATCGCCGATCCCGCGATCCTCGACCTCATGCTCGCCTCACCGCCCGCCGACCTGCTGAGCCCGCACTGCGCCGTGCTGGCCGAGCTCGTCGCACGCTCCGTCGCCGTCAAGGCCGACGTGGTCAGCGAGGACCTCACCGAGGCGGGCTCGCGCGAGATCCTCAACTACGGGCACACCTACGCCCACGCCATCGAGACCGTCACCGGCTACGTCTGGCGCCACGGTGAGGCGGTGGCCGTCGGCTGCGTCTTCGCCGCCGAGGTCGCGCACCGCAGCGGACGCATCGACGCCGATCTGCTCCTCACGCACCGCCGGGCCCTGGCCGCCGCGGGCCTGCCGGTCTCCTTCCCCGAGGGCGTCGGCCGCTATGAGGAGCTGGCGGAGGTCATGCTCTCGGACAAGAAGGTCCGCTCCGGGCGCATCCGCATGGTTCTGCTCAACGGCCTCGCCCAGCCCGTCTGGGGCGTCGAGCCTCGGGAGGCGGTCCTGCGCGAGGCGCACGCGGCCGTCACGAGCGACGGGACGCCGAAGCCGTGAGCGGGGTGAGCCCAACGGGCCCCGACGGGATCGTGCTCCTGGGCGCCCCCGGTGCGGGGTGCGGCTCCGTCGCGCGCGCCCTGGGCCGGGCCATGGGCCTGCCGGTGCGCGACCTCGGGGCCGTCGTCGCCGAGCGCCTGGGCGTGGAGGAGTCGCTGGCGCTCGTCGCCGTGGGGGAGGAGCGCTACCGCAGGGTCGAGGCCGAGGCCGCCTGCGCGCTGCTCGCCGACCTGGCCGGCACCGTCACGGCCCTGGGCTCGGGCTGCCTGGCCGACGCCGGGGTGCGCAGCGCCCTGGAGCGCGCCCGCTGCGGTGGGGCCCGCACGGTGCTGCTGACCGCGACCACCCGCCGCCTGGCCACCCGCAACGGGCTGGACGCCCCGCGCTCGGTGGCCCTGGGCAACGTCCACCACGCCTTCACCCAGATGCTGCGCGCCCGCGAGGACCTGTGCCGGCGGGCGGCGGGCGCCGAGGCCGTCGTCGTCGACACGACGTCCACGACGCCCGAGCAGGCGGCTGCCGAGACGGCCGGACTGCTGGGCGCCCCCGCGCCGTCGTGACAGGCCTCGCACGCCCCGGCTCGGGCAGTGGCTCGGCCGGACGGTAGTCTTGCGGCGACAAGACGTCCCCCGACAGTGAGGAACACCCGTGGCAACGACGAACGACCTGAGGAACGGCCTCGTACTCAACATCGAGGGCCAGCTCTGGCAGGTGGTCGAGTTCCAGCACGTCAAGCCTGGCAAGGGCCCCGCCTTCGTGCGCACCAAGCTCAAGAACGTCCTGTCCGGCAAGACCGTCGACCGCACCTTCAACGCCGGCCTCAAGGTCGAGACCGCCACCGTCGACCGCCGCGACATGCAGTTCTCCTACAGGGACGGCGAGGACTTCGTCTTCATGGACGTCAAGGACTACGAGCAGGTCCCGGTCTCGGCCGCGACCGTCGGCGAGGCCGCCACCTACATGCTCGAGGGTCAGGACGTCATTGTGGCCTTCCACGAGGACTCCGTCCTGTTCGTCGAGCTGCCCGCCTCCGTCGTGCTGACGATCTCCCACACGGAGCCGGGCCTGCAGGGCGACCGCTCCTCGGCCGGCACCAAGCCCGCCACCCTGGAGACGGGTGCGGAGATCCAGGTTCCGCTGTTCCTCAACGAGGGCGACCGTGTCAAGGTCGACACCCGCACCGGCGACTACCTCTCCCGCGTCACCGACTGACCCGATGACCGAGACCAGCTCCCGCGCCGAGGTGCCCGAGCGCCCCGTCAAGCACCCTGTCACGGCGCGTACCAAGGCCCGTCGTCGCGCCATCGAGATCCTCTTCGAGGCGGACCAGCGCGGCATGTTGGGCAGGGGCCGTCAGCGGGACGCCGACGACGAGCGCCGATGGAACGAGCCTCGTTGGGACGAGCGTGACGAGGCCCCGGCTGCCGAGAGCCTCTCGGACGCTGAGGTCGCCAATGCCCTGCGGGACTTTGCCGCCCGTCGGGCCGTCGAGTCCGCCAACCACACCGAGGCGCCCGCTTACACGCGCGAGATCCTCGCCGGTGTGGCGGACCACCTCGCCGACGTCGACGACACCATCGAGACCTACGCCCAGGGCTGGACGCTCGCCCGGATGCCGGCCGTGGACCGCGCCATCGCCCGCGTCGCCACCTGGGAGATCGTCTACAACGACGACGTCGACGCCCCCGTGGCGGTCGATGAGGCCATGACGCTGGCGCGGATGCTCTCGACGGACGACTCGCCCCGCTACCTCGGAGGCGTGCTCGGCCGCATCGGGGATCTCGCGGACATGCTGCGCTGAGCGCCGCGCACCTGCTATCACCTGCCCTCGTGGGCGGTCCCACACCGGGGCCGCCCACGACGTCGGCTATCCGATAACAGCGATAGGGCGCATAGGGTGGCGCCATGAGCACTGCGACCCGCACCCCCGTCATCGCCATCACGGGCGCCACCGGCCACGTCGGCGGCGCCGTCGCGACCCGCCTGCACGACGCGGGCCTGGCCGCCCGCCTCATCGTGCGTGATGCCACCCGGGCGCCCGCCTGGGCCGACGACGTCGCCGTCACCAGCTACGGCGACCGCCAGGCCGCCCCCGTAGCACTCACCGGAGTCGACGTCCTGTTCATGGTCTCGGCCGCCGAGTCGGCAGACCGCCTTGAGCAGCACCGCGCCTTCATCGACTCCGCCGCCCAGGCCGGTGTGCGTCACGTCATCTACACCAGCTTCGTCGGGGCGGGACCGGACTCCGTCTTCACCTTCGGACGCACCCACGGCGCCACCGAGGCCCACCTGGCGGCCTCCGGTATGACCGCCACCATCCTGCGCGACTCCTTCTACCTCGACTTCCTGCCCGAGCTCGCCGTCGACGGCGTCATCTCCGGTCCGGCCGGCCCCACGGGCGGCGGCGTGGGCGCCGTCGCCCGGGCCGACGTCGTGCGCTCGGCCAGCGCCGTGCTCAACGACCTCGCCGCCGGCTCCGGCGCCCACGACGGCGCCATCTACACGATGACCGGTCCCGAGGCCCTGAGCCTGACCGACGTCGCCCGCATCCTCACCGAGCTGGGCTCGCCCACCACCTACCGCGAGGAGAGCATCGAGCAGGCCTACGCCTCGCGCGCCCACTACGGCGCCCCCGCCTGGGAGGTCGACGGGTGGGTGAGCACCTACACCGCCATCGCCTCCGGCCAGCTGGCCGCCGTCACCGACGACGTCCTGCGCCTGACCGGCCGCGAGCCCCTGAGCCTGGCCGAGCTCCTCTCCGGCGCGCGTGCCTGACGGATATCTCACGTGCCACCATGCGGGCTCGCCCAACGGGCCGCACCGGGTGGGGTTTACGATGCGAGCGTCAGACATCCTTGAAGTCCGTCCAGTGAGGCGGGGAAGGAGGTCCACGCACCGTGGCCAACGCGCAGTCCACCGGGAAGCAGATCCTCGGAGAACCCGAGATCGCACGCTCCCTTGTCCGTATCGCTCACGAGATCGTTGAGCGCAACCGAGGTGTGGAGGACCTTCTGCTCCTCGGCATCCCCTCCGGCGGCGTCCCCCTCGCCCAGCGCCTGGCCAAGGCCCTCGCCTTCGCCACCGGCGGCCCCGAGGTCCCCGTCGGCACCCTCGACATCACCATGTACCGCGACGACCTCGGCCGCCACCCCATCCGCGTGCCCCAGCCCACCGTCATCCCCGGTGAGGTCCTCGAGGGCCGCACGGTCGTCCTCGTCGACGACGTCCTGTACTCCGGGCGCACCATCCGCGCCGCCCTCGACGCCCTGGGCTCCATCGGCCGAGCCGAGGCCGTCCAGCTCGCCGTCCTCGTGGACCGCGGCCACCGCCAGCTGCCCATCCGCGCGGACTACGTCGGCAAGAACCTGCCGACCTCCCGCAAGGAGAAGGTTGTCGTCTCCCTCACCGAGCTCGGCGCCGCCGCCGACTCGGTCGCCATCCACCCGTCGACCGAGCCCGCCACGGAGGACGCCCGATGAAGCACCTGCTGAGCGCCAAGGACCTGTCCCACGACGAAGCCGTCATGACCCTGGACACCGCCGAGGCCATGGCCGCCACCCAGCGCCACGCCGTCAAGAAGCTGCCCACCCTGCGCGGCAAGACGGTCGTCAACCTCTTCTTCGAGGACTCCACCCGCACCCGCCTGTCCTTCGAGGCCGCCGCCAAGAGGCTCAGCGCCGACGTCATCAACTTCTCCGCCAAGGGCTCGTCGGTCTCCAAGGGTGAGTCGCTCAAGGACACCGCCCAGACGATCATGGCGATGGGTGCCGACGCCGTCGTCGTGCGGCACAGTGCCGACGGCGCCGCCCACCTGCTCGCCCACGCCGGCTGGATCGACGTGCCCGTGCTCAACGCCGGGGACGGCAAGCACCAGCACCCCACCCAGGCCCTGCTCGACGCCATGACCCTGCGCCGCTGGTACGCCCCCGGCACCGGCGGCGCCGATGGTTCGCCCGCCCCGCGTGGACGCGACCTCGAGGGCGCCAAGGTCGTCATCGTCGGCGACGTCCTGCACTCGCGCGTCGCCCGCTCCAACGTCGACCTGCTCACCACCCTCGGTGCCGGCGTCACCCTCGTGGCCCCGCCCACCCTCCTGCCCATCGGTATGGAGGGCTGGCCCTGCGAGGTCTCCTACGACCTCGACGAGACCGTCGCCTCCGTCCAGCCCGACGCCGTCATGATGCTGCGCGTCCAGCGTGAGCGCATGAGCGCCGCCGGTGGCGGCTACTTCCCCAGCCCCGCCGAGTACTCGCGCGCCTACGGCCTCGACAGCGCCCGCCGCGCCGCCATGCCCGAGCACGCCATCGTCATGCACCCCGGCCCGATGAACCGCGGCCTGGAAATCACCGCCGAGGCCGCCGACGACCCCCGCTCGCGCATCATCGAGCAGGTCGGCAACGGCGTCTCCGTGCGCATGGCCGCCCTCTACCTCCTCCTTGCCGACGAAGGGACCCAGCTGTGACCGCCCACCTCCTCACCGGTGTCCGCCCCTACGGCGAGGACGCCGCCGACATCCTCGTCATCGACGGTCGCATCGCCGCCATCGGCCCCGAGGCCGCCGCCCAGGCGCCCGCCGAGGCCGAGCGCCACGCCTTCGACGAGCTCATCGCCCTACCGGGCCTGGTCGACATCCACACCCACCTGCGTGAGCCCGGTGGCGAGTCGGCCGAGACGGTCTACACCGGCACCCGCGCCGCCGCCGTCGGCGGCTACACCGCCGTCTTCGCCATGGCCAACACCAACCCGGTCCAGGACAACGCCGGCGTCGTCGAGCAGGTCCTACGTCTGGGCCAGGACGCCGGCTGGGTGGACGTCCACCCCGTCGGCGCCGTCTCCCAGGGCCTCAAGGGCGAGCAGCTGAGCGAGATGGGCGCCATGGCCGGCTCCGCCGCCCAGGTGCGCGTCTTCTCCGACGACGGCAGGTGCGTCTACGACCCCGTCCTCATGCGCCGGGCCCTGGAGTACGTCAAGTCCTTCGACGGCGTCATTGCCCAGCACTCCCAGGACCCGCGCCTGACCGAGGGCTCCCAGATGCACGAGGGGGCCGTCTCCGCCGAGCTCGGCCTGCGCGGCTGGCCGGCGGTCGCCGAGGAGTCCATCATCGCCCGCGACGTCCTGCTCGCCGAGCACGTCGGTTCGCGCCTGCACGTGTGCCACCTGTCCACCTCCGGCAGCGTCGACATCATCCGCTGGGCCAAGGCCCGCGGGATCGACGTCACCGCCGAGGTCACCCCGCACCACCTGCTGCTCACCGACGAGATGGCCCGCAGCTACTCGCCGCTGTACAAGGTCAACCCGCCTCTGCGCACCGCCGAGGACGTCGAGGCCGTGCGTGAGGCCCTGGCCGACGGCACCATCGACGTCGTCGGCACCGACCACGCCCCGCACCCGCTGGAGGACAAGGACTGCGAGTGGCAGGCCGGCGCCTTCGGCATGACCGGCCTGGAGACCGCCCTGCCGATCCTCATCGAGACGATGGTGAGCACGGGCCGCATGACCTGGCGCGACATCGCCCGGGTCATGTCCACCACCCCCGCCCTTATCGGCCGCGTGCGCGACCAGGGCCAGGGCCTCGAGGTCGGCGCCCCCGCCAACATCACCGTCGTCGACCCCACGGTGCGACGCACCATCGACGGGGCCTCCCAGTGGACCCACTCCACCAACACGCCCTACGCGGGCATGGAGCTGCCGGGCCAGGTCATCGCCACCTTCCTGCACGGACGCCCCACGGTCCTGGCGGGAGCGCCCGTCGAGAAGAGGGACGAGGACTGATGATGACAACCATCATCTCCACCGTTGTGAGGCGAGGTGCGGACCGCGGCCCTGCGCTGCTCATCCTCGAGGACGGCTTCACGCTCACCGGCCGCACCTACGGCGCCACCGGCCTCGTGGCCGCCCCCGTCACGGTCACCACCGCGGTCACCGGCTACCAGGAGATCCTCACCGACCCCGCCAACGCCGAGCGCATCGTCCTGTTCACCGCGCCCCACGTGGGCAACACCGGCACCAACGACGACGACGCCCGCTCCGCCGGCTGGGCCACCGGCGTCATCGTGCGCGAGCCGGCCCGCAGGGCCTCCTCCTGGCTCGCGCGCCGCGAGCTCGAGGACGACCTCGTCGCCGCGGGCGTCGTCGGCATCTGCCGCATCGACACCCGTGCGCTCACCCGCCACCTGCGCGACCACGGCCCCCTGCGGGCCGCCGTCGTCTCCGGTGACGCCCTGCCCGACGGTGCCGCCGAGGCCTCCATCGACGTCACCGCCCTGTTCGCCACCGCCGCCGAGGAGAGCTGATGCCCCGCCGCACCGATATCTCCTCCGTCCTCGTCATTGGCTCCGGCCCGATCGTCATCGGCCAGGCCTGCGAGTTCGACTATTCCGGCACCCAGGCGTGCCGCGTTCTGCGTGAGGAGGGCGTGCGCACCATCCTCGTCAACTCCAACCCGGCGACGATCATGACCGACCCTGGCGTCGCTGACGCCACCTACGTCGAGCCCATCACCCTGGAGGTGCTGACCTCCATCATCGCCAAGGAGCGCCCCGACGCCCTCCTGCCCAACCTTGGTGGGCAGACCGCCCTCAACATGGCCATGGCCCTGGACCAGGCGGGCGTCCTTGAGCAGTACGGCGTGAAGATGATCGGTGTGCGCGCCCGGGCCATCAACGCCGGTGAGGACCGCGACGAGTTCAAGAAGGTCGTCGAGCGCTGCGGCGCCGAGGTGGCCCGCTCCGTCATCGCGCACTCCATGGCCGAGTGCCACGCGGGCGTCGAGGCGCTGGGCGGCTACCCCGTCGTCGTGCGCCCCTCCTTCACCATGGGCGGTCTCGGCTCCGGCATCGCCTTCGACGCCACCGACCTCGAGCGCATCGCCGGGCAGGGCCTGAGCGACTCCATGACCACCGAGGTGCTCCTGGAGGAGTCGATCCTCGGCTGGAAGGAGATCGAGCTCGAGCTCATGCGCGATGGCGCCGACACCTGCATCATGGTGTGCTCCATCGAGAACGTCGACCCCGTGGGCGTGCACACGGGTGACTCCATCACCCTGGCTCCGGCGCTCACCCTCACCGACGCCGAGCTGAGCCGCCTCAAGCAGATCGGCATCGACATCATCCGCGAGGTCGGCGTCGACACCGGCGGCTGCAACCTGCAGTTCGCCATCCACCCGACGACCGGCCGCGTCATCGTCATCGAGATGAACCCGCGTGTCTCGCGCTCCTCCGCCCTGGCCTCCAAGGCCACCGGCTTCCCGATCGCCAAGATCGCCACCCGTCTCGCCCTGGGCTACACCTTCGACGAGATCCCCAACGACATCACCGGGGTGACGACCGCCGCCCAGGAGCCCACCGTCGACTACATCGTTGTCAAGGTCCCGCGCTTCGCCTTCGAGAAGTTCCGGGGCGCCGACCCGACGCTGACGACGACCATGAAGTCCGTCGGCGAGGCCATGGCCATCGGCCGCAGCTACAACGAGGCCCTGCACAAGGCCATGCGCTCCATCGACAAGAAGGGCACCGTCTTCCACTGGGACGGCCCCGCGCCCACACGCGAGGAGCTGCCCGCCCTGCTGGAGTCCCTGCGCACCCCCACCGAGCACCGCCTCATCGACCTGCAGCAGGCCGTGCGCGCGGGCGCCACCACCGAGGAGATCGTCGAGATCACCTGCATCGACCCCTGGTTCATCGATCAGGTCCAGGTCCTGCAGGAGGTGGCCGAGACCGTCCGCGACGCCCCGGCGCTCACGCGCGAGGTGCTCCAGGAGGCCAAGCGCAACGGCTTCTCCGACGCCCAGATCGCCTCCCTGCGCTCCATCAGCGAGGACACCGTGCGCGAGGTGCGCCACGCCTTCGACCTGCGCCCCGTCTACAAGATGGTCGACACCTGCGCCGCGGGCGTGGAGGCCGTCACCCCCTACCTGTACTCCACCTACGACACCGAGACTGAGGTGGCGCCGCGCGAGCGCGAGGCCGTCATCATCCTCGGCGCCGGGCCCAACAGGATCGGGCAGGGCATCGAGTTCGACTACTCCTGCGTGCACGCCACGATGGCGCTCGCCGAGCGCTACGAGACCGTCATGGTCAACTGCAACCCGGAGACGGTCTCGACGGACTACGACATCTCCGACCGCCTCTACTTCGAGCCGCTGACCTTCGAGGACGTCATGGAGGTCTACGAGGCCGAGCTCGCCGCCGGTCCCGTGGCCGGCGTCATCGTCCAGCTGGGCGGACAAACCCCCTTGTCGCTGGCGGCCCGGCTGAAGGCGGCGGGCGTGCCCATCCTGGGCACCACCCCGGAGGCGATCGACGCCGCCGAGGACCGGGAGGTCTTCGGCGTGGTGCTGGAGCGGGCTGGCCTGCCAGCGCCCGCCCACGGCACGGCCCTGAGTGACGAGCAGACCCTGGCGGTGGCCGACGAGATCGGCTTCCCCGTCCTCGTGCGCCCCAGCTACGTGCTGGGTGGTCGCGGCATGGAGATCGTCTACGACGCCTCCGGCCTGGCGGACTACCTCGCGCGGGCCGGACGGGAGCCCGGCGGCGCCTACGCCAACGGCCCGCTGCTCATCGACCGCTTTCTCGACGACGCCATCGAGATTGACGTCGACGCCCTCTACGACGGCACCGAGCTCTTCCTCGGCGGCGTCATGGAGCACATCGAGGAGGCTGGGATCCACTCGGGCGACTCCGCCTGCGTGCTGCCGCCCATGACGCTGTCGGACACGGAGATCGCCCGCATCCGCCGCTCCACCGAGGCCATCGCCGCCGGTGTGGGGGTGCGCGGCCTCATCAACATCCAGTTCGCCCTCATGAACGACACGCTCTACGTCATCGAGGCCAACCCGCGTGCCTCGCGCACCGTGCCCTTCGTCTCCAAGGCCACGGGCGTGCAGCTGGCCAAGGCGGCGTCCCTGCTCATGGCGGGCCAGACCATCGCCTCCCTGCGCGCCCAGGGGCACCTGCCCGAGCACGACGCCTCCGTCACCGACCCGCTCGACCCCATCGCGGTGAAGGAGGCGGTGCTGCCCTTCAAGCGCTTCCGTACCTCCGAGGGCCGCGTCGTCGACACCGTCCTTGGCCCCGAGATGCGCTCGACCGGTGAGGTCATGGGCTACGACGTCGACTTCCCCCGGGCTTTCGCCAAGTCCCAGGCCGGGGCCTACGGCGGCCTGCCCACCGAGGGCACGGTCTTCGTCTCCGTGGCGGACCGCGACAAGCGCGCCGTCATCCTGCCGATCGCCCGCCTGGCCGAGCTCGGCTTCACGGTGCTGGCCACCACGGGCACCGCCCAGGTCCTGCGCCGCAACGGCATCCGGGCCACCGCCGTGCGCAAGGTGAGCGAGGGCCAGGGTGAGCACGGGGAGCAGACGATCGTCGAGCTCATCGAGTCCGGCATGGTCGACATGGTCGTCAACACCCCCAAGGGGCAGGGCGCTCGCGCCGACGGCTACTCGATCCGCGCGGCGACCACCGGCGCCGACCGGCCGATCATCACGACCGTCCAGGAGCTGCAGGCCGCCGTCCAGGCCCTCGAGGCCCAGCTGCGCGGCCCGCACCGGGTCCGCTCTCTCCAGGAGCACGACGCCGATCGCGCCGCACGCCGCACACAGGCCGTGGCATGAGCACCGGCCGCGAGGCGTTCGGTGCCCGTCTGGCCCGGGCGATGGACGAGCTGGGACCCCTGTGCGTGGGCATCGACCCCCACAGGAGCCTGCTGGAGGCCTGGGGGCTGAGCGACGACGCCGCCGGGCTGCGCGAGTTCAGCCTCAGGGTGGTCGAGGCGGTCGTCGGCCGCGTGGCCGCCGTCAAGCCGCAGTCCGCCTTCTTCGAGCGCCACGGCTCCGCCGGTGTGGCGGTCCTGGAGGAGACCCTCACGGCCCTGCGGGAGGCGGGCACGCTCAGCGTCCTGGACGTCAAGCGCGGAGACATCGGCTCGACGATGTCCGGATACGCCGACGCCTACCTGTCCGACGGCTCACCGCTGGTGGTCGACGCCCTCACGGTCTCGCCCTACCTGGGCTTCGGCTCGCTCGCACCGGTGCTCGAGCTCGCCCGGGAGACCGGCCGAGGGGTCTTCGTGCTGGGCCTGACCTCCAACCCGGAAGGGCGCAGCGTCCAGCATGCGACGGACCCCTCCGGCCGCTCGGTGGCGGGCGGGGTGGTCGACGGCGTGACCGTGGCCAACGCGGCCGCCCGGGCCGACGGCACGCTCGGCAGTGTCGGACTCGTCGTCGGGGCGACCGTGGGGCGGGCCGTGCACGACCTGGGCCTGGACCTGGCGGCCTCGGCCGCCCCGTTGCTGGCGCCCGGGGTTGGTGCGCAGGGGGCCGGCGCGCCCGAGCTCGAGCAGGTCTTCGGTGTGGCACGTCGCCAGGTGCTGGCCTCCACCTCCCGAGGCGTGCTGCAGGCGGGCCCCGACGTCGGGGCGCTGCGGGCAGCCGCCGAGACGGCGACTGGGCAGGCAGTGGCCGCCCTGCGCGGCTGAGCTGTGATGAGTGACGGCCGTCCCCGGGGTGGGCCCTCCCATGCGGGGGGCCCACCCCCGGGGCGTGTGAGCCGACGACGCGCACTCGGGGCGCTGGCCGTCCTCGTGGCGGCCGTCGTCGCCGTGGTGCTCTATGCCGTGGCCCTCCTGCGTCGCCGCGAGGAGGTCACCGACGGGCTCGTCCTGCTCGATGCGACCGGGCCCGACGGGACGCTGCTCGACCTTGACGGGCTGCTTGACGCCGTGACCAACGGCGTCGGCCGGGACGAGCGTGATGACGCCCTCCTGGACGCGGAGACTCTCGAGGTCCTCAGCCTCGCCCCCCTGGAGCCCGACGCCCGTGCCAGCGCCCGCCTCGCGCTGCCCGAGGACACCCGCGCCTGCCTGTCCCTGTCCTGGCCGACGTCAGCGGGCTACAGCGCCCTGCTCGTGGACCTGCCCGGCCCCGGCCGCTACGCGCTCGCCGAGCTCGCCGCATGCTCCCTGCACGAGGCTCAGGAGGATGGGGCGGACACCGGCGCGCTTATCGACCCCGTCAGCGGTATGACCGTTAAGGCGCTGCGTGAACGCACCGCCGCGGCCCTGGACGCCTGCCGGGGGACCGAGGAGCCGGCCTCGCGCGCCGCACGTGCGGCCGAGGCCCTGGAGGCCGCCTGCGCCGCCCGGAGCGGTCTCGACCGTGCCCGGGCCCACGGCGCACCGGGCACCGCCCTGCTCGGAGTGACCTTCACCCACCCTCCGTCGGCGCCAGCGGTCGGCCGGGTGCTCGCGCCCCTGACGGACGCGGGCCGGGACCTGCTCGTGCGCCTCGTCATCACCGACGCCTCAGACGATGAGGAGATGACGGCCTGGCGCAGCTGCCTGGACGAGCTCCACGCCCAGGGCGCCAAGGCCATGGTCCAGGTCTGCGACTCGATCGACCTGTCGACCCTTGACGACGAGGACTTCAACCGTCGCCTCGACCGGCTCATCGAGGCCTTCCCCGACGCCGACGCGTGGGAGACCGGCAACGAGATCGGCGGTGACTGGTTGGGCGAGAAGGCCATCAAGCGCACCCTCGAGGCCACCCGCAGGCTGAGTGAGTCCCCGCAGACCTCTGCGGCGACGCGGGTGCTGACCCTCTACTACCAGCTCGGCCAGGGGCGGGCAGAGAACTCGACCTTCACCGTCGCCCAGGACGCGCTTGCCCCCGAGCTGCTCGAGCTCAGCGACGTCGTCGGACTGTCGGTCTACCCCCAGTGGCACCCGCTGGGCTGCGCCGCCGACCGGGTCCTCGACGCCCTGTCGGCGCTCGCCGGAGACAGACTGATCGCCCTGAGTGAGCTCGGCTACGGGGCTGAGGACCTCGACGACGGCCCCTGGTGGTACGGCTCACCCACGGACACCTCCACCGGGCGCGCCGTCGTCGCCCGGGACCTCACGGCCGCGGCGCTGGGGCGCCACGACGTGTGGGCGGCGCCCCTGTGGTGGTACTACCTCGAGGACGAGATCGAGTCGGTGGCCGGTGTGGGCAGTGTTCTCGCCAACGCGGCGGCCGCGCCCAGTGAGGGCGGCGAGGCCGGCTGCGGGGGATGAGCGCCGGCGTGGTCTGAGAGGCCTCCGGCAGCAGGCATGATGTTCACCATGACGCACCCGGAGCCCGCCGCCCGTCTCACCGTCCTCGCCGGTCCCACCGCCGTCGGCAAGGGGACGATCGTCACTGAGCTGCGCCGTCGCCACCCCGACCTCTTCGTCTCCGTCTCGGCCACCACCCGCAGCCCCCGGCCCGGTGAGGTCGACGGCGTGCACTACCTCTTCGTCAGCGAGGAGGACTTCGAGCGCATGATCGCCGAGGGCCGGATGCTCGAGTGGGCGCTCGTGCACGGTCGCCACCGCTACGGCACACCCCGGGGCCCGGTGGAGGCCGAGCTTGCCGCCGGGCGCCCCGCCCTGCTGGAGATCGACCTCGACGGCGCCCGGCAGGTGCGGCGCGCGATGCCGCAGGCGCACCTCGTCTTCGTCGCGCCGCCCCGCTGGGAGGACCTCGTCAGCCGTCTCGTCGGCCGGGGCACCGAGGACGAGGCCGAGAGGACCAGGCGCCTGGCCACGGCCCGCACGGAGATGGCCGCGGCCAACGAGTTCGACCACGTCATCGTCAACGACACCGTGGCGCGTGCCACGGACGAGCTCGAGGGCCTGCTCGGCCTCACAGGCTAAACTGTCCCGGTTACCGCACGGCCCGAGAAGGCCGGTCACGCGCTCAGAAAGCAGGTCACGCACATGCTCGGTACCTCCGCCCAGCCCGAGGGCATCACGAACCCGCCGATCGACGACCTCCTGGAGAAGGTCGACTCCAAGTACGGGCTCGTGGTGGAGGCTGCGAAGCGTGCCCGGCAGATCAACAGCTACACCCAGCAGCTCGAGGACAACCACCTCGAGTTCTTCGGCCCCCTCGTGGAGGCCGAGACCGGCGAGAAGCCGCTGGGCATCGCCCTGCGCGAGATCGCCGAGGACAAGCTCGAGGTCATCCCCGGCGAGGTCGCCCGCGCCCGCCGCGCCGAGGCCGAGGAGGCCCGCCGGGCCGCCGAGGCGGACATGTTCTCCGACATCTCCCTCGACACCCCGCTGTCGATGGGTGAGGAGGGTTCGACCACCAGCCTGGACGACATCCAGTTCTGAAGACCCGGGCCCCTCGTGCACCAGCAGGTGAGTACGCGCGCCGCGTCCCCGACCGGGACGCGGCGCGTCGTCGTCGGCGTGGCCGGGTCCATCGCCGCCTACAAGGCGCCGACGGTGATCCGCCGCCTGCGTGAGGCCGGCTGCGAGGTCAAGGTGGTCGCCACCGAGGCCGCCCTGCGCTTCATCGGCGCCCCCGCCCTCGCCGCGGTGGCCGGGGGCCCGGTGTCCACCGGCGTCTTCGACGACCCCGCGGCGGTGGAGCATGTGGCCGTGGGGGAGTGGGCCGAGCTCGTCGTGGTGGCCCCCGCCTCCGCGGACCTGCTGGCCCGGGTCGCCGCTGGGCGCGCGGACGACCTCCTGACCGCCACGATCCTCACCACCACCGCGCCGGTGCTGCTCTGCCCGGCCATGCACACCCAGATGTGGCTCAACCCGGCGACCGTCGAGAACGTCGCCACCCTGCGCCGGCGCGGCCTGGCCGTCCTCAACCCCGCCGACGGGCGCCTGACCGGCCAGGACAGCGGCACCGGGCGCCTGCCCGAGCCTGAGGTCATCGTCGCCGAGGCCCTGCGCGTCCTGGCTGAGGCTGACGCGCGTGAGGCTGCGGGCCGCGCCCTGGCCGGGCGCCACGTCGTCGTCTCCGCCGGGGGCACTCGCGAGCCCCTGGACCCGGTGCGCTTCCTTGGCAACCGTTCCTCCGGGCGTCAGGGCACCGCCGTCGCCCGCGCCGCCGCCGCCGAGGGCGCCCGGGTCACCCTCGTGGCCGCCAACCTCGACGGCGAGGTACTGCGCGACCTGCCGCCGACGGTGAGCGTCGTCGGCGTCGGCACCGCCCTGGAGCTTGAGGACGCGGTGCGCTCGACCTGCGTGGACGCCGACGCCGTCGTCATGGCGGCCGCCGTCGCCGACTACCGGCCGCGCAGCGTGCAGGGCGCCAAGATCAAGAAGCACGGCCTCGCCCCGGGCGAGGAGGGCAAGGCCACCGGCCCGGCACCCATCGAGCTTGTCGAGAACCCCGATGTCCTCGCCGGCCTGGTGAGCCGCCCGCCGCGCACCGATGGTCATCGCACCCTCGTCGTCGGCTTCGCTGCGGAGACGGGCGACGCCGACGGCGACGTCCTGGCCCACGGCGCCGCCAAGGCACGGCGCAAGGGCGCCGACCTGATGGCCGTCAACGCAGTCGGCCAGGATCTGGGTTTTGGTGACGTGCCCAACGCCGTTGTCGTGCTCGATGCCGACGGCGCCGAGGTGGCGCGTGCCCAGGGGGCGAAGGATGAGGTCGCCCGCGCCCTCGTGTCGCTGGTGGCCGAGCGCCTGGCGGCGACGTGCGCCGACGCACAGTGACGAGCGTGTTCGGGGCCCGATTCGTGTCCTGACACGCCGGTAGGCTGAGTTCGTGAACTCCTCCCTCCGTCTGTTTACCTCCGAGTCCGTCACCGAGGGCCACCCGGACAAGATCTGCGACCGGATCTCCGACTCCATCCTTGACGCGATCCTCGTGCAGGACCCTGCCGCCCACGTTGCCGTCGAGACCCTCATGACCACCGGTCTTGTCCATGTCGCCGGAGAGGTCACGACGAGCGCCTACGTGGAGATCCCTCAGATCGTGCGCGACGAGATTGTGGCCATCGGCTACGACTCCTCCGATGTGTGCTTCGACGGCCGCTCCTGCGGCGTGTCCATCTCCATCGGCCAGCAGTCCCCGGACATCGCGGCCGGCGTGGACAAGGCTCTTGAGGTCCGCGGAGAGGGTGTCGGCCTCGACCCGCTCGACGTCCAGGGCGCCGGGGACCAGGGCCTGATGTTCGGCTACGCCTGCACGGAGACCAGCGAGCTCATGCCGCTGCCCATCCACCTGGCCCACCGCCTCGCCGAGCGCCTGACCGCCGTGCGCAAGCAGGGCGTCGTCGAGGGCCTGCGCCCCGACGGCAAGACCCAGGTCACCATCGGCTACGAGGGTGACCGCCCTGTGAGCCTGACGAATGTCGTCATCTCCACCCAGCACGACGAGGACCGCAGCCGCAGCTGGCTGACGGACGCCCTGACCCAGGAGGTCCTCGCCCCCGTGCTTGAGGTTGAGCAGGCCAAGGGACTCGACCTCAACGTCTCCGACGTCACGGTCCTCGTCAACCCCTCCGGACAGTTCATCATCGGTGGCCCGGCCGGGGACGCGGGCCTGACCGGCCGCAAGATCATCGTCGACACCTACGGGGGCATGGCCCGCCACGGCGGTGGTGCCTTCTCCGGCAAGGACCCCTCGAAGGTGGACCGTTCGGGCGCCTACGCGATGCGTTGGGTGGCCAAGAACGTCGTGGCCGCCGGCCTGGCCGAGCGCTGCGAGATCCAGGTCGCCTACGCCATTGGCTCGGCGCGCCCCGTGGGCCTGTACGTTGAGACCTTCGGTACCGAGACGGTCCCGGTGGCCAGGATCCAGGCCGCCGTGCAGGAGGTCTTCGACCTGCGCCCGGCTGCGATCATCCGCGACCTTGACCTGCTGCGGCCGATCTACCGCACGACCAGCGCCTATGGGCACTTCGGCCGTCCCGGATTCGCCTGGGAGGACACGAGCCGCGCAGCGGACCTGCGGGCCGCGGTCTAATCACCCGATGAGCGGGAGGAGGAGCGATGAGCGAGCACGGCCAGCAGGACGCGCTGCTCGTGGCCCCCGCCCCGGCCCAGCACCGTGTCACCGGTGACGGCGTTGCCAACCCCGTCGCCAGGGTGCTGCTGGACTCCGGTGTCCCGCACCTGGACCGCCTCTTCGACTACCTCGTCCCGCCCGAGCTCGACGTCGCAGCAGCCGAGGGCGTGCGCGTCGTCGTGCGCTTCGGCGGGCAGGAGGTGCACGGCTGGGTCTGGCAGCGCGCCGAGACAACCACCCACACCGGCCGTCTGGCCCCTGTGCGCCGCGTCGTCTCCGACCTGCCGGTGGTGCCCGAGCGCACCCGCCGGCTCGTGGAGGCGGTTGCCGCCCGCACCGCGGGCACCCGCTCGGACGTCCTGCGCCTGGCCGTGCCCACCCGGCACGCCACCACCGAGCGCGCTGTGCGCTCAGCACACACAGAACACACAGAACACACAGGGCACCCGCACCGGCCCTCCCGCCCCGAGGCCCGCCCCACCGGCTGGGGCGCCTACACCGGCGGCGCCGAGCTGCTGGACGCCATCAGCGACGGGCACGCGCCCCGGACGGTCCTGACCGCCCTGCCCGGGCGTGAAGGTGTCCTTGAGGACTGGGAGAGCCTGCTCGCCCAGGCCGTGCAGGCCAGCCTGTCCGGTGGCCGCGGCGCCCTCATCGCCGTCGCCACCACCGCCCAGGCCGAGCTGCTGGCCGAGCGGCTCAGCGCCGCCCTCGACGGCGAGGAGGTGCTCGTCCTCAGCGCCGAGCACGGGCCGGCGCGCCGCTACCGCGTCTTCACCCGGCTCCTGCTGGGCCACGCCCGCGTCGTCGTCGGCACCCGCGCCGTCGCCTTCGCCCCCGTGATGGACCTGGGCCTGGCCGTCATCTGGGACGACGGCGACGACCGCCTCGACGAGCCCCGCGCCCCCTACGTCCATGCCCGCACCGTCCTGGCCCTGCGCAGCGGGCTCGAGCACTGCGCCCTGCTCATCGCCTCGCGCACGCGCAGCGTCGAGGCCCAGTCCTACGTGCTGCAGGGGTGGGCCCGCGACCTTGAGGCCCCGCGCCCCCTCATCCGCGCCACCGTGCCCCGCATCGAGGTTCCCGGTGACAGCGAGCTCGACCGCGAGGGCGCCGGCGGCCGCGCCCGCATCCCCTCCCTGGCGCACCGCGCGCTGCGCCAGGCCCTGGACCGCGGCCCCGTCCTCGTCCAGGTCGCCCGCTCCGGCTACGCCCCCGTCGTCGTGTGCGCCACGTGCCGCGCCGTGGCCCGCTGCCGCGCCTGCTCCGGCCCACTGTCGATGGGTCGGAGCGGCGAGGCGTCCTGCCGCTGGTGCGGGCGCTCCGGGGCCGGGTGGGCGTGCCCCCACTGCGGCGGTGAGCAGCTGCGTATGGCCGGTTCGGGCTCCGTGCGCACGGGGGATGAGCTCGGGCGTGCCTTCCCGGGTGTGCCCGTCGTCGTCTCCGGCACCCGCGCCGACCACGGCGTCGTCGCCACGGTGGACCGCAGGCCCCGGCTCGTCGTGGCCACCCCCGGTGCCGAGCCCGTCGCCGAGGGCGGCTACACGGCCGTCCTCCTGCTCGACGGTGCCGTGCTGTCGGCGCGTCCCGAGCTCGGGGCCTCCAGCGAGGCCCTGCGCCGGTGGGCCAATGCCGCCACCCTCGCCCGCCAGGACGCCCGGGTCATCCTCCTGGGCTCCCCGGACCTGGCCGTCTCCCAGGCCCTCGTGCGCTGGAACCACGCAGGTTTCGCAGCCGATGAGCTGCGTGAACGCCTCGAGCTCGAGCTGCCGCCCGCCGTGCGCTGCGCCCGCCTCGACGGCCCCCTACCGGCGGTTGAGGCCTACCTCGCGGCGGCCAAGGCCCGGGGCTGGGACGTGCTCGGGCCGGTCCGCGCCCCCGAACCGGCGGCGCAGCCCACGAGGGCAGGCGCGCCGGCCCCCGAGCGTGTGCGCGCCCTCGTCCGGGTGCCGCTCGCCCAGGGCCGCGAGCTGGCCGAGGCGCTGCGGCTGCAGGCGCGCGAACGCTCCGTGCACCGCGAGGACCCGGTGCGCATCGAGCTTGACCCGACGGTGCTGTGGTAGGCGCGCCGGTAGCATGAGCGCCAGGCGCCACCGAGCGTGAGGAGAGGACGTGGAGCGCACCAGCACCCCCGCCATCGACGCCGTCATCCTCGACTGGGGCAACGTCCTGCACCGCTGGCAGGCGCACCGGGCCGTCGAGGGCCGCATCGATCCTGCCGTGTGGGAGGAGATGACCGCCTCCGGTGAGTTCACCCGGTGGAACCTGCGGTGGGACGCCGGCGCCACCCGTGAGGAGGTCCTGGACGCCCTCGCCGCCGAGCAGCCGACGCGCCCCGACAAGGTCGAGGTCATGCGCACCTACTGGGACCACTTCGAGGACACCCTCACCGAGCCCATCCCCGGCACCGCGCCCCTTGTCAGGACGCTGCTGGACGCCGGCACCGGCGTGTACTGCCTGACGAACTTCAACCACCTGCTCTGGCGCCACGGGCAGGGACGCGTGCCCGAGCTCGCCCGCTTCGACGGCATCGTCGTCTCCGGCCGGGAACGCCTGGTCAAGCCCGGCGCCCGCATCTACCGCCTCCTGCTCGAGCGCTACGGGCTGACCGCCGAGCGCACCCTCTTCGTCGATGACTCCGCCGCCAATGTCGCCGGGGCCCGGGCCGTGGGCCTCGTCACCCACCACTTCACCACCGCCGCCGCGTTGCACGAGGACTTGGCCGCACGGGGCCTGCTGCCCGCCGCCCTAGACTGAGACCCATGCGTGTTCTCTTCGCGGGCACCCCCGAGGTCGCCCTGCCTGTGCTGCGTGCCCTCATGGACCACGAGGAGCACGACGTCGTCGGGGTCCTCACCCGGGCCGACGCCCGCCGCGGCCGCGGACGCACGCTGCACCCCTCACCCGTCGCCGCCCTCGCCCGCGAGGCAGGCCTCGACGTGCGCACCCCCACCACCCTCAAGGACGAGGACACCCAGGCCTGGGTGCGCGGCCTGGACGCGGATGTTGCCGTCGTCGTCGCCTACGGCAGGCTCGTGCCCCCCGACCTGCTCGACGTGCCCACCCACGGCTGGCTCAACCTCCACTTCTCCCTCCTGCCCGCCTGGCGCGGCGCCGCCCCCGTGCAACGCGCCCTCATGGCCGGGGACCGGGTGACGGGTGCGAGCGTCTTCCGCCTCGAGGCGGGCTTGGACACCGGACCCGTCTACGCCACGCGCACCGAGCCCGTGGGGGCGCGCGACACAGCCGGTGACCTCCTTGAGCGCCTCGCCGCCGACGGCGCCCCCCTCGTCCTCGATGTGCTCGATGCCCTGGCCCGCGGCACCGCCGTCGCCACCGCGCAGCCGGGGACGGGCGTGAGCCTCGCCCCTGTGCTCAGCCCCCGGGACGGCGACGTCGACTGGAGCCGCCCGGCCGAGCAGATCGACCACCAGGTCCGGGGCGTCACCCCCGCCCCCGGCGCCCGCACCACCTACCTCGGGCAGACCCTGCGCCTGGGCCCGCTCTCCATCGCCGACGACGCCGCCCCCACGTCCCTGGCGCCCGGCGAGCTGTACGTGACGAAGCGGGATGTCCTCGTGGGCAGCGGCACCATCCCCCTGAGACTGGGGCGGGTGGCGCCGGCAGGCAGGAGCTGGATGGAGGCCGAGGCCTGGGCCCGCGGTGCGCGCCCCGCGCCCGGCACCCGCCTCGACCGCCTCGACACTGACGGGCAGGAGCGCGCATGAGCGACCACAAGGGCGCACGAGGAGGCCGCGGCTCGGGGTCGCGCCGGCGCGAGGCGGACCCGGCGCGCCAGGTGAGTCTGGAGGTGCTCAGGCGGGTGCGTGAGGACGGCGCCTACGCCAACCTCGTCCTGCCCTCGCTGCTCGACCAGGCTCATCTCAGCCGCCGCGACGCCGGCTTCGCCACGGCCCTGACCTACGGGACCCTGCGCTTGCAGGGCCGCTACGACGCCATCATCTCGCGCTGTGTGGACCGCCCGCTGGGCCGGATCGACGGCGTGGTCCTCGATGTTCTGCGCCTGGGCGCCCACCAGCTGCTCGGTATGCGCGTGGCCACCCACGGCGCCGTCGACGCCACCGTCAACCTCGCCACCCACGCCGCCGGGCGGGGCGCCGCCGGGTTCGTCAACGCCGTGCTGCGGCGCGTGGCGGGCAAGGACCTGGACGCCTGGCTTCAGGAGATCGACGCCGATGCCCCCGACGCTCTGACCTCCCTGTCGCTTACCGAGTCCCACCCCCTGTGGGTCACCAAGGCGATGCGCCAGGCCCTCAAGGCCCACGGGCGCGAGGAGGACGAGCTCGCCGCCCTGCTCGCCGCGGACAACACCGACCCGGCCGTCGTCCTGTGCGCCCGCCCCGGCCTCATCACCCCCGAGCAGCTGGCCCGGCAGGTCGAGGCCGCCACCCGCACCGAGCCCCGTCCCGGTGACCTGAGCCCCTGCGCCCTTGTGATGGACGGAGGAGACCCCGGCCGCATTGATGCCGTGCGCCGCTCACGCGCGGGCGTGGAGGACGAGGGCTCCCAGCTCGTCGCCCTCCTGTTGTCCGAGGCCCCCCTTGAGGGCCGCGACGAGCGCTGGCTCGACCTGTGCGCCGGCCCCGGCGGCAAGGCGGCGCTGCTGGCCGCCCGCGCCGCTCAGCGCGGTGCCCGCCTGGTTGCCAACGAGGTCAGCGCGCACCGTGCCGAACTCGTGCGCTCGGCCGTGCGCGACGTGCCCGAGGGCGTGGTCGAGGTCCGCTGCGAGGATGGGCGCGACTACGGCGTGGCCGAGCCGGGCTGCTACGACCGCGTGCTCGTCGACGCCCCCTGCTCGGGACTCGGCTCCCTGCGGCGCCGCCCCGAGGCCCGCTGGCGCCGCGAGCCGAAGGACGTCACCGAGCTGGCCGACGTCCAGCGCGAGCTGCTCACCAGCGCCCTGACGGCGGTGCGCACCGGGGGAGTGGTCGCCTACGTCACCTGCTCACCGCACCTGATGGAGACCCGCCTGGTGGTCCAGGACGTCATGAGGCGCCTGGCCCGTTACGGCCACGAGGTCGAGATCCTGCACGCCGGCGATGTCGCCACCCGCGTGGCACCCGTGCCCCCGGCCGGGGCGGCTGACGAGATGCTTCAGCTGTGGCCGCACCTGGACCGTGCGGATGCCATGTTCTGCACGCTGTTGCGGCGGGTCTCCTGACCGATGAGTGCCCGCCCGTTCGTCCCGTTCATGAAGGAGCCCCGATGACCTCGTGCGTTGCGATCCACCCCTCGATCCTCAACGCCGACCAGGCACACCTGGCGGACGAGCTCGCCCGCGTTGAGGGTGCGGACGGTCTCCACCTCGACATCATGGACAACCACTTCGTCGACAACCACTTCGGCGGCCCCTCCTTCGCTCAGACGGTGCTGGAGCACACGAGCCTGCCGGTGGACGCCCACCTCATGATCGAGAACGCGGACCGCTGGGCCCCCCAGTACGCGGAGATGGGCTGCGCGATCGTCACCGCCCACATGGAGGCCACCCGGGCGCCCTTCGTTCTGGCGCGTGAGCTACACCGTCTGGGTGCGGGCGCGGGTCTGGCCCTGCGCCCGGCGACCCCGCTGAGCGCGGTCGAGGATGTCCTGGGCGAGATCGATCTGCTGCTGCTCATGACCGTTGAGCCCGGTTTCGGCGGGCAGTCCTTCATCGACCTCATGCTCCCCAAGATCGCCGCGGCACGGCGCGCCATCAGCGCCCAGAACCTCGAGCTGCGCATCCAGGTGGACGGCGGTATCAAGCGCTCGACGATTGAGCGTGCGGCCGAGGCGGGGGCCACGGTCTTCGTGGCGGGCTCGGCTGTCTACGGGGTGGAGGACGCCCTGGCGGAGATTGAGCACCTGCGTGCGCTGGCCTCCGGGCACTGCCACTGACGGGTATTGTAGGTAACATCTAAAACTCGTTCCTCATCTCCTCACTCCCTCACGCGGCGGCCCTTCCTCCCACGATTCCGCGAAACGGCGCCATCGACACAAGATGAGGGGCGCGTTTTGTGTGATGCGCACAAGTGACCCTCGGTCGGATCACCCTCTAGCGTTGAGTTGTTGCCGCGGCCGTCCCTGATCCTTGTACAGAACGTGCTGCGACGGCACTGACGGACGAACACAGCCCTCAGCGCACCGACGCTGGCACTCCCGTCCGGCCCGGAAGACCGAGAGGCCCCCTCTTTGTGGGGGGCCACGAGGATCTTCCTCAGAGCATCGAGACACAGAGGAGCACCGTGCCCACGAGAGCGACCACCAGGGTCCTTGACCGCGTCCTCATCGCCAACCGCGGCGAGATCGCCCTGCGGGTCATCCGAACCGTCCGTGACCTCGGCGGCACGTCGATCCTGCCCTACACCCCCGAGGACCTCATGTCCCCGGCCGCGGAGCTCGCCGACGAGGCCTACGCCCTGCCCGAGGGCAGCGGCTACACCGACGTCGAGGCCATCCTCGCCCTGGCCCAGCAGACCGGTGCCCAGGCCGTTCACCCCGGCTACGGATTCCTGTCCGAGAACGACGCCTTCGCTCAGGCCGTCATCGACGCCGGAATCGCCTGGATCGGCCCCAGCCCGAACGCCATGCGCGCCCTGGGGGACAAGATGAGCGCCCGCGCCACCGCCGAGAAGGCCGACGTCGCCCCCGTGCCCGGTATCACGAGCCCGGTCACCGACCCCGCCACCGTCATCGCCTTTGCCGCCGAGCACGGCTACCCCGTCGCCCTCAAGCGCACCGACGGCGGCGGTGGACGCGGCATCACCGTTATCGCCTCCGACGACGAGGCCCACAGCACCCCGGCCTTCGCCTCCGCCGCAGCCGGCGACGGCATCCTCATCCTCGAAAAGTTCGTCACCGCCGCCCGCCACGTCGAGACCCAGTGCGCCCGCGACGCCCACGGCGCCTTCGCCGTCGTCTCCACCCGCGACTGCACCCTCCAGCGCCGCAACCAGAAGCTCCTCGAGGAGGCCCCCGCCCCCTACCTGCCCGAGGGGCTCCACGACCGGCTCGTCGAGGCCTCCCGCCGCCTGCTCGAGACCGTCGACTACGTCGGCGTCGCCACCTGCGAGTTCCTGCTCACCCCCGAGGGGGACCTGTGGTTCCTCGAGGTCAACCCCCGCCTGCAGGTCGAGCACTGCGTCTCCGAGGAGGTCACCGGCACCGACCTGGTTGAGACCCAGCTGCGCATCGCCGCCGGAGGCGACCTTGGCGAGGTCCCCGAGGTGCGCGGGCACTCGATCGAGCTGCGCGTCACCTGTGAGGACCCGGCGGCGGGCATGGCCCCCTCAACCGGCACCATCACCCGCCTGCGCTGGCCCGCCGGCCCCGGCATCCGCATCGAGTCCGGCGTGGTCGAGGGCGACGTCGTCACCCCGCTCTTCGACCCCATGCTCGCCAAGATCGTCGTCACCGGCGCCACTCGCGAGCAGGCCCTCGCCCGCGCCCGCCGCGCCCTGCGCGAGACCGTCGTCGAGGGCGTCACCGTCTGCACCGCCCTGCACGAGCACGTCCTGGCGCGCCCCGAGCTCACCGGTCCTGACGCCGCGGGCGGTCTGGGCGTCACCACCCGCTGGATTGAGAGCTCCGTCCTGCCCGAGCTCGCCGCCCCGGCCGGCGCCACCGTGCCTGTCGTCGGCGAGCTCCTGGCCGCGGACACCAGTGCCGACGGCTCTTGGCGCACCCGCTCGACCTATGTCATCGAGCTCAACGGCCGTCGCCTGAGCCTGACCCTGCCCGACGGCATCCTCGGCGGACCCGGAGCCCGGCCGGGCATCGGCTCGCGCCCCCACCGGGCCCCCCAGCCACTGCGCTCGCGCTCACGCGCCCGCAGCGCCCTCGCCGTCGACGGCGGGGCCCTGGCCCTCGACGGCGTCATCGCCGCCCCCATGCAGGCGATCGTCACCCGCATCTGCGTTGAGCCGGGCGAACGTGTCCACGAGGGCGATCTCCTCGTGGTCCTGGAGTCCATGAAGATGGAGAACTACGTGCACGCGCCCCATGACGGCGTGGTTGAGGCCGTTGATGTCAGCGCCGGCCAGACCGTGAGTGCCGGCGCGGAGCTGCTGCGCCTGGCCGGGGCGTCGACCGGTACGCCGAGCACTGAGGCCAAGGAGGACTGAGTCATGACCACCACCGCCACCCCCGGCACGCCCAGCACGCCCGGCACCATGCCCACCACCACCGTGCCCACGATCGTGGGCTCCCTGCCCCTGGAGCAGACGATGGCCGGCTCACCGGTCACCGAGTCCTTCCGCCACAGCGCCGAGCGCATTGCCCGCGCCGCTGAGGACAAGGCCGCCGCCCGCCAGCACGCCAAGGGCAAGCAGACCGCCCGTGAGCGCATCGACGCCCTGCTCGACCCCTCCACCTTCCTCGAGATCGGCCGTTACACCGGCTCCGGGTCGGGGCAGCGGGCCCGCCCCAGCGGCGTCGTCACCGGCTTCGGCCAGATCGACGGCCGCCAGGTGGCCGTCTACTCCCAGGACTTCTCCGTCTCCGGCGGTGCACTGGGCACAGTCGAGGGCGACAAGATCGTCGGCCTGCTCGACGACGCCCTGCGCCTGCAGATCCCGGTCATCGGCCTCATCGACTCCGGCGGCGCCAAGATCCAGGAGGGGGTTGCGGCCCTGCGCCAGTACGGGCGTATCTTCAACCGCACCTGCGCCGCCTCCGGGCTCGTGCCCCAGATCAGCGTCATCCTCGGCCCCTGCGCCGGCGGCGCGGTCTACAGCCCGGCCCTGACCGACTTCGTCATCGCCACCCGCGAGGCCTCCCACATGTTCGTCACCGGCCCCGACGTCGTGCGCGCCGTCACCGGTGAGCGCATCAGTGCCGAGGACCTGGGCGGGGCCGACATCCACGGCTCGGTCACTGGTGTTGTCCACTACGTCGCCGAGGACGAGGCCGACGCCCTGGCCCAGGTGCGCACCCTGCTGGCCTACCTGCCCTCCTGCGCCGCCCAGGAGGCCCCCCGCTACGCCTACGACGACGCCGACCGTGTCCAGGACTCCCTGTCCGCCGCCGGCGTCGGCGCCCTCGTGCCCGCCTCCACCCGCCAGGCCTACGACGTCGTCGACGTCGTCTCCGCCCTGGTCGACCACGGCGAGCTCGTCCAGGTCCAGGAGGACTTCGCCGCCAACGTCGTCATCGGCTTCGCCTGCTTCGAGGGACGGCCCGTGGGCGTGGTCGCCAACCAGCCGATGGTCGACGCCGGCACCCTGGACGTCGACGCCTCCGAGAAGCTCGCCCGCTTCGTGCGCTTCTGCGACGCCTTCGGCCTGCCGGTGGTCACCTTCGTGGACGTGCCCGGTTACCGTCCCGGTGCCGAGCAGGAGCACGCGGGCATCATCCGCCGAGGCGCGAAGGTCATCAACGCCTACGCCACCGCCACCGTCCCACTCGTCACCGTCGTCCTGCGCAAGGCCTACGGCGGCGCCTACATCGTCATGGGTTCCAAGGCGATCGGCGCCGACCTCAACTTCGCCTGGCCGGGTGCGGAGATCGCCGTGCTCGGTGCCGCGGGCGCCGTCGGCATCATCCACCGCCGTGATCTGGCGCGAGTGCGCGACGAGCAGGGCGAACAGACCGCCGCCGCCGAGCAGGAGCGGCTGATCCGCGAGTACGAGGACAGCGTCATCAACCCGGACAGGGCCGTCGCCATCGGCGAGATCGACGCCGTCATCGCCCCCGAGGACACCCGCACCGTCATCGTCGACTCCTTGGCGGCCCTGGCGGCCAAGCGGGACGCGGCGCACGCGGACGGCAAGAAGCACGACAACGGTCCTCTGTGACCACCCGCGCAAGCACAAGGACACGAGGACACCCATGACCACCCCGACCGGCAACCAGACCCCGACGACTGAGGACCGCATGAGCAGCCAGCCCACCACCACCCGCACCACGACGGCCGACCGCCTCACTCAGGGCGAGCCCTACGTCCTCACCTTCGGAGGACAGGCCACCCCGTGGCGCCAGACCCTCAGCGAGCTGGTCGGCACCGACCGCGACCTGGCCGCCCGCCTCGTCGCCATCGACGAGGCCGTCTCGCAGCGCCTGGCCCCCGTGGCCACCGACCTGCTCGTCGTCACCCCGCGCGGTGCGCGCCTGCTCGACGACGCGGCCGCCCCCCTCGCCCCCACCACCACCAGCGCCGACACCGCCGACCTCTCCGTCCCCGGCATCCTCATGGCCCAGCACGCCGCCCTCGCGGGTCTGCCGGCCGCCGGCGTCGACGTCCTGGGCTCCGCCGCCCCCGCGCGGGTAATCGGCCACTCCCAGGGTGTGCTCGGCGTCGCCCTCCTGCAGGCCCTGGCCGCCGCCGACGGCGAGGCCACCGCCCCGTCCGTCATCGATGTCCACGCCCTGGCACGTCTCATCGGCGCGGCCGCCGCCCGCACCACCCAGCGCCTGGGCATGGGTCCGGCCGGTGAGTCGACGCCGATGCTGTCGGTGCGCGGCGTCACCCGCGACGTCCTGAACGCCGTCCTCGCCCGGGTCCCGGGCCTGGCCGGTGAGCACGCGGTCACCGTGGGCGTCGCCAACGGTCGTCTGGCCCACATCCTCTCCGGCCGCCCCGCCGACCTCGAGCGGGTCGTCACCGCCCTTGAGAAGGCGGCGGCACGCTCGGCCGAGGACCGCAAGGAGCGTCGCCGCGGCGGCGCCGTCCTTGCCCCCGTCACCGAGTTCATCGCCACCTCCGTGCCCTTCCACACCCCCCTGCTCACGCAGGCCGTCACCGACACGGTGGCCTGGGCCGAGCGCTGCGGCATCGACACGGACCTCGCCCGTGACCTCGCCATCGCCGTCCTCACCGACCCCGTCGACTGGCCGGGCGTCGTCACCGCCGCCCTGTCCGATGCCGGTGGCGCCCGCCTCGTCCTGGACCTGGGCCCCGGCACCGTCCTCGTGCGCCTGACTGAGGGCGTCGTCGCCGGCACCGGCACGAGCGTCGTCGCCGCCGGGACCGCCAAGGCCCTGGACGACCTCGACCGCCCCGGGGCGGTGCCCGCCCAGCCCGTGGACCGTTCCCGCTTCGCGCCGGGCCTGACCCGCCTGCCCGACGGCCGCCTCACCCTGTCCACCGCCTTCACCCGCCTGACCGGCCGCTCCGCCGTCCTGCTGGCGGGCATGACGCCGACGACCGTGGACGCCGAGATCGTCGCGGCGGCCGCCAACGCCGGGTACTGGGCCGAGCTCGCCGGCGGCGGGCAGGTCACCGCCACCGTCCTGGCCGACAACCTCGCCTCCCTGGAGAAGCAGCTCGAACCCGGGCGCACGGCCGCCTTCAACGCCATGTTCATGGACCGCTACCTGTGGAACCTCCAGCTGGGCACGCAGCGCCTGCTGTCCAAAGCCCGCGGCGCCGGCACCCCCATCGACGGCATCGTCATCTCCGCGGGCATCCCCGAGCTCGACGAGGCCCTCGAGCTCATCGAGCGCCTGCACGCCGAGGGCTTCCCCTACATCGCCTTCAAGCCCGGCACCGTCGACCAGATCCGCCAGGTCATCGCCATCGCCACGGCGGCCCCCGACGTCCAGGTCATCATGCAGGTCGAGGACGGCCACGCCGGTGGCCACCACTCGTGGGAGGACCTGGACACGATGCTCCTGGCCACCTACGACGCCGTGCGCGCCCACGACAACCTCGTCCTCGTCGTCGGCGGCGGCATCGGCACCCCCGAGAAGGCCGCCCGCTACCTCACCGGCACCTGGGCCCGCCGCTACGGCACCGCCGACGCCCCTGTCGACGGCGTCATGGTCGGCACCGCAGCCATGACGGCCCTGGAGGCCAGGACCAACGAGGACGTCAAGCAGCTGCTCGTCGCCACCCCCGGTATCACCGAGGGCACCGAGGGCGCCGTCGACGGCTGGGTCGCCTCCGGCGCCTCCGCGGGCGGCATGACCTCCGGCCTGTCGCACCTGCGTGCCGACCTGTACGAGATCGACAACTCCTCCGCCCGCGCCGCCCGCCTCATCCAGGCCGTCGCCGGTGACGAGGAGGCCGTGTCCGCCCACCGCGACGAGCTCATCGAGGCCATGGCCAAGACCGCCAAGCCCTACTTCGGCGACGTCGACTCCATGACCTACCTTGAGTGGCTCACCCGCTACGCCGAGCTCGTCGTCTCCCCCCACGAGGGGCGGCCGGCCACCGAGGCCGACTGGATGGACGAGGGCTGGTACGACCGCTTCCTCGACATGCTCCACCGCGTCGAGGCCCGCCTGAGCGCGGCCGACCACGGCGAGATCCCCACCCTGTTCGCCGACCACGCCGCCGTCTTCGACTCCGACGCCGCCCTGGCCGCCATCGCTGAGCGCTACCCGGCCGCCGCCACGACGCTCGTTGAGCCCGCCGACGCCGCCTGGTTCGTCGACCTGTGCGCCAAGCACCCCAAGCCCTGCCCCTTCGTGCCCGTTCTCGACGCGGACATCCTGCGCCGCTGGGGCCAGGACTCCCTGTGGCAGTCCCAGGACCCGCGCTACACGGCCGACCAGGTGCGCATCATCCCCGGCCCGGTCGCCGTCGCCGGCATCACCACCGTCAACGAGCCCATCGGCCACCTGCTGGGCCGCTTCGAGGCCGCCGCCGTCGAGGCCGTCCAGTCCTCCGGCACCGCCGAGCGCACCGCCGCCGGGCGCCTGGGTGCTTCCGCCCCGGCCGTGGCTGCCGAGCCGGTCAAGGATGCCACCGAGCTCGTGCGCTCGGCCCCGCACGTCCTGTGGAACGGTCACCTCACCGTCAACCCGGCGCGCGTGCTTGAGGACGACGCCTACGACGTCGTCCACCGTCCCGACGTCGCCGAGGACGCCTACGACCTCGACATCCACCTCGACACCCACTGGGACGCCATGCCCGGCGGCGAGGCCATCCACGCGGTGCGCCGCCTCGTCGTGCCCCTGCGCCTGGCGGCCGCCTGGGACGGCGCCGCCCCGCTCGTTGACCCCACGCGGATCAGCGAGACGATGAACGAGCTGCTGCGCCGCACCGCCGGCGTCGGCTCCATCTCCGCCGCGGGTGACCGCATCGAGGCCCTGCCCGAGGTCGTCCCCGCCGTCTGGGGTGCCACCGACGCGCTCGGCCGCACCGTCACGCAGCCCTTCGGCACCGTCCACGACGCCTTCACCCTGGCCGCCACCCTCGGTGTCGACCACGCCGCCGTCACCGCCGACGCCCTGCCGGCGGGCCTGACCCCGGCCGGACTCGTGCCCGACGCCCTGCTCGGCCCGTGCTGGCCCACCGTGTACGCCGCCCTGGGCTCCGTCGTGGAGGACGGCATGCCGCTCATCGAGGGACTGCTCGGCGCCGTCCACCTCGACCACACCGTCGACCTGCACCGCTCGCTGGCGGAGCTGGCCCAGTGGGCCGGCCCCGATGCCCGGGTGAAGGTCGACGGCTGGGTGGCCGCCCTGGAGGAGTCCAGCGCCGGACGCGTGGTCGACGTGCGCCTGCAGCTGACCGATGCCTCGCAGGGCGAGCGTGCCGGTGAGGTCATCGCCCTCATGCGTGAGCGCTTCGCCATCCGCGGTCGCGCCCACGGCACCGCCGTGCCCTCCACCCCCGAGACCGCCGGCGGCACCGGCCGCGAGATCGAGCCCGCCGCCCGCCGTCTGCTGCGCCGCCTGCGGGTCACGGCCCCCTCGGACATGACGGCCTTCGCCCGCGTATCGGGCGACTACAACCCCATCCACACGAGCTACCACGCGGCGAAGGTCGCCGGTATGCAGGCGCCGCTCGTCCACGGCATGTGGCTGTCGGCCACCGCCGAGCAGGCTGCCGCATCCACCGACGTCGACGGCGCCCACCACGTGCTCGCCGGCTGGACCTACGTCATGCTCGGCACCGTCGACCTGGAGGACGTCGTCGAGATCTCCGTTGAGCGCACGGGCCTCGTGCGCGGCGGCGGCTACGCCCTGGAAGTCACCTGCCGCAAGGGCGATGAGGTCGTCTCCCGGGGTACCGCCGTCACCGTGCCCGAGCCCACCGCCTACGTCTTCCCCGGCCAGGGCATCCAGGCCCAGGGCATGGGGCTGGACGAGATGAACGTCTCGCGGGCCGCCCGCGAGGTGTGGGAGCGTGCCGACGCACACACCCGCGCCGAGCTCGGCTTCTCCGTCATCAACCTCGTGCGGGACAACCCCACCGAGATGACGGCTCGCGGCACCACCTACCGCCACCCCGAGGGTCTGCTCAACCTCACCCAGTTCACGCAGGTCGCCCTGGCGACCGTCGCCATGGCCACCGTGGCCAGGCTGGAGGAGGCCGGCGCCCTGGTCGAGGACGCCGCCTTCGCCGGCCACTCGCTGGGCGAGTACACGGCGCTGAGCGCCTACGGCCGGGTCATGCCGGTCGAGACGACGATCTCCATCGTCTTCCAGCGCGGCTCCACGATGCACGGCCTGGTCGAGCGCGACGACAACGGCGCCTCGAACTACCGCATGGGTGCCCTGCGCCCGGTCATGGCGGGCATCCACGCCGAGGACGTTGAGTCCTACGTCGCCGGCATCGCCGCGGATTCGGGCGAGTTCCTGCAGATCGTCAACTACAACCTCGCCGGCCAGCAGTACGCGGTTGCGGGCACCATCAAGGGTCTGGAGGCGCTGGCTGAGGACTCGCGCGCCCGGGCCGAGGCCCGTGGGGCCAAGAACCCCTTCATGTACGTGCCGGGCATCGACGTGCCCTTCCACTCCGAGGTGCTGCGCCCGGGCGTGCCCGAGTTCCGTGAGCGGCTGCTCGCCCTCATCCCGCAGGACCTGGACCACGAGCGGCTCATCGGCCGCTACGTGCCCAACCTTGTGGCCCGCCCCTTCGCCCTGACCCGGGACTTCGCCGAGTCGGTGCTGGCGGTCGTGCCCTCCCAGCCGCTGCGCGAGGCGCTGGCCGACTGGCAGGCGCGCCTGGAGCATCCGCGTGAGCTCGCCCGCCTGCTGCTCGTCGAGCTCCTGGCCTGGCAGTTCGCCTCCCCGGTGCGCTGGATCGAGACCCAGGACGTGCTCTTCAGCTCCCCGGCCAAGGGCGGGCTGGGCATCGAGCACCTCGTCGAGGTGGGCCTGGCGGCCTCCCCGACGCTGGCGAACATGGCGGCGCGCACGCTGCTCCTGCCGACCTACGCCGACCGCAAGGTCGTCGTGCACAACGCCCGCCGTGACGAGTCGCGCGTCCTGGCCACGGACACCGACCCGGCGGTTGAGGAGGTCATGGACAACGCCCTGCCCGGTGCTGACACGTCGGCCGCCGCGCCTGCGGCTCCGGCCGCCCCGTCCGCGGACGCTGCTGCCTCGGCCCCTGAGCCGGTTGCTGCGTCGACCTCCGAGCCGACCGCCGTCGAGACGGCACCTGCCGCCCCGGTCGAGGCCGCCGTCGCCTCAGGACCGGTGCAGGACCTGCCCTTCGGCGCCACGGACGCCCTCACCGTCCTGCTCGCCTACGCCGCCCGCCTGGCCCCCGACCAGATCGGTGCCACCGACACGACCGAGACCCTCACCAACGGCGTGTCCTCCCGGCGCAACCAGCTCCTCATGGACCTGGGCACCGAGCTCCAGCTCGCCTCCATCGACGGGGCCGCGGACGCCGACATGCCCTCCCTGGCGGCCATCGTCGCCAAGGGCGCCCCCGGCTACAAGCCCTTCGGCCCCGTGCTCACCGACGCAATCCGCTCGGGCCTGGGCCGTCTGCTCGGCCCCTCGGGCGTGCGCGCCACCCGTGTGGCCGAGCGTGTGACGGGCACGTGGGCCCTGGGCGAGGGCTGGGTCTCCCACGTCACCGCCACCCTGTTCCTGGGCACCCGCGAGGGCTCCTCCGTGCGCGGCGAGGACCTGGCGACCCTGGGTACCTCCGCGCCGCTGGGTTCGGCCGGGGCCGTGGATGCCCTCATCGACAAGGCCGTCCAGGTGGTCGCCGCCGAGCACGGTGTCGCCGTCGCCAAGCCCTCCGCCGGTGGTGGCGCAGGCGGGGCCGTCGTGGACTCCGCCGCCCTGGACGCCTTCAGCGAGAGCGTCACCGGCCAGGCCGGCGTGCTGGCGACGACGGCACGCACCCTCCTTGATGCCCTCGGTCTGGCGGCCCCCGCAGGCGCCAGCGCCGAGACACTCGCCGAGGAGGCCGCGGACTCCGCGGCCACGCAGGCCCTGGTCGCCGCCGTCGACGCCGAGCTGGGCTCCGGCTGGCTCGCCTCCGTCACCCAGGCCTTCGACCCGCGCCGCGCCGTGCTCATCGACGACCGCTGGGCCACCGCCCGTGAGGACCTGGCACGCCTGGGCACCGGTGAGACGACGCTGTCGCAGGCCCGCGAGCGCCTGAACCCCGAGCGCTTCATCGGCCTCGGACAGGCCGTGGCCGACCAGGCCGCCTGGTGGGCGCAGCGTCTCGAGGTCGAGGGCCAGCCTGAGCGCGCCGCCCTGGCCCGAGCCATCAGCCAGGCCGCCCGGACGGCACCGGCGCCCGGTTCCGCGCAGGTGCGCTGGGCCGACGACGTCGCCGTCGTCACCGGCGTGGCACCCGGCTCCATCGCCGCAGCGGTGGTCGGCGAGCTCCTGGCGGGAGGCGCCACGGTCATCGCGACCGCCTCGCGCCTGACTCACGAGCGCCTGGCCTTCGCCACCACGCTCTACCGCGAGCACGCCTCGGCCGGGGCCCGGCTGTGGATCGCCCCGGCCAACCTTGCCTCCTACCGCGACGTCGACGCACTGGCCGAGTGGATCGGGCACGACGAGGTCGTCACCTCCGGCGGGACCTCCACCCTCGTCAAGGAGGCCCTGGTCCCGACCCTCCTGTTCCCCTTCGCGGCGCCCCGTGTCTCCGGCACGCTGGCAGACGCCGGCCCCGAGGCCGAGTCCCAGACGCGCCTGCTGCTGTGGAGCGTCGAGCGGACCATCGCGGCGCTGTCCGCCATCGGCACGGACACGCACGTCGACCACCGTCTGCACGTCGTGCTGCCGGGCTCGCCCAACCGCGGGACCTTCGGCGGCGACGGCGCCTACGGTGAGGTCAAGTCCGCCCTGGACGCCGTGGTCAACCGCTGGTCCTCCGAGCGCACCTGGGCGCAGCGCGTGACGCTCGCCCACCCGCGCATCGGCTGGGTGCGCGGCACCGGCCTCATGGGTGGCAACGATCCGCTCGTCGCCGCGGTCGAGGCCGTCGGCGTGCGCACGTGGGCCACCGAGGAGATCGCTGCCGAGCTCGTCGCCCTGTGCAGCGCCGAGGTGCGTGCCGTCGCGACCCAGGCCCCGGTGGACGCCGACCTCACCGGCGGTCTCGGCGCCGACGTCGACCTCGTGGCCCTGCGGGAGAACGCCGCCGCGCCGCGGGCCGCCTCGGATGAGCAGGCGCAGACCCCGGTCACCGTGCCGGCCCTGCCGACGCCTGCCACCCCTCTCCAGCCGACCGCCCCCGACTGGGGCGAGGTCACCACGGACCTGGAGGACATGGTCGTCATCATCTCCACCGGCGAGGTCTCCACCTGGGGCACCGCCCGTACCCGCCGCGAGGCCGAGCTGGGCATGAGCGGCGGCGAGGACGTTGAGCTCACCGCCGCGGGCGTCCTCGAGCTCGCCTGGGGCATGGGCCTGCTCACCTGGCAGGACTCGCCCACGGCCGGCTGGTACGACGCCGACGGCGAGCTCGTCGGTGAGGACGAGATCTATGAGCGCTACCGCGACGAGGTGGTCGCCCGCTGCGGCATCCGCCAGTTCACCGACGACGGGGTCATCGCCCCCGACGCGGAGATCGACGTCTCGGTCTACCTCGACACCGACATCACCCTGAGCGTGCCGGACGAGGCCACCGCCCGCACCGTGGCGCAGGCCGATCCCGAGCACACGCTCATTGCCCCCGACCCCGAGACGGGGGAGTGGACGGTCACGCGACTGGCCGGCTCCCTCGTGCGCGTGCCGCGCCGGGCGGCGCTCTCGCGCACCGTCGGCGGCCAGATGCCCACGGGCTTCGACCCGCGCCGCTGGGGCATCCCCGCCTCGATGGTCGAGGGCATGGACACGATCGCCTCGTGGAACCTCGTGACGGCGGTCGAGGCCTTCCTCGCGGCCGGCTTCACCCCCGCCGAGCTCCTCCAGGCCGTCCACCCCTCCGACGTCGCCTCGACGCAGGGCACGGGCTTCGGCGGCATGGAGTCGATGCGCAAGATGTTCGTCGGCCGGCTCCTGGACGAGGAGCGTCCCAGCGACATCCTCCAGGAGGCGCTGCCCAACGTCGTGGCCGCACACGTCATGCAGTCCTACGTCGGCGGCTACGGCTCGATGGTCCAGCCGGTCTCGGCCTGCGCCACCGCCGCGGTCTCGGTTGAGGAGGGCTTCGACAAGATCGCGCTCGGCAAGGCGGACGTTGTCGTCGCCGGCGCCATCGACGACATCTCGATCGAGTCGGTGGTCGGATTCGGCAATATGAACGCCACCGCCGAGGCGTCCGCCATGCGTGCCAAGGGCATCTCCGACCGCCACTTCTCGCGGGCCAACGACCGTCGCCGCGGCGGCTTCGTCGAGGCCGAGGGCGGCGGCACGGTCATCCTGGCCCGCGCCAGCGTGGCCCTGCGCATGGGCCTGCCCGTGGCGGGTGTGCTCGGCTTCGTCTCCTCCTACGCCGACGGCGCCCACACCTCCATCCCCGCCCCGGGCCTGGGCGCCCTGGGTGCCGGGCGCGGTGGTGCGGGCTCGCGCCTGGCCAAGGCGCTGCGCGCCCTGGGCGTGGAGGCGGACGACATCGCCGTGGTGTCCAAGCACGACACGTCCACCAACGCCAATGACCCCAACGAGTCCGAGCTGCACACGCGCCTGGCCAGGGCGCTGGGGCGCACCGAGGGCAACCCGCTCGTGGCCGTGTCGCAGAAGTCGGTGACCGGTCACGCCAAGGGCGGTGCGGCACTCTTCCAGATCGCGGGCCTGACCGAGGTCCTGGCCACGGGCATCGCGCCCGGTAACGCCAGTCTCGACGTCGTGGACGCCCCGCTGGCCAGGGATGCCTTCTGGGTGTGGCCGCGCACGCCGATCTCGCTGCCCACGCGCGGCGGCGTGGTGCGTGCGGGCATGCTCACAAGCCTGGGCTTCGGGCACGTCTCCGGCCTCATCGCCATCGTCCACCCGGGAGCCTTCGAGGCGGCCGTGCGCAAGGAACACGGTGAGCAGGCGGTCCAGGAGTGGCTCGCCTCGGCGAACCGGCGCCTGGCCCAGGGCTCGCGCCGTCGTCGAGCCGGCATGATCGGCCGGGCCTCGCTCTTCGAGCCCGTTGAGGGCCGTCGCCTGGGCGACAGGACGGGCTTGCGCGACCCGCACGAGGTGGAGGCCGCCATGCTGCTCGACCCCGCGGCCCGCCTGGGCGCCGACGGCGCCTACCACACCGGGGAGGCCACCGGTCAGGAGGGCTGAGCGGGTGCGACCCGGCCTGTGACGCCAGCGTCTGGGCGGCGGCTCCCTCAGGGGAGCCGCCGCCCCGGGTACTGACCCGCCCTCCGCTCCGCGCGAGACCGAGCGGCGTCCGGTAGGAGCACGTGGTGTGGCGCACCGCCAGCGTGTCATACTTTTGGTATGACGATCACGACGATCAAGGTCGACTCCACCACTCGCGACAGGCTCCGCTCGTACGCAGCACGTCAGGGCTTGACGATGGATGCCGCCCTGCGGCAGATGACCGAGGTAGCCGAGCGCGAGCAGCGCCTGGCCCAGTTGCGCACGGAGATCGAGGCGAACCCGCCTGATGCGAGCTACGTCGCCGAGCTCAAGGACTGGGAGTCGGACGCGTGGACATGACGCCTCGTCCGATCACCGGCGAGATATGGTGGGCGCAACCCGACTCCACCGTCGGCCGGGAGCAGTTCGGTCGCAGGCCCGTCCTCATCGTGTCGAACGAGCAGTACCACCAGGTTGTCACGACGCTCGTGATCACCGTGCCCTTGACAACGACGGACAGGGGCTGGTCGAACCACGTTCGCGTATGCCCGGAGGGTCTGGGGCGGGCGTCGTTCGCGATGACGGAGCAGGTGCGCACGATCTCTCGGCAGCGCCTCGTCGAGAGGATCGGCCGGGTCGACTCGCAGACCATGGCAGAGGTGAGGATGTGGATCAGCGACTGGATCCGCTGAGCGCCGGCCGCAGGCGCCTGGCCAGCGCCCCCCACCTGCCCGAGGTCCCCGCCGCCGACGGCGCCCGCGTCCTGGGCGTGGGCATGGACCTCGTGCACGTGCCGAGCCTGGCCCACCAGCTGACGATCCCCGGCACGGTCTTCGCCGAGCGGGCCTTCACCGCCCGTGAGCTGCGCGAGGTCCGGCGCCGTGCGGACGAGTCCGGCTCCCTCCAGGCCGAGCACCTGGCGGCGCGCTGGGCGGCCAAGGAGGCCCTGGTCAAGGCCTGGTCGCAGGCCGCCAACACACTGGCCGGCAGCGCCGTGCCCCCAGCACTGGCTCCCGACAGCCTCGACTGGCGTGAGATCGAGGTCGTCGCCGACCGATGGGGGCGTCCCGGCCTGCGGCTGACGGGACGGGTCGCCACCGCTGTCGAGCTCTCCCTGGGTGAGGGCCAGGCGATGTCGACCTGCTGGCCCGTGTCCCTGAGTCACGACGGCGACTGGGCGGCGGCCGTGGTGCTGTGCACCGCGGCTCAGTAGCTGGCGCGCTCCTGCCCTGCGGCGCGCCCGGCGCGCTCGTCGATGAAGCGTGCGGCCAGGGCCTCGGACTGGCGGGCCAGGAGGGCGACGTCGGCGCCCACGAGGATGAAGTCGACACCCTGGTCGAGGTAGCCGTGGGCGACGGCCGGGTCGAAGGCGTTGATCCCGACCTTCGTGCCAGCGCGTCGGGCGGCCTCGATGGCCCGCCCGACGGCCGCCACGACCTCCGGGTGCGTCTGCTGGCCGATGAGCCCCATTGAGGCGGCCAGGTCCGAGGGCCCGATGAAGACGGCGTCCACGCCGTCGGTGGCGGCGATGACCTCGGCGTTGGCGACCGCCGTGGCGGACTCGATCTGGACGGTGAGCGAGACGTGCTCGTTATTCGCCCGTCCCAGGTAGTCCTCGACCCGGTTCCAGCGGGCGCCCCGGGCCAGGGCGGAGCCGACCCCGCGCACACCGGCCGGGGGGTAGCGGGCGGCACGCACGGCCTCAGCGGCCTGCTCCGGTGTGTCGACCATGGGTACGAGCAGGTTCTGCGCGCCCAGGTCCAGGTACTGCTTGATGAGCACCCGGTCATTGGCGGGCACGCGCACCACGGGGGTCACGGGGTAGGCGGCAACAGCCCGCAGCTGCTCCTGGATCGAGGCCAGTGACAGGGGGGCGTGCTCACCGTCGATGAGCAGCCAGTCCACACCACTGCCCGCACAGATCTCCGCGGCGGTGGTGGAGCCGGAGCACACCCACATGCCGACCTGGGCGCGCTCGGAGGCGGCCAGGCGCTGGCCGAAGGTCAGGGGCAGGGTCACACGAAACGGCATGTGATCGTTCCCATCTCGCCGTAGTCACACACGATGGTGTCGTTGCGCTCGACCCACATCGGTCTCGTGAAGGACCCGGCCAGGATGATCTGCCCGGCCCCGAGGCGCTGGCCGTGCTGGTGGAGCTTGTCGGCCAGCCACGCCACACCGGCGGCGGGGTGGTTGAGCACGCCGGCTGCCAGCCCGGTCTCCTCAATGATCTCGTTGCGGTAGAGCATCGCGCCCACGCGCCGCAGGTCCACGGCGTGGGGCGGGGTGGGGGTGCCGCCGATGACCATGGCGCCGTAGGCGGCGTTGTCGGCGATGGTGTCGACGATGGTGCGGCCCTCGAGCTGGATGTGGGAGTTGAGGACCTCCAGTGCCGGCACGACGTACTCGGTGGCGCGCATGACGTCCATGATCGTGCAGCCAGGGCCGACGAGGTCCGCCTTGAGCACGAAGGCGAGCTCGACCTCGATGCGCACGTTGGTGAAGGCGTGGAAGTCGAGGACGGCGCCCGTGTGCACGACGGTGTCGTCGAACATCACCCCGTAGTCGGGCTCGGTGATGCCGGTGGCGTCCTGCATGGCCTTGGAGGTGAGCCCGATCTTGCGGCCGACGATCCGGTGCCCGGCGGCCAGGCGCCGTCGGCTCCACATGTCCTGGATGGCGTAGGAGTCCTCGACCGTCGCCTCGGGGTAGCGGGCCGTGATCCGTTCGATGAGCGTGTGTGTGCGCTCGGCCTGCTCGAGCTCGGCGGCGATCTGCTCGATCTGGTCCTGGGTGAGCATCCTGTCCTCGTCTCCCACAGTGTCGTTCACCGTGCGGTGCTGTCTGGGTCTTGACGTGAGTGTGCCGGGTGTGCTGGGGGCGCGTCTCGATGAACGGCCCCCAGCACACCCGGTCGGGGTCGGTCAGTCGGAAAGGTCGAAGACGCCGTCGAAGAACTCACTGAGTGCGGCGGTGCCGTCCAGCGGCTGGACGTCGGCGACGTACTGGTCCGGACGGACGACGACGACGGCCCCGGAGTCGGCGATGCCGCGGGCCTGGAAAACCGAGTCCTCCGGCAGGGCCGACCACACCTGGTTCCAGTCCTCGACCTGGAAGGGCCCGGTGCGCGGGCGGAAGGCCTCGGGGGTGTCGGTGATGTCGTACTCGCGGTGGTGCTGACGGTAGACGACCTTGAGGTCGAACAGGGTGTCCGGGTCATCACCGGGCCGGGTGTGGCGGACCATCGGCGAGGACGGGTCCGTGGCCCACCACTGGGCGAAGTCGGCCACGCGGCCGGACTCACCGGGGGCGGCGGCGTCGGCGAAGACGTAGACGCGCCAGCGCCCATCGGCCTCGTGCTGGTGGCCCAGCCCCAGGGTCGTGGCGTCGCAGCGGCGCACGGCCGGGTGGGACTTGAAGCGCTTGCCCAGCGGGTAGCCGGTGGCGGCCTCCTGGACGGCCCGGGCGGAGATGACCTGCGAGGGCGGGTACTGGGTCATGAAGCCGGCCGGGAACTCGGAGGTGCGGACGTAGAAGTCCTCAATGGACTCGTCGTCGCTGAACTGTCCCGCCATGCGGGCCGACCACTCGGCGTCGAAGTCGATGAGGTCCTGGGCGATCTGCTGACGCTCGGCGTTGTAGGTGCGCAGGAGCTTGTCGGAGGAGTACCCGCGCAGGACCTGAGCGAGCTTCCAGCCGATGTTCCACGAGTCCTGCATCGACACGTTCATGCCCTGTCCGGCCTTGGCGGAGTGCGTGTGGCAGGCGTCGCCGCAGATGAAGACGTGCGGGTTGCGCGACTCGTCGGGGTCGAGGCCGACCTCGTCGAAGCGGTCGGTGACGCGGTGACCGACCTCGTAGACGCTCCACCAGGCGACCTCCTTGGGGGTCACCGTGTAGGGGGCGACGATGGCGTTGAGGCGCCGGATGATCTCCTCCAGGGGCGTGAGGCGCACCGCGTGGTTGTCGTCGGCAGCGACCTCACCGAGGTCGACGTAGGAGCGGAAGAGGTAGCCGCCCTCACGCGGGATGTGGAGGATGTGCCCCTGGTTGGAGGAGATGATCGACTTGGTGCGGATGTCGGGGAAGTCGGTGTCGGCGACCATGTCGACCACGCCCCAGGCGTGGTAGGCGATGTTGCCCTGGTGGGTGGCACCGATGGCCTTGCGCACGCCCGAGCGCGCACCGTCGCCACCGATGAGGTACCTCGTGCGCACGGTGAACTCCTCGCCGGTGCGCTCGCCCGCGGTGCGGCGCAGCCGGACCTCGACGGGGTACTCGCCCTCGCCGATGGTCAGGTCGAGGAACTCCAGCCCGTAGTAGGGGCGTGAGCGCGAGGGCTGACGCTCCATGAACTCGCGGAAGTAGTCGAGCACGCGCGCCTGGTTGACGATGAGGTGGGGGAACTCGGAGATCCCGTGGGGGTCGTCGTCGGTGTACCGGGTGCGCACGATGTGCCCGGGCTCATCGGGGTCGGGGGACCAGAAGGCCGTCTCGGTGATCTGGTACGCCTCGTTGATGATCTCGTCGGCGAAGCCGAAGGCCTGGAAGGTCTCGATCGAGCGCTGCTGGACGCCGTCGGCGTGACCGAGGACGAGGCGGGAGTCGCGCTTCTCAATCATGCAGGAGACGATGTCGGGGAAGACGGACAGTTGTGCGGCGGCGACGATCGCCGCCGGGCCGGAGCCGACGATGAGCACGTCCATCTGCTCGGGCAGCTCGGGCGAGCGCTCGACGCCGACGCCGGCAGCCGGACGGATACGGGGGTTCTCAGAGACATACCCGTGGTGGTGGAATTTCATGGCGATAAGACCTTCACGTCGTTGTGGTGGTGGGGCCGCAGGTGCTGCGGCATGGCGGGGCGGCACCCCGCTCGGAGTCAGGCCAGCGGGCCGCCGGTGAGGCCGGCGCCCTGCGGCAGGTGGCTCTTGAGGGACGCGAGCTTGTGGGCACGCGCGTAGTGCTCGATCTCGCGCGCGGCGGCACCTGAGCGGATGAGCTCGAGGAGGTGGTCGTGCTGGCGGACGGAGGCCACCGAGGCGGTGGGGCTGAAGTCGAGCGCGGAGCGCCGGATCATGGCGACCCGCTCGGCCTCAGTGTTCATCAGGGCCAGCAGCCGCTCGTTGGGGCACGAGGAGGTGAGCACGGTGTGGAATCGTGAGTTGAGCCGCCGGTACTCGGCGGAGACGAAGTCGTTGGCGACGAGCTGGAACATCTGCGCGTTGAGGTCACTCGCCTGCGCCAGCTGGTCGGAGGACAGGTGCGGGGCGGACAGGGCGGTCGCCAGTCCCTCGAGCAGGGCGAGGGTGGTCATCGTGTCCTGGTACTCGGTGAAGTTGATCCCGAGGACCTGGGCGCCGACGTTGTGGGTGTAGGCCACCAGGCCCTCGGACTCGAGCCTGCGCACGGCCTCGCGCACCGGTACCACCGACACCCCGGTCTCGGCGGCGATTGCCGTCAGGACGAGCCGGAACCCGGGGGAGTAGCGGCCATCGAGGATGCGTGAGCGCAGATAGTCGTAGACCATCTCTGACTTGGACCCATTGGTCGTGCTCACGCTGGCTCCTGCGGTGGTGGCGGGGGCGTGCCCGCGCGGTGCCCTCGCCCCGTGGTACGGGCTGCGAGGAGTTATCACCCGCAGTGTAGGGACGCGCCGCGCCACCACCGTCCTGGCCATGCTCGTGTCGCCCGCCCTGATCAGTACCCGGCGCCGCGCTCAAAGGTCGCCTCGGTGGCGTGGTGGGTACGAGCCACCTCGTCGATGAGGGCGTTGGCCTCGGCGTCGGCGGCCGCGGACAGGTCGCGTCCGGTGCGGTCGCGCATCATCACCGTGACGAACAGGGCGATGGTGGTGACGGTGAACAGGTAGAAGGCGACGGCCAGCGAGGTGCCGAAGCGCGCCTGCAGCGCGGTCGCGATGAAGGGGGCGAAGGCGCCACCCGCGATCGCGCCGAAGGCGTTGGCCAGGCCCGCACCGGAGTAGCGGATCCTCGCGGGGAACATCTCGGCGAAGAGTGCGGCCTGAGGGCCGTACGTCATGCCGAGCGGGATGGTGAGCACCACCATGCCCAGCCCGATGAGGGCGTAGTTCTCGGTGTCGATGAGCCGGAAGGTGACGAAGATCCAGACCATCTGGAACAGGAAGCCGACGAGGTAGATCTTCTTGCGTCCCACCTTGTCCGACAGGTGGGCGGAGGTCAGGGTGGTGAAGATCCAGCACAGGGCGGCCAGTGACACGAGGTGGAGGATGGTCTCACGCTGCAGCCCCAGGTCGTTGGTGGTGTAGGACAGGATGTAGCCGCCCGTGATCATGTACCCGGCGACGCCGTTGCCGGCGAAGATGAGGGTGCCCTGGATCAGGGGGCGCCATGAGGTCCTGAACATGTCGACCAGGGGCAGGCGCACCTGCTTGTCGGCCTCGGCCAGCTCGTGCATCACGGGCGACTCGGACACACCCAGGCGGATGGCCATGCCGATGACGACGAGGAGGAAGGACAGCAGGAAGGGCACCCGCCAGCCCCAGCTCTCGAACTGGCTGTCGGTGATCATGGCGTCGACGACGGCCAGGGCGAGGGTGGCCATGAGCATGCCCAGGGGCACGCCGATCTGCGGGAACCCGCCGAAGAGGCCGCGCTTGTTGGCCGGTGCGTGCTCGACGGCCATGAGGGCGGCTCCACCCCACTCACCGCCGGCGGCGAAGCCCTGGATGACCCTCAGGGTGATGAGCAGGATGGGGGCCCACACGCCGATGACGGAGTAGGTGGGCAGGACACCGATAAGGAAGGTGGCTGTGCCCATGAGCACGAGGGTGAGCACGAGCATCGCCTTGCGTCCGAGCCGGTCCCCGTAGTGGCCGGCGACGGCGGCGCCCAGCGGCCTGAAGAAGAAGGAGATGCCGACCGTGGCGAAGGAGATGAGGCGGCCCGCGATTTCCCCGGAGTTGGCGACGAAGGGGTTGAAGAACAGCGGGGCGAGGATGATCGCGGCCGCGTTGGCGTAGATGAAGAAGTCGTACCACTCGACGGCGGTGCCCACGAGGGTGCCGAGCGCCACGCGCCGGTCCTGCGGCTTGTGCGCGTCGAGGATGATACGGTCCGCGCCAGCGGTACCCGTGGTGTGCGACGTCATGATCAGACCTGCCCCCCGACCTTGAAGCCGGCCTCGGTGTCGCCCTTGCGGGTGTAGGAGAAGCCGTCGGCACCGATGGTCACCTCGATCTCCTTGGGTTCCTCACGCTCGATGAGGGGCACGAGGTTGCCGTCGAGGTCGAGCACGCGCGAGGCCTCGGTGTACCAGGAGGGCACGACGGCGTGGCCCCAGAAGTCACGGCGCTGGTTGTCGTGGACGTCCCACACGACCTCGGGGTTGTCCGGGTCGCCGGTGTAGTAGTCCTGCGTGTAGATCTCGACGCGGTGGCCGTCGGGGTCGCGCAGGTAGAGGTAGAAGGCGTTGGACACGCCGTGACGGCCGGGGCCGCGCTCGATGGAGTCGGAGCGGCGCAGGGCGCCGAGCTTGTCGCAGATGTAGAGGATGTTGTGCTTCTCGTGGGTGGAGAAGGCGATGTGGTGCATGCGCGGGCCGGTGCCGCCGGTCATGGCGGTGTCGTGCACGGTGTGCTTGCGGGTCATCCAGGCGGCGTAGGTGACGCCGGTCTCGTCCTTGATGGACTCGGTGGTCTTGAAGCCGAGGTCGTTGAGGTAGGCGGTGCCCTTGACGACGTCGGGGTAGACCTGGTTGAAGTGGTCGAGGCGGACGAGGGCGCCGGCGCCTTGGAGCTCGTAGGCCCAGGCGAGGCGCTCGACGTGGTCGACCTCGTAGAAGAACTCGTAGGTGAAGCCGAGCGGGTCGGCCACGCGCACGGCGTTGCGCACACCCTTGGTGAAGTCACCGCGGCGGGTCTCGCAGCCGAGCTCGCGGTAGTAGGCCTCCGCCTTGTCGACGTCCTCCTGGCTGCGCACACGGAAGGCGAAGGCCGCGACGGCGGCCTCGGGGCCCTTGCGCAGGACGAGGTTGTGGTGGATGAACTCCTCGAAGCTGCGCAGGTAGATGGCGTTGTCGTCCTCCTCTGTGACGACGAGGCCGAGGATGTCGACATAGAACTCACGCGACTTGGCGAGGTCGGTGACAACGATGTCCATGTAGGCGCAACGCAGGACGTCCGGTGCGGGGGCCTGGGGCGTAGGGATGAGATCCGACATGACAGTCTCCTTTGGCTGTTGTGACGTGGTGGTCGCTGAGCCGCCGTGGCTCGGACCAGAGGGTTGTGGCTGGTCGGGCGGGGCTTCCATGCCCTGCGGTGGTGGGTGGGTGGTGGCTGTGGTGCGTCAGGCGCCATTACCTGACGCACCACAGCGGTCTGGGGGTGGGCTCAGGCGGAGGGTCCGCCCAGGCCGAGGTCGCCGTCGGCGTACCCGGTGGCGCCGAAGCGCGTGGTGTGCACGTCGCCCAGGCGCACGTGCACGGACTGCTGGACGGTGTAGAAGTCCAGGGAGCGGTAGCCGCCCTCGTGGCCGAGGCCGGATCCCTTGACGCCACCGAAGGGCGTGCGCAGGTCGCGCACGTTGTGGGAGTTGATCCACACCATGCCGGACTCAATGGCGCCGGCGACGTTGTGGGCGCGGGCGACGTCGTTGGTCCACACGTAGGCGGCCAGGCCGTACTCGACGTCGTTGGCCAGGCGGATGGCCTCCTCCTCGGTGTCGAAGGGGGTGATGGCGACGACGGGGCCGAAGATCTCCTCCTGGAAGATCCGGGCGGTAGGGGGCACGTCGGCGAAGACGGTGGCCTGGACGTAGTTGCCCTTGCTCAGGTGCTCGGGTCGCGAGCCGCCGGCGACGAGGCGGGCCTCGCTCTTACCGATCTCGATGTACTCGGTGACCTTGCGGTAGTGCTCGGGGTGGACGAGGGCGGCGATCTCGGTGTCGGGGTCGGAGGGCGGGCCGACGACGATCCTGCTGGCGCGCTCGGCGTAGGCGGCCACGAAGCGGTCGTAGATGGGGCGCTCGACGAGGATGCGCGAGGAGGCGGTGCAGCGCTCGCCGTTGAGGGAGAACACGCCGAAGAGAGTGGAGTCGAGGGCGGCCTCGACGTCGGCGTCGGCGAAGACGATGGCGGGGGACTTGCCGCCGAGCTCGAGCGACATGTGCTTCATGTGGCGCGCGCAGTTGCCGTAGATGATCTTGCCGGTGCCGAGCTCTCCGGTGAAGGAGATGAGGGGCACGTCGGGGTGCTTGACCAGGGCGTCGCCGGCGGACTCGCCGAAGCCGTGGACGATGTTGAACACGCCCTCGGGCACGCCCGCGCGCTCCATGATCCCGGCCCACAGCTGGGCGGAGACGGGGGTGAACTCGGCGGGCTTGAGGACCACGGTGCAGCCGGAGGCGAGCGCGGGGGCGAGCTTCCAGGACTCCTGCATGAAAGGCGTGTTCCAGGGGGTGATGAGCCCGGCAACGCCCATCGGCTTGCGGTTGACGTAGTTGATCTGGCGTCCGGGCATCTTGAAGGCACCGTCGACCTGGGCGACGATGAGGTCGGCGAAGAAGCGGAAGTTCTCGGCGGCGCGGTTGGCCTGGCCGCGGGCCTGGCGGATGGGCAGCCCGGAGTCGAAGGACTCGATGGCGGCGAGCCCGTCGTTGAGCGCGGAGACCTCGTCGGCGATCTTGTTGAGGATGGCGGCGCGCTGGCGGGGCAGCATGCGGGGCCAGGGGCCGGAGTCGAAGGCCTTCGTGGCGGCGGCGACGGCGGCGTCAACGTCGGCCTGCTGGCCACTGGCGCAGGTGATGTAGGGCTGGTTGGTCGTGGGCTCGATGACGTCGAAGGTCTCGCCGTTGGCGGAGTCGACGAGAGCACCGTCGATGTAGTGCTGAATCCTGTCGGGCAGGCCCGGGGGCGTGGTGGCCAAGGTGTCCTCCTGAGTGGTGGGCGGGTGGTGTGGGTCAGTCCTGGTTATCGCGCCAGGTCTCGTAGCGCTCGCGCCAGTGGGCGTTGAGGGGGAAGAGGCCATCGACGGGGTGACCTGCGGCGACCATCTCGGCGATGAAGACCTCCTCGTGCTCCTGCTGCTCGCTGGACTCGATGACCTCGATGACGAGGGACGGGGGGATGACGACGGCGCCGTCGTCGTCGGCAACGATGACGTCACCGGGCTGGACCGCGGTGCCGCCACAGGTGATGGTGACGTCGGTCTCCCAGGGGACGTGGACCCGGCCGAGGACGGAGGGGTGGGCACAGGCGCACATGACGGGCAGACCGACCTCGGCGACGGCGGCGGCGTCGCGCACGGCGCCGTCGGTGATGATGCCAGTGGCGCCGCGGACCTTGGCCCGCAGGGCCAGGACGTCGCCGAGGGTGCCGGCGGTGGGGATGCCGCGGGCCTCCATGACGAGGATCTCGCCCTCGCCGATGGCGTCGACGGCGCGCTTCTGGGCGTTGTAGCCGCCGCCGTGGGTCGTGAAGAGGTCAGGGCGGTAGGCGATGTAGCGCAGGGTGCGGGCGGTGCCGACCATGCGGCTTCCGGGCACGAGGGGGTGGACGCCGTCGATGGAGGTGCCGGGGTAGCCGCGTCGGCGCAGCTGGGAGGAGATGGTGGAGACGGCCAGACGCCCCAGGCGCTCGCGCAGATCCTCGGTGAGGACGAAGGGGGCGGGGGCCGGCTCGAGGCCGGCGGCCTCGGCGCTGCCCCAGGCGTCGATGCGTTGTGTGTCGTCGGCGGCGGGCTGGGAGCCGGTGGGGCCGAGGGCGGGGCCGGCGACGACGGTGGTGGTGAGCTCGCCGGTGGTGAGGGTGGGCTCGTCGAGGCTGTAGACCTCGACGCTCACGCTCTGGCCGGGCTTCATGACGGAGGACCCCGCGGGGGTGCCGGTGAGGATGACGTCGCCGGGCTCGAGGGTCATGACGCGCGAGAGGTCGGCGATGAAGTAGCCGAGGCTGAAGAGCATGCCGACGGTGGAGTCGTCCTGGACCGTGTTGCCGTCGACGCGTGTGCGCAGGCCGATGCGGGTCGGGTCGAGGCGGGAGGCGTCGAGGAGGACGGGGCCGAGGGCGGTCATACCGTCGCCGGACTTGGATCGGGTGTTGGAGCCCTTGTCCGCGGCGCGCAGGTCGAGCAGGCCCATGTCGTTGCCGGCGGTGACCCAGCCGACGTGGGACCAGGCCTGCTCCTCGGTGACGTTGCGGGCGGCGGTGCCGATGACGAGGGCGATCTCTCCCTCGAAGACGAGCAGCTCGGTGCCCTCGGGGCGTGTGACGGTGCCGGGGCCGGTGATGGAGGAGGAGGCCTTGAGGAAGTAGGAGGCTTCCGTGGGGGTGCGTCCGCGCTGGGCGGCGCGGGAGGCGTAGGACAGGTGCACCGCGATGACCTTGCCGGCGCGGTGGCCGAGGGCCTCGCTGATGACGTCGGTGGGGGTGGTGGTCACGGGCTGCTCCTTGCTGAGGTCTGGCGGTGTTCTGGCTGAGACTGCTGAGGACTGGCTGGGGTGTATGGCCGTTGGGTCCCTGTGGGCTGCGTTGTCGCTGGCGGGCCGCCGGGAGAACCGTATATGAGATCGTATACGATGTCTGCTAGAATCATGACCCAGGTCACGGGATCTGTCAACATCTCTTCTAAGATCCCCACAGACCGATCGAGATCGCCACACACAACCTCGTGTTTTGGGCACGGGACGGGACTTGGCCGGGACCGGTGCCCGGCAGGACGTCAAAGGAGAAGTCACATGGACCACACGACCATCCAGGAGGCGGTCGCCGACCTCCTCAGCCGTATCCCCACCGGGATCTTCCTCAACGGCGAGTTCACCGAGTCCTCCTCCGGTGAGTGCTTCGACGTCCTCAACCCCGCCACGGGGGAGGTCCTGGCCACGGTCGCGAGCGCCACCTCCGAGGACGCCGCCGCCGCCATGGACCAGGCCGCGGCCGCCCAGCTGACCTGGCAGTTCACCTCCCCGCGCGAGCGCTCCGAGATCCTGCGCCGCGCCTTCGAGCTGGCCACCACCACCTACCGCGCGGACCTGGCCCTGCTCATGACCCTGGAGATGGGCAAGCCCCTGGCCCAGGCCGACGCCGAGGTCACCTACGGCGCTGAGTTCCTGCGCTGGTTCGCCGAGGAGGCCGTGCGTGTGCGCGGCGACTACTTCCGTGTCCCCGAGGGTCACCTCCAGGCCGTCGTCGTGCGTCGGCCCGTCGGCCCGTGCCTGCTCATCACCCCGTGGAACTTTCCGCTGGCCATGGCCACCCGCAAGGCCGGCCCGGCGCTCGCCGCCGGGAACGTCGCTATTCTCAAGCCCTCGAAGGACACGCCGCTGACCTCCTTGTTCTTCGCCAAGATCATGGCTGAGGCGGGGCTGCCCGCCGGGGTCCTGTCCGTCCTGCCCTCCGAGCGCAACCGCGAGATCACCGGCCCGCTCATCCAGGACCCGCGCCTGCGCAAGGTCTCCTTCACTGGTTCCACCCCCGTGGGCCGGGCGCTGCTCAAGGAAGCGGCCGACAACGTCCTGCGCACCTCCATGGAGCTGGGCGGCAACGCGCCCTTCATCGTCTTCGAGGACGCGGACCTCGACGCCGCCGTCGCCGCGGCTCTTGTGACGAAGATGCGCAACATGGGCCAGGCCTGCAACGCCTCCGACCACTTCCTCGTCCACGAGTCGGTGAGCGAGGAGTTCGGCCGCCGCCTGGCCGAGGCCCTGGAGGCCCAGCGCGTGGGCGACGGCACGCAGAAGGGCGTGGACATCGGCCCGCTCGTCTCGGCCCGTCAGCGCGACGCCATCGCCGCCATGGTGGACGGGGCGCTGGCCGCTGGGGCCAGGGCGCTCACCGGTGGCCGCGTGCCCGAGGGGCCGGGCTTCTTCTACCCGCCGACGGTCCTGGTCGACGTCGACCCGCGCACCGACATCATCCGCGAGGAGATCTTCGGGCCCGTGGCCCCCATCGTGCCTTTTTCACGTGAGGAGGAGGTCATCGCCCTGGCCAACGATGACTCCGTGGGCCTGAGCGCCTACGTCCACACCAGGGACATGAACCGCGTGATGCGCCTGGCCGAGCGCCTGGAGTTCGGCATGATCGGCGTCAACTCGGCGACGATCTCCAACGCCGCAGCGCCCTTCGGCGGCGTCAAGCAGTCTGGCATGGGCCGTGAGGGCGGCAAGGAGGGCATCGAGGACTACCTCGAGACCGTCTACGTCGGTATGCCCGCCCCCAGCTTCCTGCCCTGATCCGGCCGGGCCCGTGGACGGGTGCTGGTGGCCATGGCCAGACATCCGCGCGAGGCCGTCATATTCCTGAACGCTCCCCAACTCCCCAACTCCCCAACTCCCCGCAGGAGGACTCATGACAGTAACGACGTTCCAGGCCATGGCGATGATCATCTACTTCATCGCGATGCTTGCCATTGGATGGTGGGCCTACGGGCGCAATGACGACTTTGACGACTACATGCTCGCCGGGCGCGGGCTCGGCCCCGTCGTCACGGCGCTGTCCGCGGGCGCCTCCGACATGTCGGGGTGGCTGCTCATGGGCCTGCCCGGGGCCCTGTACATCACGGGCATCGTTGAGGGATGGATCGCCGTCGGACTGACGGTTGGGGCCTGGCTCAACTGGCGGTATGTAGCCCCGCGTCTGCGCACGTACACGGAGGTGGCCGGCAATTCCATCACCGTGCCGTCCTTCCTCGACAACCGCCTGCACGATGCGAGCCACCTGCTGCGCTGGGCCAGTGGTCTCATCATCCTCGTCTTCTTCACCTTCTACGTCTCCAGCGGCATGGTCTCCGGCGGCTACTTCTTCGAGTCCTCCTTCGGCATGGACTACCGTCTGGGGCTGGCCCTTGTCGCCGGGATCACGGTGATCTACACGCTCGTGGGCGGCTTCCTCGCCGTGTCCTACACGGACCTCGTCCAGGGGCTCATGATGGTCGCGGCGCTGCTGGCCGTGCCGATCGTGGGCGTCATCCACCTCGGGGGAGTGGGGGCCACTCTGGAGGCGGTGGCCGCCGTCGACCCCGACTACTGGGCTGTCGTTGGGCCCTCCACCTCACTGCTTGGCATCATCTCGGCGCTGGCCTGGGGGTTGGGCTACTTCGGCCAGCCCCACATCATCGTGCGCTTCATGGCGATGCGCTCGCCCCAGGAGGCGAAGGCGGGCCGCCGGGTGGGCATCGGCTGGATGCTGTTCGCCTGTGCGGGCGCTGCGGGTACGGCCGTCGTCGGTGTGGCCGTCTACCAGCGTGACGGTGGGGCGCTGGCCAACCCTGAAACCGTGTTCATCAGCCTCGGCCAGATGCTCTTCCACCCCTTCGTCGCGGGCTTCATGCTCGCCGCGATCCTGGCCGCCATCATGTCCACAGTCGCCAGCCAGCTGCTCGTGACCTCCTCGGCCCTCATCGAGGACCTGTACCTCCAGGTGACCAAGCGGGAGGTCTCTCAGCGCCGACTGGTGATGTACTCGCGCTTCTCCGTGCTGCTGGTCGCCGTCGTTGCCGCGGCGATGGCGTGGTCCCCCAATGACACGATCCTTGCGCTTGTGGCCTTCGCCTGGGCGGGCTTTGGCGCCTCCTTCGGCCCCACCGTGCTGCTGGCCCTGTACTGGAAGCGGCTGACCCCCGCCGGGGCTCTGGCCGGGATGGTGACGGGCGCGGCTGTCGTCATGCTGTGGGGCAATCTCGATGGTGGCGTCTTCGACCTGTACGAGATCTTGCCCGGCTTTGTTGCCAACATTGCGGTCGCCGTCGGCCTGTCCCTAGTGGGCGCGCCCGATCCTGCCGTCGAGGCGGAGTTCGACGAGGCCGTTGCCGTCGCCAACGGCACGGCGTCGCTGGAGTACTGACGGCGCACGCGACGCGGCTCGGTTGGTTCATTGTGTCGGTGGTGGGTCAGACTGCGACTGTGCCGCCCGACCGCGCAGCGAATCGACGGCGAGGACTGGTTGTGAGCGGACATACTGAGCGTGCAGAGTTGCACCGTGCGATCCCCGACGTTCTGAAGAGCCGGTTTGACCCCAGCAGAGTTCTCGATGTGTGCGTTCAAGCCGGCCACGTCAATGAACCCGCAGGCCGTCGCAGACCATGAGGAGCACATCGGTGACGCCGCGGCTTTTTCAGCCTGGTCAGACAGGCGGACCGGAGCTTTGCCGGACAGGCGGACCAGAGCTTTGCCGGACAGGCGGACCAGAGCTTTGCCGGCCCGCCGTCGCCGTTGCCGGGCCGGATGCCCACGATGTCCTTGCGTCCCTCGAGACCGACGCCGACCGTGGCGTGGCAGGGCTGGTCACGGACCCGCCCATCCCTGAGTTTGACCACGATCGCGCCGATGAGTACCGCCGCGTAGACCGGCCCCAAGGAGCGGCTCATCCAGGTGTTCATCTCGTCGATGACGCGGCCGGTGACCCGGCTGATCGTGTCCTTGCCGACGCTGGTGCCACACATCTCGGCGAGGCGGGCGGCGATCTCCCCGCCCGTCAGCCCCTTCGCCAACAGCGACAGCACCGCGGCGCCCCTGCCCGGCAAGCGGTGTCGGCGCTTGTTGACCAGCTGCGGCTCGGAGGCTCCGTCACGGTCCCGCGGGACCTCGATCTGGATGGCACCGACGCTGTCGGTGACGACCGTCTTCGAGCGGGCGCCGTTGCGGGAGCTGCCCGAGCCGCGGCCCACGGGGCCGTGCGTGTCACACCCCAGTTACTCGTCCATCTCTTCGTCCAGAGCCGCCTCGACAGCTCAGGCGGCCAACGCCTTCAGCAGCCCGTCAGGGCGAGTCAGGGCGGTACCCGTGTCCCTGGCCTGACGCACCACCTGGGCGACGACGTCCCACTGGGCGCGGTCCAGCCCGGCCGACCCCTCCGGTGGTGGTGCTGGGGCCACAGCCTCCAGCCTGGCCGCCCCCCACGAACGACGAGCCGGTGCTGGTTGTCGCCTCGATCACCATGACTCCTCCCGCCCCGTCGGACGACGGAGCCACCTACACCATTTCTCTGACAGACCCACCCCTCCTTGTGTTCCCGGGTGTGGTGGACGCAAAGGCGGGCCCGGTCGGGCTTGGTTGAGTGCGGCGGGCTTGGTTAAGTGGGGCTGGAGTCCGTCGCGGCCCATGGAGGACTCGACTACTGGCGTCGATCTCGTTCCTCAGGTTCTGATCTCGTTCCCCGGGAGTCGATCTCGTCCCTTGAACGAACGAGGTCGAGCGCTGGGGAACGAGATGGACGGGCGGGGAACGAGATGGACGGGCGGTGATCCCGTGTCGCCTGTCGCGCCCGCCGACGCGCTGGGCGGGGCGGCGGGCGCTTTTGAACATCGTGATGCGCTTGTCGAACATCTGGTTGCCATGAGCCTGGTGGGAGCTTGGCGGTTGTGCTGGGGCGAGGCGTCTCCCGGCCGCTGGTCGCAGCCAACCCGCACGAGGGCCGCCCGGGCGGGGGTTGTCTGGGTGGGTCTGGTGGGTGAGGCCAGAACCAGTCTGATTGCTCGTCGTCTGCGTTTTGTGAGGGTGCGGGTGTCGCGCGGGCGGTGCAGGAGCGGGTGCCGCCTGGGGTAGCGCACCGCACGCACGTGCAGCTGGCCACGGACATCGACCGTGCTCGGGCGGTGTCATGTCTCAGGAATGGCTTCAAGGGGCTTGGTGTGCAAGGACAAGCTCGGTGCCTGTCCTGCCTGGAGCAGATGAGACGGCAGCCAGGGCGATGGTGGTTCCGGACCCGGAAGACACAGAGAGAAACAAACCATTGCACGGTGTGCAAGCAAGTGTTACTCTTAGTGCATGACTGGTTCCGTGGGCTCCGTTGACAAGGGCGATTCTCGCACCCTGATCCTGCACGCTGCCCGCAGCCTGGTGCTGCAAAAGCGTGGCGACCCGTTTACCGGTGACGAGGTGGCCTCGCTAGCGGGGGTATCTCGCCGGACGGTGTTTAACCACTTCGATTCGATGGACGACATTCTGGTCTCATCGTGTTTGGCCGAGATCCAGCATGCGGTGGATCAGGTGACCCCGCCGGAGATGAGCATTGACCCGTCAGTGACAGATGCGGCCGATGTGTTCCACCGGTTTGTGGAGCTGTTGGCCCGTGCGGACCTGGCGGCGGTCAGTGGCTACATCCGCTTGGCGGTTGGGGATGCGGCGGTGATGACACCTCGTCAGGCTCAGCGTTTGGCGGCTGCTTTTTCCCGGATCGAAGCCGATCTGGCCGAGGTCATGACGAAGCGGTATCCGTCTGCCCCTGCCTTGGATGTTCGTCTGGCGGTGATGAGTGTGATCCACTCTCTGGAGCTGGTGGCGGCCCAGTGGCAGCCAGCTGACCCTCTCGAGCTGTCGAGTGAGGATCTGCGCCGCTGGAATGCGCTGTTTGAGTACGTGACGAATCGGATCGCTATGGGTTACCCACTGCGAGAGTAACCCTCCTGGGCCTTCGACTGGCATGGTCGGGGGCTCCACTTATTTTCTGGGCTGGACGCCCCGGTAAGGAAGTCACGGTGTGACGTTCCGTTGGGTTTGCGCGCCCTTTTCCTCCTTCGCGAGGCTCAGCAACCACTGGGTCGGGGTTCGTGCACTCTTTTCCCGTTTCTCCCTCCCTCCTCCTAGAGAAAGGTCATGATATGTCGGTATCGTCTGTGTCTCGCTACTGCTCGCTCAAGCCGTGGCACGTTATCGTGTCGTGGCTGGTGATCCTCGGTGTTGCGGTTGCCTGCTTTGCGGGCTTCCATGGCCAAACCACGAATGCGATTGAGATCCCTGGCACTCCGACCACGCAGGTCAGTGATGAGTTGATAGCTCACTTCCCCGACGCGTCGGGAACGTGGGGCACCATCGTGTTCACCACCGACAACGGCGCCCCCTTCACCACCGATCAAAACCACAGCATTGCTGCTGCGATGAAAAAGCTTGAAGACATTGATGGGGTGGCGCAGGTGGTTGATCCATTCACCGCTCAAGCCACACTCGATGCCGCATCGACTGAGGTGGCCGAGGGGAAGCAGACATTTGAGCAGTTAGCTCAGCTCACCCCGCAGCAGCGCGCCGCGATGGGAATCCCACCCATGACCCCAGAGCAGATTGCTGCTGCCAAGGCGAGTCTGGATGATGGTCAGCAGCTCGTCGATGCCGCTGAACACGCCAGCACCGTTTCTGCGGATCAGAACGCCGCACTGGGAATGGTGCGCTTTAGCGAGCAAAGCTTGGATCTGCCCGAGGGCCTGCGCAACCAGGTCATGGACACCATCAGTGACGCCCATCTGAGTGGCATTGAGGTGAACTACTCAACGGAAATTGCCCGCGCCGTTCCCCAACTCATGGGGGTGAGCGAAGTGATCGGCCTGGTCGTGGCGGGACTCATTTTGCTGGTCATGTTCGCCTCCTTCCTGACTGCCGGGCTGCCGCTGGTGGCTGCCTTGACCGGTGTCGGGGTAGGAATCAGTGGCGCGATGGCCTTCTCGTCCCTGGTCGAGATGAACACCATCACCCCAATTCTGGGTCTCATGCTGGGTCTGGCCGTGGGGATCGACTACTCGCTGTTCATCGTCAACCGTCACCGCACCATGTATGCCGACGGGATGGAGTTGCATGATTCCATCGCGAAAGCCGGAGCCACGAGCGGGCGAGCCGTTGTCTTCGCAGGCTCAACGGTGATGATCGCCCTGCTAGCCCTGAACCTGACCGGGATTCCCTTCCTCGGAATCATGGGTAGTGTGGGAGCCGCCTCAATCCTCACCGCCGTGCTGGTTGCGATCACCCTCACCCCAGCCCTCCTGGGCCTGTTGGGTTCCAAAGTTCTGGGAAAGAATATCCGAAAAGCTCACCTGGACACGTCTGAAAACCCGACTATGTCCCATCCCATGTCCACCCGGCGGGCCGTACTGAGTGTCGTAGCCTCTCTGGGGGCCTTGGCGCTGCTGGCGATCCCGGCCACGGATGTACGACTGGGGCTTCCTGACGGGTCCTATGAGCCGGAAGGCAGCACCGCGAATATCGCCTACCAGCAGATCAGCAGGCACTTCAGTGACGGGGACAATGCCCCACTCATGCTGATCGCCCACCTGCCCCAGGCCGTCGACGATAACGAACTAGCCACCTACAGCGCCCAGGCCGCCATCGCCCACCAGTTAATGGACACCCCGGACATTCGCGCCGTCGTCCCCGTCGCTCTCTCACCAGACCGCACCCGGATCGCGTTCAAAGTCACCCCCAAGGAAGGACCCAACGCGCAATCCACTATCGACCTGGTTCACCGGCTGCGCGACCAATCACCCGTGAGCATCACCGCCTCCAGCGGGGACCTGGGACGTGTTGACCTGGCCGTGGCCGGTAACACCAGCGCCAGTATTGACGTCTCTGAGAAACTCGCTGACTCGCTGCCTGTCTATCTCGCGGTGGTGGTAGGACTCAGCCTGATCATCATGGGAATCGTATTCCGCTCCCTGCTCATCCCCGTCATCGCTTCGGCCGGGTTCATCGCCTCCCTGGTCGCAACCCTGGGTGTTTTGGTGGCTGTCTTCCAATGGGGATGGGGAGCCGACCTATTCCAGCTGACCACCCTGGGACCCATCCCGTCCTTCTTGCCTACCGTGATGATCGGCATCCTCTTCGGACTAGCCATGGACTACCAGCTATTCCTCACCACCGGCATGCGAGAAGCCCTCGATGAAGGACAGTCACCGTACCAGGCTGTCGCCAGCGGAAGAACCACCGCCGCCCGTGTTGTCATCGCCGCTGCCGCCATCATGGTCAGCGTCTTCGCCGGATTCATCTTCAACGACTCCGCGACCATCAAAGCCCTCGGCATGGCCCTGGCCGTAGGAATCGCCATCGACGCCTACCTCATCCGACTCATCCTTATCCCTGCCCTGCTCCACCTCACCGGTAAAGCAGCCTGGTGGCCATCCAAGACCACCAAGAACGCCTAACCCTCCACGGCAGAAAATGCTGGGACACACCACACGTGTCCCAGCATTTTCTTGCCCCACCATCCGCGTCTTGAGTCAGCTGGGTGTTGTCGAGGATGTCCATCAGGCTTGCATAGGCCTCCGCCTGACCCCCTTTGAACGTGCCCGGATAATCCACCAAAGCCTCATGGAGCCGCTGGTACTGCTGCGCGTAGGCGAGGTGGAAACAGGCGGGTCTCACCCAGCAGCGCCTCGCGTTCGGCCAGGTACTCATCCGGGTCAGCATCTGCCTTGAGGGTGACGGTTCCGTCCTCACTGATGACCGGTGGGCCGCTGTCGGGCTGGGTTTGGGCGCGTTTGCCTCCCGACCGGTCACCGGCTAGCCTCAGCGCACAGAGCACGTGCTCCGGGGTCGGTGAAAGTCCGAGCCGGCGGTGATAGTCCGCGACCCGCGCACGCGCCCCGCCGGGGCGTTGTGAGCGGCTGAGCTGGTGGAACTCCAGCACCGACGGTGAAAGTCCGGATGGGAGGAAGCACGAGGCGCAGGCGTCCCAACGCCGTCGCCGTCCTGGACGCTCAGCGTCCTGCGTACGGCGCCGCAGTCGGGCGTGCGCGCCGCTCGGGTACGCGCTGACGCGCGCCCGTCACCCCGGAGAATGCCCGGGGCGTCCGTCCCGGGGGAGAGCCGGGAGGACCCGTGAGCCGCACCCCTCACCAGCCGAGCGCCCCCACGCGCGCGCTCGTCGCGCCCCCGGCGCCCGCCGTCGCCCACACCAGAGCAGCCCGGACGGCCGCCACCCAGACAGCAGCCGCCCAGACCTCCGCCCGCCGCCCCGGCCCGGTGCCCGCGCTCGCCCTGGGACTCGTCATTCTCGCCGCCTGGTGGGCGGTCGCCGTCGCAGGCGTGCTGCCCGCCGTGTTCCTGCCGAACCCGCTGGACGTCGCCCGCCGCCTATGGCTCGCCGTCGCCCAGGGCGGGATCCTCACCTACGCCGGTGTGACCTTGCGCGAGGCCCTGCTCGGCTGCCTGCTCGCCGCCACCGCAGCCCTCCCACTGGCCTGGGCCCTGTACCGCTGGGCCCTGTTCAGCCGCATCGTCCTGCCCTACGTCGCCGCCTCCCAGGCCGTGCCCGCCATCGCCGTCGCCCCCCTGCTCGTCCTGTGGATCGGCTACGGCACGCTGCCGGTCATCGTCCTGTGCGCCTTCATGGTCTTCTTCCCCATCACCGTCTCCGTCCTGCTGGGCCTCAGGGGCCTGGACACCGACGTCCTCGACGCCGCCCGCCTCGACGGCGCCCACGGCCTCACGCTCCTGGCCTACATGGAGCTGCCCATGGCCCTGCCCTCGATCCTCGCGGGGCTGCGCACCGGCTTCACCCTGTCGGTCACCGGCGCCGTCGTCGGCGAGATGACCATGGGCGGTGAGGGACTGGGCATGGTCCTGTCACACCAGCGTGACAGCGTGGACACCACGGGCCTGTTCTCCACCATCGTCCTGCTGTGCGTCATGGCGACGTCGATCCACTGGTGCCTGTACGAGCTCGAGCGGCGCAGCCGCGTCGTGGCCGCCATGCGCGGGCGCCGCGCCACCTAAGACCACCACCACAGCACCCGACCACGCACCGTTGCGACGCCCTCAGACACTGAAAGGAACCGCCATGACCCGCAGCCTCGCCCGCTCGACCCTCACCCGCCGCAGCCTCCTGGCCGCAGCGCTGGTTGCCGGACCCGCCGTCATGCTCGCCTCCTGCTCCTCGGGCACCGCCTCGCGCGGCGGTACCGCCTCCGCGGCCGCCGACCTCGTCATCGGCATGACCTACACGCCCAACGTCCAATTCGCCCCCTTCTACATGGCCGCCAACGCCGGCGAGTACGCCGATGGCGTGAGCCTGCGCCACCACGGAGCCCAGGAGGGGCAGTTCGACGCCCTGCTCGCCGGGACCGAGCACCTCGTCGTCGCCTCCGCGGACGAGGCCGTCGTCGCCGCCTCGCGCGGCAACGACCTCGTCGTCGTCGGCGGCTACTACCAGCGCTACCCCGGCAGCATCATCGTCCCCGAGGACTCCACCATCACCGCCCTGGCCAACCTCAAGGGCCGCCGCCTCGGCGTGCCCGGCCGCACGGGCTCCACCTGGTTCACCGTCCAGCTCGCGCTGGAGACCGCGGGCCTGAGCGAGTCCGACGTCGATGTCCAGGAGATCGGCTTCACCCAGCAGGCGGCCCTCGTCTCCGGCAAGGTGGACGCCATCTCGGGCTTCACCAACAACGACGCCGTCCAGCTCGCCCAGAACGGCCTGCCGGTGCGCACGATCGACGTCGCCCCCCAGGTGCCGCTGGTCGGCGCCTCACTCGTGACCACCCGGGCCCTGCTGGATACCCGTCGTGAGGATCTCGCTGCGGCGGTGACCGCCTCGGTGGCCGGCATGGAGCTCTTCGTGGCCGACCCCGACGGCGCCGTCGAGGCCACCCGCGCCTATGTCACCGACCTCGTTGACGGCACCCAGGCAGCCCGTGCCCGCGAGGTCGCCAACGCCACCGCCGCCCTCGTCAAGCCCGACGCGGACACCGTCGTCGGCTCCCTCACGTCCGAGCACGTGGGGGAGATGATCGACTTCCTCGCCGGCCACGGCCTGCTGGGGGAGACGACGCCCTCCACGGACGAGGTCTGCGACCCGCTCAGCTGACCGCTCGGCGGCAGGCCAGCGGGCTGCTCACAGGCGGCAGGCCAGCAGCGAGGAAACGAGGATGGCGCGCGCGCCCACCTCGTAGAGCTCGTCCATCACCCGGTTCATGTCCTTGCGCGGCACCATGGCCCGCACCGCCACCCAGTCCGGGTTCTGCAGTGGCGAGACCGTCGGGGACTCCAGCCCCGGCGTGATCGCCGTCGCCAGGTGCAGGTCGTTCATGCGCACGTCGTAGTCGATGAGCACGTAGGAGCGGGCCCGCATGACGCCCTCCAGGCGGCGCACGAGCGTGGCCAGGCTCGGCTCGTCGCGGTAGCGCTCGGTGGTGATGAGCACGGCCTCGCTTGAGAGGATCGGCTCGCCGAAGACCTCCAGGCCCGCGGCGCGCAGGGTCGTGCCCGTCTCCACCACATCCGCGATGAGGTCCGCCACGCCCAGCTGGACGGAGGACTCCACGGCCCCGTCGAGGTGGACGGTCGAGGCCTGAACACCCTGGGACTCGAGGTAGTTGCGCACGAGCACGTCGTAGGAGGTGGCCACGCGCTTGCCGACGACGTCCTCAAGGCTGCGCATCGTGCCCGCCGGGGCGGCGAAGCGGAAGGTCGAGCGGGCGAAGCCGAGCGGCAGGTGCTCGAGAGCCTCAACACCGGAGTCGAGCAGCAGGTCGCGTCCCGTGATGCCGGCGTGGACCGTGCCCTGGCCGACGTAGACGGCAATGTCGCGCGGGCGCAGGAAGAACAGTTCGACGTCGTTGTCCTGGTCGACGAGGACGAGCTCGCGGCCGGTGCGGCGCGTGCGGTAGCCGGCCTCCTTGAGCATGGTGGTGGCGGGCTCGGACAGGGACCCCTTGTTGGGGACGGCGATGCGCAGCACGAGGGCGCTCCTTGAGTCAGTCGGTGCAGGTACGGGGGAGGGGAGGGGACGACGGCGAAGTCCCGGGGGACGTCAGAGGTAGCGGTAGACGTCGTCGAGGGTGTAGCCCTTGGCCACCATCATTACCTGCGCGTGGTACAGCAGCTGGCTCAGCTCCTCGCAGGCGGCCTCGTCCGACTCATGCTCGCAAGCCATCCAGGCCTCGGCTGCCTCCTCAACCAGCTTCTTGCCGATGAAGTGCACACCCCGGTCCAGCTCCTCGACCGTGCCCGAGCCCTCGGGGCGGGTGGCGGCCTTGTGCTGCAGCTCGGCGAACAGGTCCTCGAAGTTCTTCATGCTCCCAACGTTAGTGCACCCGTGCCCGGGCCCCGCCGGCCGGTTCATACCCTGGGCGCACCCCTGCCGCGGCCCGGCTGCACGTGCGCTTCAGCGCCCTGCCAGCAGGCCCGCGGCGTGACGCCCCGCCGCCGCGGCGGCGAGGAAGGCGGCCCGGTCCGCATCCAGCCCCCTACCCATCGTCGACAGCCTCACCCCCGTGGCCGCCTCCATGTGCTTGAGGGCCTCCAGGAGCCCGTCGAGGGCGACGTCGACACGCCGGTGCTGCGCTCCCACTGATCGCGGCTCGCACAAGGCCTGCGCCTGTGCCCGGACCTGCTCACCCAGGGGCCCGTCGAGCAGCGGCACCACGACGTCCGCCCCGGCCAGCGCCACACGCCCGTAGGCCGTGAGCGAGTGGTGGGAGACGCCCCGGTGGCGCTCACGCGCATCCGCCTCGGACACGCGCAGGCAGGCGACGGCGCGCCCACCGAGCGCGGCCACGGCATTGACCGCATCCCCGCAGGCCACCCCGGAAAAGCCCCACGGCGTGTCCGTGCCCAGGTTGCCCGGCCCTTGAACAACGACGACGACCTCGGCGTCCAGCACGTGCCGCGCGGCCAGAAGCGCGTTGTGCAGGCTCACCGCCTCCAGGTCCCCGCCCCACGCCTGCCCGGCCGTCACCGTCCCGGCGAGCCAGCCGGCCTCACGCAGCTGCGCGACGGTGCGCGAGTAGGCCAGGGGCAGGGCGCCGCCGTCGGTCATGACGTACACGGTGCGCGGCGCCTCCTCCCACCGGCCAACAGAGGGGCTGCGCAGGCCGGTGAGCACCGCCGGCAGGCTCGAGTGCAGGTCCGCGACGACGACGGGCACGGCGTCCAGGCTGAGCGTTCCCACCGGCTGGGACAGGAGCTCGTGGTGCGCGGCGCCCTGCTCGTCGATGCCGACAACCATCACCTGGTCGGGCATGTACCGGGCCTTGACAAGGTGGCCCTCGCTCACGTCATCGGCCACCAGCACTGACAGCCGGGCCGTGACCATTGCGTGACCGCCGGTGCCCAGGCCGCGCTCGAGGGCGGAGACCTCCAGGCGCACACGCTCACCCGGCTCGGGCACCCCGGTCACCTGCTCGTAGGCGATGGCACGCAGGCACTGCCCGGGGCCGAAGCACCCGGCGCCCGCCGGGCCGGCACTGATACGCACCTCAAGCTCGGCGCAGGAGCGGTTCGCCGGCCCCCACGCACGTCGCACTGAGAGCACCTCGCCGTCGCGCCACATCATGTCCCCAGCCTACGGTGGCCCTAGTCTGTGCGCGTGAGCAGCAGCGTGTCCCAGGTCCCGGCCGAGGAGCGGCAGGTCAACCTCCTGCTGGCCCTGCGCCACACCCGCGACGGGATGAGCGCCACCGACATCATCAGCCGGGTCAGCGGCTACGACCCCGACGGCGGCGATGGGGCGCGGCGCATGTTCGAGCGGGACAAGGAGGTCCTGCGCTCCATCGGCGTGCCCCTCGTCGTCGAGTCGGTGGCCGGCGAGCCCTGCTACCGAGTGGACGAGGACCACTACGTCCTGCCGCCCCTGCGGCTTCAGGCCGAGGACGTCGCCGTCCTGGAGCTGGCGGCCTCCGCCTGGCGCGACGGCACCCTGCCCCAGCCCGCCCGGCGCGCCCTGACCAAGCTGCTCGCCGTCGCCCCCGCCCGCACAGGTCAGGAGGTGGTGCCGGACCTGAGCATCGACCTGGCCGGCCAGGACGTGCCCACCGTGCTGCTCACCGCCATCGAGGAGCGCCGCCGGGTCTCCTTCGACTACCTCTCCGCCCGTACGGGCACCGTGCGCCACAGGATCGTCGAGCCGTACCGACTGCGCCTGAGTGAGGGCGCCTGGTACCTCGACGCCCGCGACACGCGGGTGGCCCCGCCCCCGGCTGCCGGGTCCAGCGGAGCTTCCGGCAGCTCCGGCAGCTCCGACGACGGTCGGCGCGTCTTCCGCCTGGCACGCCTGCGCGGTGAGGTGAGCGTCGTGAGTGAGCCCGGCGCCTTCACCCCCGACCCGGAGCCCGGCACCGACCCCGAGGCGCACGCCGCCGCCGTGCTCGCCCTCGCCCCGGGGCGGGCCCACGCCCTGCGCCGACGCGGGCAGGAGCCCGCCGCCCAACCCCGGCGTCGGGCCCCCGAGGGCTGGGACGTCGTCGCCGTCGCCTACGAGGACCTCATGGTCATGGCGGGTGGCCTGGCCGCCCTTGCGGACGCCGTCGTCGTCCTTGAGCCCGAGGCCCTGCGTGAGGCCGTCCTCGACCACCTGCGCGGGGCCGCCGCGCTCGGCAAGGAGCAGTGATGGCACGACCCTCCTCCACCGACCGCCTCCTGCGCCTGCTCGCCCTGCCTGCCTGGGTGAGCGACCACCCCGGGGCGACGCTCGCGCAGGCCGCCGCCCAGTTCGGGGTCACCGAGGGCCAGTTGCGCCGCGACGTCGAGACCCTGTGGGTCTCCGGACTGCCCGGTGGCACGCCGGACCTCCTCGTGGACTTCGACGCCGACCTGCTCGACGAGGGCCGACTGCGCCTGACCGCGCCGCTGGGACTCGACCGCCCCGTCACCCTCACCCGTGAGGAGGGCACCGCCCTCCTGCTGTCTCTGCGGGTCCTGGCCCGCCTCCTGTCCGCCGTCCCCGGTGCTACCGCACCGCTGCGCCGTGCGGAGCAGGTGCTGTCCGACCTGCTCGAGGCCCCTGTGCAGGCGGTGGGGGAGAGCGAGGACCCGGTGCTCGCCGCCGTCACCCGCGCCCTGGCCGAGGGCCGGCGCCTGCACCTGGTGTACGCCTCGGCCACCGACGAGCGCAGCGAGCGCGACGTCGACCCCTTCGAGATCGTCTCCGACGGCTCGCACCTGTCCCTGAGGGCCTGGTGCACGCACCGGCGCGCCGAGCGCACCTTCCGCCTCGACCGGATCCTTCAGGCCACGGTGACCGAGCAGGCGGCCGCGCCGCACCGGCGTCTGCGCGCCCAAGGCCTGGAGCGCCTGGCTGACCGTGAGGAGGCGCAAACGGCCGAGCTGCACCTGGCGCCGGCCGGCCGCTGGCTCGTGGAGCAGGCCGGCTGCGAGCGGGTCGAGGAGCATCCGGACGGCACGCTCACCGCCACCGTGCGTGGGCGCAGCCGGGACTGGCTCGTGGGCCTCGTGCTCAGTGCTGGACGTCACGTCCTGGATGTCAGTCCGCCCGAGCTGCGCGAGGAGGCCGCGGCCCGTGCCCGAGCCGCCCTGGCCCTCGCGCAGGGTGACAGGCAGGGCGACAGCACATCCTGAGAGCCTTGTCCTGAGGGCCTGTCCTGGGCGCAGCGGGCTCCGTCCGTCCCGCCACAGGCAGTCTCACGCGCCTACGCCCAGGGTGGAACACGCGATGGGTGCGCGGGAGCCCTCATGACGTGCCGTTAGACTCTCATGTGTCTCACCGGGCCGAAACCCACATTGGAGTAGTGCTGTGAAGTTCTCACCCACCCACATCGTTGTCCTCCTCGTCCTCGTCCTGCTCATCTTCGGGGCCGGCAAGCTCCCGGAGATCGCCGGCTCCATCGGCAAGTCGATGAAGGTCTTCAAGAAGGAGGTCAAGGAGCTGCGCGAGGACGACGGCGCCTCCGCGACCCCCGTCGAGCCGGCCCAGATCCAGCAGCCGCAGCAGGGCACCTACTACACGCAGCCGACCCAGATGGGTCAGACCGCCCCGCAGCAGCACACGGACGGCACCACCCCGCAGGCCTGAGCCCCGGTGAGTGTGATGCCGGGGCGGTGCCGTCACTGCTGACGTCATCGCCCCCGCACTCGCGCACCACCACGTGAACTCGGACAGGAGCAGGTCATGGCCAAGGAGCCGAAGGAGCCTCAGAAGCCGAAGGTCAGGCCGACCAGGCGCAAGGACAACCCTGAGGCGATCATGTCCATCGGGGACCACCTGCGCGAGGCACGCAACCGCCTGGTCATCTCAGCGGCGGGCGTGCTCGTCATGGCGGTCGTCGGCTACATGGTCTATGACCCGGTCTTCTCCCTCATCACCCGGCCCATTGAGGTCGCCAACGCCAACGGCGCCAACATTTCGATGAACTTCGACACCGTCCTGTCCTCCTTCGACATGCGACTCAAGGTGTCGATCTGGCTCGGCGTCCTGTTCTCCTCGCCCCTGTGGATGTACGAGTTCTGGGCCTACGTCGGCCCCGGCATGACCCGCAAGGAGAAGCTGTACACCTGGGCCTATGGCCTCGTCGGCCTCGTCCTGTTCGCCTCGGGTGTTGGCCTGGGCGTGTGGATTCTGCCCCACGCGGTGTCCATCCTCACCAGCTTCATCCCCAAGTCCGGCACCGGCTTCATCCAGGCCACGCTCTACCTCAGTTTCGTCATGAGGCTGCTGCTCGTCTTCGGTGCCGCCTTCCTGCTGCCCGAGCTGCTCGTGGCTCTCAACCGCCTCGGTCTGCTCAAGGGCACGACGATGCTCAAGGGCTGGCGCTGGGCAGTTCTGGCGATCTTCACCTTCATGGCCTTCGCCAACCCCCTGCCGGACCCCTGGTCGATGATCCTCATGGCACTGCCGATCACCGGCCTGTACTTCCTCGCCTGCTTCATGTCGATCAGCCATGACAAGCGGGTGGCCCGGCGCCGCGCCAAGGAGGACGCCGAGCTCGACGCCGCCCTCGCGGACAAGCCCACCACCCCGGCCCTGCCCGACTCCGAGAGCACTGCCCAGCTTCCGGCCGGCACGAGCGAGTCCTGACCCGGCGCCACCACCCCACCCGAGCCCCACGGGTCCGTCCTCCCTACCCGGCTAAGAGACCTCATGCGCATCGCCCTCGCCTCCAACCCGTGCGCCGGGCACGGCCGCCACACCGACGCGGCCGAGCTGGCACGCGTCGGGCTCGTGCGCCGTGGCCACGACGTCCTCGTCGTCACCGCCGACTCCTACAACGCCACCCGCGAGGCCGCCACCGCCCTGCTCGAGCACCACGAGCTTGACGCCCTCGTCGTCGTCGGCGGGGACGGCATGGTCCACCTGGGACTCGACGTCGTCGCCCTCACAGACATTCCCCTGGGTATCGTCGCCGTCGGCACCGGCAACGACGTCGCCCGCTACTACGGCCTGCCCGCCAGGGACGTCGACGCCTCCCTCGACGTCATCGACGCCGCCCTGCGCGACCGCCACGTGGTCAACGCCGACGCCATCCACGTCACCCGCCCTGACGGAACTCCCGTCGCCCCCGAGCACGAGTGGTGCATGTCCACCGTCAGCACCGGCGTCGAGGCCGCCGTCAACGCCCGCGCCAATGCCCTCGTATGGCCGCACGGGGAGGCCCGCTACACCGTCGCCGTCTTCGGCGAGCTCGCCCGCCTGCGCCCCTACGGCTACCGAGTGAGGACGGACTCGGGCACCTGGGAGGGCGGCGCCCTCATCCTCACCGCCGCCAACACCCGCTACTTCGGCGGAGGCATGGACCTGGTGCCAGATGCCAGCACCACCGACGGCCTGCTTGAGGTCGTGCGCCTGGACCCCATGTCGCGCCCCGGCCTGCTCAGGCTCCTGTCGAAGGTCTTCACCGGCGCTCACATCGGCCACCCGGCAGTCCACATCGAGCGCACCCGCGCCGTCGTCATCGAGGCCCTGGAGCGTGAGGGGCTGAGTCTGCCCCCACACCCCATGGCGGACGGAGAGCCCCTGACCACACTGCCCCTGCGCGTTGAGGCCGTGCCCTCGGCCGTGCGCGTGCTCGTGCCGGCACCGGCCGCCCAGGACGCCGACGCCTGACGGCGGGCGAGCCCACGTAGGGTGGGAGGCATGACACCCTCAGCCTCCGAGCGCTACGCCGCCGCGCGCCGCCGCCAGGCCGCCGCGCGCACGGAGCTCGCCCGCTTCGCCGCCGGGTACGACTTCCCCCTGGACGACTTCCAGGTCCAGGGCTGCGAGGCCCTGGAACGCGGCGAGGGCGTCCTCGTCGCCGCCCCGACCGGTGCCGGCAAGACCGTCGTCGGAGAGTTCGCCGTCCACCTCGGGCTGGCCAAGGGACTCAAGACCTTCTACACCACGCCCATCAAGGCCCTGTCCAACCAGAAGTACCTCAACCTCGCCGAGCGCTACGGTCGGGAGAAGGTCGGCCTGCTCACCGGCGACACCTCGATCAACCCCCACGCGGACGTCATCGTCATGACCACTGAGGTCCTGCGCAACATGCTGTACTCGGGCTCGCGGGACCTGGGCCGCCTCGGCTTCGTCGTCATGGACGAGGTGCACTACCTCGCGGACCGCTTCCGCGGCCCCGTGTGGGAGGAGGTCATCATCCACCTGGCCCCGCAGGTCCAGGTGGTCTCCCTGTCCGCGACCGTCTCCAACGCTGAGGAGCTCGGCGACTGGCTCGGGCACGTGCGCGGCACCACCGCCGTCGTCGTCTCCGAGCAGCGGCCGGTGCCACTGACCCAGCACATGATGGTGGGACGGCGACTGCTGGACCTCTACACGGTCCCGGACAGCACCGTGGGCACCCCCGGCGAGGCGGACGGCGCGGCCTCCGTACTGCCCCCGCTCAACCCCGAGCTGCTTACGGCCGTGCGCAGCGCCCGTCGCGCCGCGGCCGGGGGCACGGGCGCCTCCACACACGCACGTCGGTACCAACAGCCGTGGCGGCGGGGTAGTGCGGTCGGCGGTCGAGCCCCGCGCCGGAGCGAGAGCGGCGCCCGCATCGCACGCCTGCGCCCTCCCTCGCGCCTGAGCGTCATCGACGCCCTCGAGGCCGCCCACCTCCTGCCCGCCATCATCTTCATCTTCTCGCGCACCGGCTGCGAGCAGGCCGTCTCCCAGGTGGTTGCCGGGGGAGTAGACCTCACCACCGAGGCCGAGGCCCGGCGCATCCGCGAGGTGATCGAACGGCGCACCGCCGAGGTACCCGTGGCGGACCTGACGGTGGTGGGCTTCCATGCCTGGGCGCACGCCCTCGAGCGCGGCGTCGCCGCCCACCACGCAGGCCTGCTGCCGGTGTTCAAGGAGACCGTCGAGGAGCTGTTCAGCGCGGGCCTTGTCAAGGTCGTCTACGCCACCGAGACCCTCGCCCTGGGCATCAACATGCCCGCGCGCACCGTGGTCCTGGAGTCCCTGCGCAAGTGGAACGGTTCCGCGCACGTGACCCTCACGCCGGGGGAGTACACCCAGCTCACCGGCCGCGCAGGCCGTCGCGGCATCGACGTCGAGGGCCACGCCGTCGTCCTGGCCGCCGACGACGTCGAGCCCGCACTCGTGTCCTCCCTCGCCTCCCGGCGCACCTACCCACTCGTCTCCGCCTTCCGGCCCACCTACAACATGGCCGTCAACCTCCTGGGGCGCTCAACGCGCCAGCGTGCCCGCGAGGTGCTGGAGTCCTCCTTCGCGCAGTTCCAGGCGGACCGCGGGGTGGTTGAGCTCGCCGCCCAGGCCCGGCGCCGACGCCACTCGGTCGCCGGCCTGGAGGAGCAGATGGCCTGCCACCTGGGGGACTTCCGCGAGTACGCGCTGCTGCGCCAACGCATCGCCGACGCCGAGGCGGACCTGTCCCGGCAGAACCGCGCTTCACGCCGCACCGACACCAGCCGCGAGATGTCGAGCCTGCGCAGGGGAGACGTCGTCGTCTTCCGCACGGGGCGCCGCTCGCGCCACGGTGTCGTGCTGGAGGTCGGTGAGGACCGCACCGCCACCCCGGCCCTGACCGTCCTGGGGGAGGACTCGCGCGTGCTCACCCTCAGCCCGGACACGGTGCCCGACGGCGTGGTGCGCGTCGGCTCGTTGCGCGTGAGCGAGACCGTGGACGTGCGCAGGCCGCGCGAGCGCGACCGCCTGGTGGGCAGGCTGGTGGAGGCGCTGCGCTCGGGCGGCCTGGAGCAGGAGGAGCGCCGACGCCGTCGGACCCGCGGCGGCGGGGGCAGTGATGGTACGGGCGGTGCCCAGGAGAGGATCGAGGCGCTGCGCCACGAGATGCGCGCCCACCCCTGCCACGCCTGCCCCGACCGCGAGGAGCACGCCCGGGTGGGACGCACCTGGTCCAAGGCCCTGGCGGAGGCGGACCGGCTCCAGGCCCGGATCGAGTCACGCACCGGAACCGTCGCCCGGGTCTTCGACGCCGTCTGCCAGGTCCTGCTCGAGCTGGGCTACCTCGAGCCCGTTGACCGCGGACACCCCGAGCGCGAGCTGCGCGTGAGCGCCGCCGGGCGCCTGCTCGCGCGCGTCTACGCCGAACGTGACCTGCTTGTCGCCGAGTGCCTGCGCCAGGGCGTGTGGGACGGGCTGGACTCCGCCGAGCTTGCTGCCGCCCTGTCCGCCTGCGTGTACGAGCCGCGCGCCACCGCCCAGGGCATGTGGCTGCCGGTGGCACCGGGCACGGCCCTCGGCGCGGCGCTGCGTGCCGAGGCGCGGGTCTCGCGGCGCCTGAACGACCTGGAGTCCCTTATGCGCCTGCCGGCCTCCTCCGGCGCCGAGCCCGCCCTGGCCGGGGCCGTCGCGGCCTGGGCCCAGGGGGCGGGTCTGGCCCACGTGCTGGAGGACTCTGAGCTGACGGCGGGCGACTTCGTCCGCTGGGTCAAGCAGCTGCTCGACCTGCTCGGCCAGGTCGCGAGCCTGCCGCCTGACGCTGAGGACCCGGAGCTGTCCGCCCGCGTCGCGGGCCTGGCGGTCCTGTCCGCCGAGGCGAGCCTGGACATCAGCCGCGGCGTCGTCGCCTGGTCCTCGGTCTGATCCGCCCGCCGCCGGACGGTAGGCTCCGGGACGCCCGCTGTGTGTGAGCACGGGCGCCCGCCCCCACCGTGAGGAGCACCCTTCCCGTGTCCGGATTCTTCGCCCTGCTGGACGACATCGCCACGCTCGCCAAGCTCACCCTGGCCACCGTCGACGACACCGCGGCCATGGCCGTCAAGACCTCCGCGAAGGTCTCCGCCGCCGCGGTCGACGACGTCGCCGCCACGCCGCAGTACGTCACCGGCATCACCCCGGACCGGGAGATCCCCATCATTCGGCGCATCGCCCTGGGGTCGCTGCGCAACAAGCTCCTCATCATCCTGCCGCTCGCCCTGGCCCTGAGCTGGATCGCGCCCACGCTGCTGCCGGTGGCGCTCGTCATCGGCGGCACGTACCTGTGCTTCGAAGGCGGGCAGAAGGTCCTTGAGACCATCGCCCACCGGCTCGGGCACGCCCACCACGGCGCCGAGAGCAGCGGGCCTGTCGATGAGGACACGATCGTCCGGCGTGCCACGACGACGGACGTCATCCTGTCCACCGAGATCATGCTGCTCGCGCTGGCCGAGGTGCAGGGGGAGTCATCGGGGCGTCGGGTCGTCGTGCTCATCCTCATCGCCCTGCTCATCACCTTCGCCGTCTACGGGCTGGTTGCCGCTCTCATCAAGCTCGACGACCTGGGCCTGCGTCTGGCCTCCGGGGCGCGCACCGAGCACTCCCGCCGGGCCGGCCGCGCCGTCGTGCGCCTGGCTCCGGGCCTGTTCAGCGCCATCGGGGTGCTCGGCACGGTGGCCATGCTGTGGGTGGGCGGGCAGATCCTTGCCCACAACCTCGCCGCGCTCGGGGTGGCGGGCCCGCACCACCTCATGGAGCACGTGGGGCAGCTGGTGCACGTGGGTGTCGTCTCCTGGGTGCTGACGACGGCGGCCGCCTGCGTCTTCGGGGCGCTCGTGGGTATCGTCCTGGCCCTGCTGGTCACGGCAGTCACGAGGCTGGCGCGCTGAGGTGGCGGGCAGAAGGGATGTGCCGAAGAAGGGCGTGCGCAGCCGGGACGTGCGTCGGCGGCCCGGCTCGGCGGCCCGGGGTGGGAGCACCCGCCGGTCCTCACGCGCGCGCCTGCGCCGCCTGGCCGGCGGCCTCGTGGCGGGCCTGCTGCTGTGGGCCGCCTTCCCGCCGCACGACCTGTGGTTCCTCGCCCCTGTGGCGCTCGCCCTGCTCGCCCTGACCACGCGTGGCCGGGGCGCCGTCGAGGCCGCGACCACGAGCCTGCTCTTCGGCGTCGGCTTCTTCGCCCCGCTGCTGCACTTCACCCACGTCTCGATGGGCACCCCCATCGGCTGGGTGGCACTGACCGTCGTCGAGAGCCTCTACCTCGCCGCCTTCGGCGCCGCCTGGGCATGTGTCTCGCGCAGCCAGATGCTGCAGCGGTGGGCACTGGCCGGGCGTGCGGCCTCCTTCGCAGTGCTGTGGTGCGGGGTTGAGGAGCTGCGCTCGAGCTGGCCCTGGGGAGGCTTCCCCTTCGGTCGGCTCGCCTTCGCCATGGCGGACTCACCCTCGCTGCCACTGGCAGCCTACGGCGGGTCGGTGGGCCTTAGCCTGCTCGTCGCCCTGACCGCGGGCTGCCTGGCCGAGGCGGTGGACGGGCTGCGTGAGCGCCGCCTCCTGGGGGCGCTAGCCGCCGGCGCCGTGACAGGCGTGCTGGTCCTGGCACCGCTGGCCCTGCCACTGGCCTCAGCGACGCAGGACGGCACGGTCCGTGTCGCCGCCGTCCAGGGGTCGGTGGCTCACGACGAGGAGGCCTTCGCCCGTGCCCTGGAGGTGACGGACAACCATGCGCGGGCGACCCTGGACCTGGCGGAGGAGTTGGGGGAGGGGAGTGTCGACCTCGTGGTGTGGCCGGAGAACGCCGCCGACCGCGACCCGAGGGAGTACTCGGCCAGCGCTGTCCTCGTTGAGGGCGCGGCCCAGGGCATAGGGGCCCCGGTGCTCGTCGGTGCCGTCCCGTATGCGGATGGCGTACGCTACAACGACGTCGTCGTGTGGACTCCCGGCCAGGGGGCGGGCGACTACTACCGCAAGCACCGTCCTGTGCCCTTCGGCGAGTTCATCCCGCTGCGCTCCTTCATCCGCTCGGTCACCGCTCAGGCCGACCGCATCGGCACGGACATGGTGGCCGGCACGGGCCCCCACACGCTGACCGTGCGGGCCGCGACCCAGGAGCGTGACGTCGTCCTGGCCCTGGGGATCTGCTTCGAGGTCGCCTACGACGACGTGCTGCGCACCGGCGTGCTCGAGGGCGGCAGCATCATCGTCATCCCCACCAACAACGCCTCCTTCGTCGGCTCCTCCGAGTCCGCGCAGCAGCTCGCCCAGGGGCGGGTGCAGGCGGTCATCCACGGGCGCAGCGTCGTGCAGGTCTCGACGGTCGGCATCACCGCTGTCATCAGCCCCCGCGGGACGGTCGTCCAGCGTCTCGACGACGGCGTCCAGGGAGCGCTCGTGGCCGACGTGGGGCTGCGTCACTCCATCACCGTGGCTGACCGGCTCGGTGCCTGGCCCGCCACGGTGATCATGGTGGGGGCGGGGTTGCTGGCCGCCGCAGGTATCGTGTCCCACGCACGTGCACAGGTCCGGCGTCGACGCCGGTCCGGCCGCTGACGCAGGAGGAGAGTGCTGTGAGGACTGTCGTCGTCATCCCGACCTACAACGAGATCGAGTCCCTGCCCGGCGCGCTTAAGCGTGTGCGCGCCGCGGCGCCCGAGGCCCACATCCTCGTCGTCGACGACTCCTCACCGGACGGCACGGGTGCCTTCGCGGACGCCCGGGCCGCGGAGGACGACCACGTTCACGTGCTGCACCGCAAGGAGAAGAACGGCCTCGGCCCGGCCTACCTCGCAGGCTTCGCCTGGGCGCTGGACGCCGGCTACGAGCTCATCGTGGAGATGGATGCGGACGGCTCGCACCGCGCTGAGGACATGGCGCTGCTCCTCCAGCGCGCCGAGATGTCGGACGCTCCCGACCTCGTCATCGGCTCGCGATGGGTCTCGGGCGGCGCCACCGAGGGCTGGGACGCGCGGCGCGTGGCCCTGTCGCGAGCGGGCAACCTCTACATCAACGTCATGCTCGGCACGCGCGTGAAGGATGCGACGGCGGGATTCCGCGTGTACACCGCCTCCATCCTGCGCCGCCTGAACCTGTCGCGGGTCGAGGCCCTCGGCTACGGCTTCCAGGTCAACATGACCCTGCTGGTCGAGGAGGCGGGCGGCCGGATCGTGGAGATGCCGATCACCTTCGTTGAGCGTGAGGCCGGCCAGTCCAAGCTCTCAGGGGGCATCTTCACCGAGGAGCTGACCCTGGTGACCAAGTGGGGGCTGCGCCGACGCGTCGCTCAGCTCGATGGCCTCGTGCGCGAGGTGCGCGAGCGGGTTGTGAGGCGCTGAGCCGCTCAGAAGCGCTGGCGGTAGATCTCGCCCGAGCGCAGGAGCTCGAGCCGTTCCTCGAGGAGGACCTTGAGCTCGTCGAGGGAACGGCGCTCCAGGAGCATGTCCCAGTGGGTGCGCGGCGCCTTCTTGGGTTCGTCGGACTCGGTCTCCTCCTCGCCGCGCAGGCTCGCGGTTTGACCGCACTCGGGGCACTCCCAGGTGGGCGGGATCTCCGCCTCCAGGGACATGGGGACGGTTGTCACATGGGCCATCGGGCACTCGAAGGTGACCATCTGGCGCTCGGCGAACTCGACGCCCTCCTCGGACTCCATCGACTTCGCGCCGATGGTCATGCCACGCAGTGCGCGGTCTGCCATGTTGTTGCCTCTCCTTGAAGATCACCTGATGATCACCGTCGGTCCCATGGCATACATGACATAGCAGCCCGGGACGGCGGCACGGGACCTGTTGGCTGCAACGCCTCCACCGACCGGATTGTTCCTGGCGGGACGTGCGTGTGTGTCCGGCGGCCATGCTACCGGGTGGCGGGCAGGCGCCATGTACACCCGTCTGGGCGGGCACGTGAGCGCTGAGGGCAGGGCATAATCAGCCCATGGCCACCAAGCGCATCGGCATCCTGACCGCTGGCGGAGACGCCCCTGGACTCAACGCGGCGATCCGCGGATTCGGCAAGGCGGCGATCCAGGAGTACGGGTGGGAGCTCATCGGCTTCCGTGACGGCATGCGCGGTCTGGCCGAGAACCGCTTGACTGCGCTGGACGCATTCTCGCTGTCCGGCATCCTCACCACCGGCGGGACCATGCTCGGCACGAGCCGTGACAAGGTCCACCGCATGATGGTTGACGGCGAGGAGCGGGACATGGTGCCCACCATCGTTGAGAACTACGAGCGCAACGAGCTGGACGCACTCGTGTGCCTCGGTGGGGGAGGCACGGCCAAGAACGCCCGCCGACTCATGGACGCCGGGCTCAACGTCCTCCACCTGCCCAAGACGATTGACAACGACATCGTCGAGACGGACTCGTCCTTCGGCTTCTCCACGGCGCTGGAGATCGCCACCGAGGCCGTGGACCGCTTGCACTCAACCGCCCACTCCCACCACCGCATCATCCTCACCGAGATCATGGGCCACCGGGCGGGGTGGCTGGCGCTCGGCGCCGGTATCGCCGGGGGAGCGGACGTCATCCTCCTGCCCGAGATCCCCTACGACGTCGACGCCATCGCTCAAAGGATCGAGCGGCGCCGCTCGCACGGCTCCAACTTCTCCGTCGTCGCGGTCGCCGAGGGGGCGCTGTCGCGCGAGGACCGCGAGGAGATCGACCACGCGCAGGCCCTGGTCAAGGAGGCCTCGTCGCCGGAGTCGAAGGCGGCGGCCAAGCGGGGTGTCAAGCGCCTGGAGGCCTCCCACCGGGCGAACACCTTCACCTTGGCCTCCCAGCTCGAGGAGCGCACCGGGCTTGAGGCCCGGGTGACGATCCTGGGTTACGTCCAGCGCGGTGGCACGCCGAACGCCGCTGACCGCCTGCTGGGCACCCGCCTGGGCGTGGCCGGGGCGCGGGCGATCGCCGACGGCTCCTTCGGTGTCATGGTGGCGGACCGCGGCCACGGCACGGAGCTTGTGCCGCTGCGCCGGGTGGCGGGCAAGGTCAAGTACGTGCCGCGTGATCACGAGTGGATCGAGGCGGCGCGCGCCGTCGGAACGGCGCTGGGGGACTGAGCCCCCTGTGCGAGGGCCGACGCGGGATGATTGGATAGTCGTATGAGTAGCAACGTCGCTTCTTCTCCGTCCGCTGAGACCGTCTACCTGCGTCCGCTGCGCGACGACGACGCCGAGGCCGTGCGCCGTGCCTTCACGGGCTCGACGGGGATGTCCTTGGAGGGCAGCGTGGTCGACCTCGAGTCTGCGCAGACTTATGTCAGAACGCGTTCGGACGCGAGCTCGCCCCTGCATGGCTGGGCCATCGTGGGTGGGGATGACGTCCTCATGGGTCTCGTCTCCGTTGCCGCGGATGAGGACAACGGCACGGGCGCGCTCAGCTTCTGGATGGGGGACGACTACCGCGGCCGCGGGCTGACCCGCCGTGCGGTGGCGACGGTGGCTGACTGGGCGCTGTCCGACGACGGCCTGGTCCTGGACCGTCTGGAGCTCGAGCACGTGTCCTCGTACCGTCACGCCGGCAACATTGCGCGCGCCGCGGGCTTCCTGCAGGAGGGCGTGCTGCGCGAGGCGCGTCTGGTCGAGGTGCACGACGGCGAGGACGTGGTGCTCGTGCGCGAGGATGTCGTCATCTACGGGCGTCTCAAGGACGACCCGACCCCGATCGTCGCCCGCCTGGAGATGCGCCCGGCCTGAACGCCCTCTCTCACATATCGCCGATAATGTACATTATGTCATTCTGGCGATGCGGAGATGCCCGACCGCACGCCGGGCATCCTCCCCTTCCAGCCGCGTCACGGCCAGGATCGCGTCACCCGCACCTGAGTCATCCGCACGCTCATGCTGCGCGCGGCGCGTCGCGCCTGGTGCGTCGCCCACAGCACGCTCGCACCGCTGATGAAGGACAGCGCGCCTATCGGCCACAGCACCACCGCCGCCAGCCCGCTCGTGCCAAGAATCATCGCCAGGCCGACGACGACGCCCAGCACCCCGACGACCGTCCCCGTGTGCCACACCGGGCTGAGCACCCCCGAGACGTTCCCCGACCCGTCAGTGGCAGACACCTCCCACTGACCCGACGCACCGTCGTCGGCGACGACCCTCTCGCTCCCCGTGGAGTTGGTGTCATAGACATTCATGTCGCGCAACGGACCGTGCGGCCCTATGAGGAAGGTACCCCGGGCACCATCGGGCGTCTGCGCGCCTCTCATCGTTGTCATACGTATGACGTTAGGCCCATCTCCTGCTCGTATCCCCCTGTGCACCTGTGAGACCTCTGAGAAACGGGACCTGTGTGAGGCCGGAACACATGCAGGGGCTACTGTGTTGGTCTGTGCCCGCACTTCCACGCTCCACCCCCTTCCCCACCGCCGTCTTCCTCGGGGACTCCATCACCACCGGCTGGCAGGCCATCACGCACCCGCGCAACCGCTGGACCTCACTCGTGTGCGAGCACCTGCGCTGGCGCGAGGTCAACCTCGCCGACGACGGCATGGGTTTCTTCGCCCGCCGCGGCGGACACCTGCCCGGCGGTGGGCGCACCCCCTCGTCCCGGGACACCACCTGGCTCGAGACCGTCCTGCGCGCCGAGCCCGATGTCGTCACCGTGAGCCTCGGGCTCAACGACGCCGTGCTGCTGCCCTCCCAGCTCGAGCTCATCCAGCAGGCTGTTGAGCACGACCTGTCCTTCCTCGCCTCCCGGCTGCGGGGCGTGAGCGTCGTCGTCGCCCCCTACTTCCCCACCCTCGGCGTCGGGCCGCGCTTCGAGCTCGTGCGCCGCATGGTCCACGAGCAGGCAACGACACTCGGTCTTGTCTCAACCGATGCCATGAGCCTGGCGATCGACGGCGACGAGGACCTGCTGAGCGTCGACGGCATCCACCCGAACGACGCCGGTCACGCCGCCATCGCCCGCTCGATGATCCGCCTCTACGAGGACCTGGTCCCGGCGCTGTGCTCCCCCGCGCCCGGCCCTTCAGCCTGAAAGGAGCGGTCACCGGGCGCTGACAACAGCGCTCACCGCCCGGAGAGGCCACCCGGTGGCATAGTGTGTGCGGGATACCTGTGTCACATGTATGAGGAGTTCCCTGTGCCCCACCACCGCGAGCCCACGCTCGCCGACGTCGCCGAACGGGCGGGGGTCTCCCTCACCACCGTCTCCCGGGTGCTCAACAACCGCGGCTACCTCTCCCAAGCCACGCGCTCGTGCGTCGCCGAAGCCATCAAAGAGCTCGGCTACCGCCCCAACCAGGTGGCACGTGCCCTGCACGGCAAGTCCACACACAGCATCGGCATCATCGTGCCCACCGTGGCCCTCCCCTTCTTCGGCGAGCTGTCGTCCGAGATCGAGGACGCCCTGGCGGAGCACGGCTACCGTACGCTCATCTGCAACTCCCTGGACCGGCGGGACCGTGAGCACGACTACCTCGACCTGCTCGTCTCCCACCGGGTCGACGGGATCATCTCCGGCGCCCACAACGAGGACCTCAGCGAGTACCGCAGCATCCACAAGCCGCTGGTCGCAGTGGACCGGGACCTGTCGCCCATCGTGCCGAACGTGCGCTGCGCCAACGAGGACAGCGCCCGCCAGGCCACCGAGCACCTGCTCGCGCGCGGTGCGCGCCGTCCGGCGCTGCTGACCTCCCGTACGGGAGCCCACAACCGTCGTGAGGCCGGCTACCGGGCGGTGCTCGAGGAGGCCGGTATCGAGCCGGTCATCATCGCGATCGACTTCCACACCCCCGATGAGCGGCGCGCACAGATGATCCGTGAGGGCCTCGATGCGCTGAGGGACCAGGTGGACGCCGTCTTCGCCACGGATGACCTGTCCGCAGCCGACGCCCTGGAGTGGGCCCATGCGCGCGGGCTTGACGTGCCCGGCGAGTTCAAGGTGGTCGGCTTCGACGGCACGGCGGCGCTGCGCCGGGCACTGCCGGGGCTGACCACGGTGCAGCAGCCGATTCGCGCCATCGCCCGCACCGCCGTCGACCTGCTCCTGGAGCAGATCACGGCCCTACGTGACGACGACGAACGTCCCCGGCCGGCACACCAGGTCATCGAGCTGCCGGGCACCTTGCTCCAGGGCCGCACGACCTGACCCTCTCCCCCACCGAGCGTCCTCTCCCCCACCTAGACGGCCGAGGGCCGGCACCCCGTGTTCCGGGATGCCGGCCCTCGTGCTGCGTACGTCAGGCCTTACACCTGCACCGGGGCAGGCACGACGCTGTAGAAGGCGTCGCCGCGCTGCACCTCGCCGGTGTGCTCGTCAGCCAGGCCGCCGAAGGCGGTCGCGTTCGACACGACGACGGGGGTGACGGTCTGATACCCGGCGGCCTTGACCGCGGCCCAGTCGACGTCGACCAGCGGCTGGCCGCGACGGATGGTGTCGCCCGCCCTGACCCGAGCCGTGAAGTGCTTGCCGTCGAGCTGGACGGTGTCCATGCCGACGTGGATGAGCAGCTCGATGCCTGAGGCGGAGCGGATACCGTAGGCGTGGGCCGTCGGGAAGGCGACGAGAACCTCGCCGTCGACCGGCGAGACGACCGGTCCCTCAGCGGGGTCAACGGCCAGGCCCGGGCCGAGCAAGCCGGAGGAGAAGGTCGGGTCCTCAACCTCGGCCAAGGCGATGGCGCGGCCCGCGATGGGAGCGGTGACCGTGTAGTCGGTGGCGGCCTCGGCGGGCAGCTCGACGGCGTGGCTCTCGTGGGCAGTGACTGCGGCCGCCTCCAGGGCCTTCTCGTCCTCGTCGGTCACGACGTCACCGCCCAGTGAGGCGGCGCCACGGGTGGAGCCGTAGACGAAGGCGGCGGCGAAGGCGAGGGCGAAGACGATGAGCTCGAGGATGAGGTAGGTCGCGATGTCCTGCGGGCGGATCGACACGAAGCCGACGAAGCCCGCAGCGCCCAGGGCCTGGCCGCGTACGTCGAAGATGGAGACGAGGGCGGAGCCGATGGCAGCGGCGCCCATACCGATGAAGAAGGGCCAGCGCAGGCGCAGGTTGACACCGAAGATGGCGGGCTCGGTGATGCCGAAGACGGCGGAGGCACCACCGGCACCGGCCAGGCCCTTCATCTTGGCGTCCTGGGTCTTGAAGAAGACGGCGAGGGCGACGGCGCCCTGGGCGACGTTGGCCATGGAGGCGATGGGGAAGATGAAGTCGCCCACGCCCTGGGTGATGAGCGGGATCTCGATGGCCGGGAAGGACTGGTGCAGGCCGGTGACGACGATGGGCGAGTAGACCAGGCCGAAGAGCAGGCCGCCGAAGAGGCTGAGGTTGTCGTAGCTCCAGGCGATGCCGTCGGTGAGCCACTGGGCGAGCTGGCGGGTGATCGGGCCAATGATGATGAAGGCGAGGAAGCCCGTGACGAGCATCGTGAACAGTGGCGTGAGCAGGAAGTCGGCAGTGCCCGACAGCCACGTGTGCAGGCGCTTCTCGATGACGCACATGACGAAGGTGACGGCGAGCGTCGGGATGACCTGGGCCTGGTAGCCGATCTTGGCGACCTCCATGCCGAACAGGTGCCAGTACTCGACCGTGGACTCGCCGACGAGTGCTGCGCCGGTGTTCCAGGCGTTGAGCAGGTCGCTGGAGACCATGGCACCACCGATGGCGGCACCGAGGTAGACGTTGCCCCCGAAGCGCTTGGCTGCGGAGAAGCCAATGAGGATCGGCAGGAAGGAGAAGGCGGCCGCGGAGATCATGTTGACCAGGGCCGCGTAGTCGGTGAGCCACGTCCACCGGTCGACGAGGGAGTACATGCCCTGGGGGTTGTCGTTGGTGATGTAGGCCGAGGAGGTGAAGAAGTCGGCGGTCAGGACGTTGTTGAGCGCCATCATGAGGCCGCCGGCGATGAGGGCGGGCAGGACCGGGACGAAGATGTCCGCGACCATCTTGATGAAGCGGGAGAAGACGTTGCCGCCCTTAGCGGCCTGCTCCTTGGCCTCGTCCTTGGAGACCTCCTTGACGCCTCCGCTGCGCACCATGTGGGCGAAGACCTGGTCGACGTCGCCGGGGCCGACGATGATCTGGAACATGCCGCCGGCGATGAAGGTGCCCTTGAGGTCGGGGTCCTTGTCGAGGGCGGCCTGGTCGACCTTGTCCATGTCGGCCAGAACGAGTCGCAGGCGTGTCGCGCAGTGCGCGGCCGCGGTGATGTTGTCGGCGCCTCCGACATACGTCAGGACGTCCCTGGCTACGCGGGCATGATCCATTGCCACCCGGGTCTCCTTTCTCTGGGGCCCGGTCGCTCGGCGGTGAGCGGGAATGGGAGGCGGGACGCGGGGACGTCGCGACCACCAGTCCGACCAGACCTGTGTCAATCGATGGTCACATTACCGCGGCCTACTTCTGTCCCAACAGACTCGCATAACGTGATGCGGAGCACATACTGGCGGTGGGTGTCGCGCGCGCTCAGTCGAGGGCGGTCGCCCGCACCTCCACCACCCGCACACCGGTGCCACAGGCAAGACGCGCACCGCTCGCCGTCGGCGCCACGAAGGAGCGGAACGTCGCGGCGCAGTCACCGTCACCGACGAAGACCTCCGTCACCGAACGGTCGTGGAGGACCTCCAGGCGCAGCGGCGTCGCCGGGTCCAGCTCGACGATGCGCACGGCCTCGGGCTCGTGGTAGCGCGAGTGCCCACGGTCGATGACAAGCCGCGGTACCTCCCCCGCGACCAGTTCAACGGTGACGAAGCACTCCTCATCACCGATGGTCAGGCACACGCCCGCCTCGGCCTCCGGCTCTGCCTGCGCCCCTGTCTGCGCACCGACCCGACCCGCCTGCCGCGCCAGGTCGAGCACGAGGTGCCAGGAACGGTGCCCCTCCAGACTCGCCAGGTTCGCCGACGTCGTCGGCCCGGCCTCGATGCAGGGCCGCTGGATCAGGCGCCCGCCGCGCAGGCTGAGCGCGCGCGGCACGGTCAGGCAGTGGACCCAGCCACCCGTGCCGATCGAGGGCTGGTCGTCCTGGCCGGCGTTACCCGCCCACCCGGCGAGCAGCACCTCTCCGGGCTCGGACGGGCGACGCGCGAAGATCTGCGGGGCGTAGAACTCCAAGCCGTGGTCCACCTGGCGCAGGGTCCCATCGCAGTCGCGCAGTTCGGTACCCACTAGGTGCCCGACCGCGTACACGCACGGAAAGACCGTCCGGTAGCCACCGGCGGCCTCACTGTCCGCCCCCTGTGGGCAGAAGATGAGGACGTCCCAGTCCTGCCCGGTCAGCTCGTCGGTGAGCGTGGCCAGGCCGGGGCACTCCCACATGTAGCCCAGTGCGTCGAGGCGTCCGCCGGCGCCGGGGAAGGTGATCTCGCCGTCGAGCTCCCAGGACAGCAGGTCCGCTGAGCGGTAGAGCAGCGCAGCGCCCGTCTCATCCTCACGCTGGACGCCCAGCAGCATGCGGTAGCCGCCCGGCCGCTCGGGGTCCCGCGCCACCTGGGGGTCGCGGAAGTGAGCGGTGTAGCCGGGCGCGTGCGTGGGCAGCAGAGGGTTGCCGGGCCACTTGGTGAAGGTGACCAGGTCCGCACTGGTGACCAGGCACTGGCTGGCCGTGCGCTCGTCGGTCAGCGGGTCCTTGACGTTGCCGGTGTAGAAGAGCTGGTACGGGGCTGCGGCCGGGGCCTCGGTGAGCTCCTCGCCCTCCAGCACGATGGCGTTGCCCGAGTAGGCACCGTTGGCGTCGTAGTACGAGTCCGGCACCACTGCCGGGTCATGGTGCTCCCAGTGGAGCATGTCGGCCGAGCTCGCATGTCCCCAGTACACGAGCCGACGGCTGCCGTGCATGGGCGTGTACTGATAAAAGGCGTGACAGGTGCCGGTATCGACGAGCAGGCCGTTGGGATCGTTGAGACGGCCCACGGGCGGGGCAAGATGGACCAGCGGGTAGTCCGGGTCGGCCTGGGCGGCGGAGGTCGCGGCAGCCTCGAGAGCCAGCGTCCTGAGGTTCTCGGTCATGTGGTGGAGGGTACAACCCGGCAACAGTCCCTCGGTGAGTCCTCTCGCGGACGATAGGCTGCGACAGCCAGAGCGATTGGATCATCGAGACGAGGAGCAGGCACATGTCCACTGAGCGCACCGCCTCCCGTGGGCACCGTTCTCGGGGCGGTGGTTCTGACGCCGCCGAGCGCACGGTAGGCCTCGGGATCGACCTGGGCACGACCCGCACGGTCGTCAGCCTCGTGGACCGAGGCAACTACCCCGTCCTGGGCTTCGCCGACACCCGTGGCGACCGCCATGAGTTCCTGCCCTCCCTCACCGCCCTGACTGAGGACGGTCTTGTCCACGGCTTCGAGGCGCAGGAGGCCGCCCGCAGCGGCGCTCCCGTGCTGCGCAGCCTCAAACGGGTCCTCGCCTCCCCCGCCGTGTCCTGGAGCACGCCCGTGCGCATCGGTCACGAGGAGCACGAGGTCGGCCAGATCCTCACGGGCTTCCTGCGCCACCTACGAGCCGAGCTGGAGACGGCACCGGATCTCACCGGCACCGACCTGTCCGCCCCGCAGCACCAGATCGCGGTGGCGGTGCCGGCCCACGCCTACGGGGCGCAGCGCATGCTCACCCTGGACGCCTTCGCAGCGGCCGGCTTCCACGTCGCGCACATGCTCCACGAGCCCTCGGCGGCGGGCTTTGAGTACACGCACCGCCAGGGTGCGACGGTGACCTCGCGCCGCACGCGGGTGCTCGTCTACGACCTGGGCGGGGGCACCTTCGACACGTCCCTCGTCGATGTCGCGGGCGCCGACCATGAGGTGCTGGCCTCTCGCGGCCTGCCGGACCTCGGCGGTGACGACATCGACCTCGTCCTATCCCAGCTGGTGCTTGAGCGCGCGGGCGTGGCGGAGCGAGAGCTCACCCTGGCCGAGCGCGACGACCTGCTCGACCAGTGCCAGCAGGCGAAGGAGTCCTTGTCACCGCAGACGCGGCGCCTTGTCGTCGAGCTGCACGGCGAGCCCGTGGTCCTGCCGGTCGCGGACCTGTACGAGGCCACGCTCCCCTTGGTACAGCGCTCGCTCGAGGTCCTCACGCCCCTGGTCGGTCGGCTGGAGGACGGGGCGCCCGCGCTGACGGACGTGGCCGGGCTCTACCTCGTGGGCGGGGCCTCGTCCTACCCGCAGGTCCCCCGGCTTCTGCGGGAGGCCTTCGGCAGGCGTGTGCACCGCGCGGCCCAGCCGGGGGCGTCGACGGCGATCGGCTTGGCCATCGCGGTGGACCCGAGCTCCGGCATGACCCTTACCGACCGCCTGTCGCGCGCACTGGGCGTCTTCCGCGAGGCCGATGACGGCAGTGCCGTGACCTTCGACCTCGTGCTCTCCCCCGACGCGGTGCTGTCCCATGACGGCTCGACCCAGGCGCACACCGCCGTCGTCGAGCGCGAGTACCGGGCGGTGCACAACGTGGCGCGACTGCGTTACGTCGAGTGCGCGGGCACGGACGAGAACGGAGGGCCTGCGGGACGGGTCTCACCCTGCGGTGAGCTGCTGTTCCCGGCTGAGCGCGGCCTGCGTGAGGTGGAGGACCTGTCCGGGGTGCCCGTCGTGCGCACGGGCCAGGGGCCGCTGCTGCGCGAGCGCTACGAGGTGGGTGCCGACGGCGTCGTCCGGGTGACGCTGACGGACCTGACGGACGGCTACTCGCGGTCCCGGCTCATCGGGGGCGATGCGTCCTGAGGTGGCCCCGCGGCGGGGCGCTCTGGGCGCGCCCCGCGGGTCACATGGCGCGGCGGCGGGCGGCGCGACGCCGGGCGAGCTCGTCCTCGACGACGGGCTCGGCCTGCTCGGTGGGCATGTTGACGAGGGAGCCCTCGACCTCCTGCCACACGCGGCCGACGGCGATACCGAAGACGCCCTGTCCGCCCTGGACGAGGTCGATGACCTCGTCGGCACTGGTGCACTCGTAGACGGAGGCGCCGTCGCTCATGAGCGTGATACTGGTGAGGTCGTCGACGCCGCGGGCGTGCAGGGCGTTGACGGCGGTGCGGATCTGCTGGAGGGAGACACCGGTGTCGAGCAGACGCTTGACGACCTTGAGCAGGAGGATGTCGCGGAAGGAGTACAGGCGCTGGGAGCCGGATCCCTTGGCTCCACGGATGGAGGGCTCGACCAGGCCCGTGCGGGCCCAGTAGTCGAGCTGGCGGTAGGTGATGCCCGCGGCGCGGCAGGCCACCGGGCCGCGGTAACCGGTGTGGACGTCGAGCTCAGGGAGCGGGTCCCCAAAGAGCATGCCCTGGGTGCGCTGGGGTGCGAGCCCGTGACTGACCGCTTCGTTCGCGCTCACTTGCCTGCTCCTGTCGGTTCGGGATCCGTGCTGGGGGCACGGGCTGTTGGTGCGGTGCCTGTGTGGCCCCAGCGGGGACCACGATAAGGCCGGTTGGGGCCCTCCTCAACGAAGGCCACGCGGTGGCTGAGGCAGGAATCGACCTCAACCTGAGGATGAGGTTGAGTAGGCGCCCGAACGCCCTGGACCTTCGGGCGTGATTCCGGGCAAAGCTCACGACCCCAAGGAATCGCTGTGTGATGTATTGCACATGCTGAGTCACACGAGTCACATGAGTCACACGCATCCCGCGTGTCGCGAGAAGCGATGACCGGCTCAGGGGCCGAGGCCCCCGGGACCCGCGTCCAAGGCCGAGCGCAGGCGCGCCACCTGCTCCTGCACCGTCTCCCCCGTCAGATCGACCGCGCGCAGCCGCAGCAGCGCCGAGGAGGCCCGCAGGCGCGCACGCCGCTCGTAAGCGAGGATGAGGGCCTCCGCCGGGCAGCAGGGCACCAGATGCTCCCCGCCGTCAGCGGCCACCACTCGCACCCCCGTGGACAGTGCCCCATCAGCGTCAACATCGAGCACGAGGCCCCTCAGCTGCGCCCCCACCGCGTGAAGGGTGGAGGTCAGCAGCGCCGACCATGTCGACGAGGCCGTCCCCTCCCCCGAGGACAGGGTGAGTGCGTCACGAGCACTGACAGGCACGGCAACCATCCGGGGGCCGTCCTCCTCAACGAGGATCGCGACGAGCCCACCGCCCTCCTGCGAGGCGCGAACGCCCATGAGGCTCATCCCGTGCACCTGCCCAGGCTAGTGTCGCCAGGCACCCGGTGTCCTGGAAACCGGCAGACCGACGACGCGCGCGACGAGGTCAGGCGAGAGCGTCGACCGCGCGCCGCAGCAGCAGCGCATGCAGCTCGCCGACCCTGCCCGCGAGCTCTGCGGCGGCCTCCTCCCCTGCTGAGGACGAGCGAGAACGCTTGTGCTGGACCGCCTGGTCAATAACGTCGGCCTCGCGCTCGGCCGAGGTGCGCAACATCCGCAGGTTGCGCAGCGGCACACCCAGGGCGTGAATCTCACGCGCCAGGGAGACAGTGCGCACCGCCCGAGAGTCGAAGCGGCCGTGCGCGTCGGCGGCCACCAGGCCGATGGCGATGAGCTCGTCAAGCTCCTCCTCGCTCACACCCGTGCGTTCCAGCAAGCCATCGAGATCGGTCGGGCCGTCGTCGAGGCGCCTGCCGTGAGCGGCGATCACCCGGGCGACGGGCCCGGTCGAGGTGCCGGTGGCGTCGAGCTCGGTCAGCCGCTCACGAATGACGGAGATCGGCAGGTACTCATCGCGCTGCGCCGTGAGGGCGAAACGCAGTCGCTCGACGTCGGCCTGCGAGTACTGACGGTAGCCGTTTCCCACCCGGTGCGGGCTGATGAGGCCCTCGGCCTCGAGGTAGCGGACCTTTGAGATCGACAGCGCCGGAAAAGACCCCTTGAGGAGGCCGACGACCTCCCCGATCTTCATTCCCGGCTCATGGGAGACGTTCTGCGGCCAGGAGCGGGACGCAGCCGACTCCTGGCCGGCGGGAGTGTCCCGGCGGGCCGCGCCGGTGGCGCCCGTCCTCACTGCGGGGCGGGGGCCGGGGCCGGGCCGGGGTGGTAGGTCATGCGGTACTTGCCGATCTGAACCTCATCACCGGGGTGCAGCACAGCCTGCTCCACGCGCTCACGGTTGACGTAGGTGCCGTTGAGCGAGCCGGAGTCGCGCACGGCGAAACCGCCGTCGCTCTGCCGAATGAACACCGCGTGCTTACGCGAGACGGTGACATCGTCGAGAAAGATGTCGGCGCGCGGATGGCGGCCAACGGTCGTCTGATCGGCGTCGAGCAGGAAGCGCGAGCCCGTCGCGGGCCCCTCGCCCACAAGCATGAGGGCGGTGCCGACGGGCAGTGCCGTGATCGCCGCACGGTCCTGCTGAGACAGTCCGAGGAGGGGAACCTCGCGGTCATCCGTGAGGTCAACAGCCCCGAAGATCTGGGTGGACGAGGTGTCCGGCTCGGTCGGAGTGCTCGACATCTTTCCCCCTCAGGTCGGGTGGCGCCAGGACACGCCACGTGTGCCTACACCATACCCGTCCCGCGCTCCATCGAAACGCGGGCGAGGAAGGTCACCGCCCTTCATTCCTGGTATCGCTCTCGCGCCCGCAGCGCACGGGCGAGGTCGTCACGATGCTTGAGCATCAGGCGCCTGAGCGCCCCGGGCGCCTGTCCGTGCTCCGCCAGCCAGGCGTCCACCGCTTCCAGGTCCTCAGCGTCGCCGCAGGACGGGAAGAGCCCCGTGACGAGCCGCGTCGCCGTCTCCTGGCCGCGCGAGGCCCACAGGCCCTCGAGAGCCTCGAGGTAGCGCCCCGTCAGGGGCGCGGTGAGGTCACGGTGGGCGTCGACCGCATAGCCGTCCAGCAGGGCCGCCAGGTGATCGTTGCTCAAGGACTCATCCGTCAGCGCACGCTCGACGATGTTCTCCTTGACGCGGGCGTCAGGGGTCGAGGACAGGGCCCTGAGGTGGCGGGTGACGTTGGAGGCCTCGGGCGCCTTGGCCAGCGCGGCGTCGAGTTCCTCCTCACGGGTCCGCCCCAGCTGCGCCAGTGCGGTCAACAGGCGCCAGCGCAGGTCAGAGTCGACGACGACGCCGGCCAGCCCGCCCTCCAGCACCGTGCGAAGGCGCTCGGCGAGCAGGTCGGCCTCGCCGTCGGTGAGTTCCAGCCCCTGGCCCGCAGCCTCGGCCCAGGCGCGCACGCGTACCAGCTGGGCGTCCGAGCCCGGTGCTGCGGCGAGCAGCAGATCCCAGGCACTGGGCTGCGCGGCCGAGCCGGTACCCACGAGCGGGGCGAGGGCCGCGGCCCGCTCAGACGGCGGGGTGTAGCGCGTGGCGCACAGGCGAGCGTCGGCCAGCAGCTGAGCGAGAACCGCCGGCTGGGCCGAGTCGTCTGCCTGGCTCAGGACGGTGGCGATGAAGTCCTCGGGCACCAGCAGGGCATCGCGGGTCAGCAGGGTCAGGCTCGACCACCACACTGCCCGTGCCAGCGGGTCCTTCAGCCGTCCCAGGGCCCGGCGCGCGGTGGCCAGGGAGGCCGCATCGGGGCGCACGACGGCGTAGGTGAGGTCCTCGTCGTTGAGCGTCACGAGGTCGGGCACCGCCAGGCCCACCGCGCTGGAAACCTCCGTCCGAGCCCCCTCCAGGGTCACCTCACAGCGGTCGGTGCGCACGAGGTCGCCGTTGTCGTCGAAGGAGTACAGGCCGACGACGAGCGTGTGCGGACGCAGCACGGCCTGGCCCGTCGACAGGTCCGTCCCCTCCTGGCGGACGGTCAGACGCGTGAGCAGACCGCCGTCGGACTCGACCTCAGGGGTCAGGACAGAGGGACCGGAGGTCGACAGCCACACCCGTGCCCAGGCCTGCATGTCCCGGCCCGAAGCACGCGAGAGCGTGTCGAGGAAGTCCGCCAGGCCCGCGTTGTCGAAGGCGTGCTCGCGGAACCAGCTGCGGGCCGCCTCAACGAAGGCGTCCTGCCCGGCGTGGGCGACGAGCTGCTTGAGGACGGCGGCGCCCTTGGCGTAGGTGATGCCGTCGAAGGTCTGACGGGCTGCCTCGACGTCGTCGACGGTGGCGGTGATGGGGTGGGTTGTGAGCGGGCGCGAGTCCTCGGCGTAGGCCCAGGCCTTGCGGCCCAGCGCGAAGGTCGCCCAGGCCTCGATCCACTCGGTGGCCAGTGCCTGCGCCCAGGTGCCCTGGTGGTCGGCGAAGGACTCCTTGAGCCAGGTGTCCTCCCACCAGCGCGGGGTCACGAGGTCTCCGAACCACATGTGGCACATCTCGTGCAGGATCGTATTGGCCCGGCCTGCGTGCTGTGCCCGGGTGACGGGCCCCTGGAAGAGGAATCTGTCCTCGTTGAAGGTGACGCAGCCCGGGTTCTCCATGGCGCCGATGTTGTACTCGGGCACGAGGACGCTGTCGTAGGTGCCCCAGGGGTAGGGGTAGTCGTAGGTCGTGTCGAACAGGTCCATGCCGCAGCGGGTGACCGCCAGGAGCTCGTCGGCGTCCAGGTGCCGGGCCAGGCTCGCCCGGCAGGACCATGACAGGGGGACCGGGGCGTCGTCGGGGCGCAGGCGCGAGGACCACTGGCCGTGCACGCGGTGCCACGGCCCGGCGGCCATTGCCGTGAGGTAGGAGGGCAGGGGCTGCGTCGTGGTCATGGTTGTGGCCATGGCCGTCGTCTCGGCGCCGGGCCGGCCCTCAGCCGACCCAGTCGCCACAGTCGGCTCAGTTCGCACGGGGGTCCCGTTGGCCAGCACCGTCCACCCCTCGGGGTGGCGGACCGTGAGGCTGAAGGGAGCCTTGAGGTCCGGCTGGTCCGCGCATGGCCACGCCCGGCGCGCGTCCGAAGGCTCGAAGTGCGTGTAGAGGTAGGTCGCGCCGTCCACGGGGTCGTGGAAGCGGTGCAGGCCCTGGCCGGAGGTGGAGTAGCGGCCACGAGCCTCAACCACCACCCGGTGCGTGCCCGGGCCCAGGACAGGCAGGGCAACGCGGACCCCGTCCCACTGCGGCTCGAGTGCCGCGCCGTCGATCTCGAGGCCGGTGACCGCCTCGCCGAGGAAGTCCAGCCACAGGCCCTCGGCGGCCTCGCGCAGGTCAACGACCGCCTCGCTGCGCACAGCGAAGTCGGTGCGGGAGGTGTCGGGAGCGCTGGTGACGTCGATGATGACGGTGAGCGAGGTCAGCGACAGCACGCCCGAGCGCCAGGTGGCCTCCTCGCGCGAGAGGTTCGTCAGTGAGTCCAGGCGCTGCGGGGCCCGGCCGGCTGGGGGCATCGGCTCCACGTCCGTCAGTCCCACTTCTCTTCGGCGCGGCCGTCCTCAGCCCACAGCACGTGATAGACGCCGGTGGGGTCGTCCGTGCGGTGGTAGGTGTGCGAGCCGAAGAAGTCACGCTGGCCCTGGATGAGGGCGGCGGGCAGGCGCTCGGCGCGCAGCTGGTCGAGGTAGGCCAGCGAGGAGGCGAAAGCGGGTGCCGGGACACCGGCCAGCGCCGCGGTGGCGACCACCTCACGCCATGCGGGCAGGACCGACTCCAGGGCGGTGGCGAAGGTCGGTGCCACGAGCAGGGAGGCAAGAGCCGGCTCGGCCTCGTAGGCGCGGGTGATGTCATCGAGGAAGCGGGCGCGGATGATGCAGCCCCCGCGCCAGATGCGGGCCATGGCCCCCAGGTCCACGTCCCAGCCGTAGGTGGTCGAGGCCGTGGCGATCTCGTCAAAGCCCTGGGCGTAGGCGGCAATCTTCGAGCCGTAGAGGGCCTGGCGGACGGCGTCGATGAAGGACTGACGCTCCTCGGCGGTGTCGTAGCCGATCTCGCGGGCGCCCGAGTCCAAGGCGGCCTCGCGCACGGCCCGGCGCTGAGCGGACGAGGAGGAGGCGGCGCGGGCGAAGGTCGCCTCGGCGATGGCCGGGACGGCCACACCCAGCTCGAGGGCGCTCTGCGTGGTCCACGAGCCCGTGCCCTTCTGCCCGGCCGCGTCAACGATGACGTCAACGAAGGCGGCACCGGTGGCGGGGTCCACACGCTCAAGGACCTCGGTGGTGACGTCGATGAGGTAGGAGTCGAGCTCGGAGTCCTTCCAGGAGCGGAAGACGGCGGCGATCTCGGGCACGCTGAGCCCGCCGACGTGACGCAGGAGGTCATAGGCCTCGGCGATGAGCTGCATGTCGGCGTACTCAATGCCGTTGTGGACCATCTTGACGAAGTGGCCGGCGCCGTCGGGACCGACGTGGGTGCAGCACGGCGTACCGTCCACGTGGGCGGAGATGGACTCGAGCATGGGGCCCAGGCGGTCGTAGGACTCCTGGGTGCCGCCGGGCATGATCGAGGGCCCCAGCAGCGCGCCCTCCTCACCGCCGGAGACACCCATGCCGACGAAGTGGATGCCCTGCTCGCGCAGGGAGGCCTCACGGCGCTGGGTGTCCTTGTAGAAGGTGTTGCCGGCATCGACGATGATGTCGCCCGGCTCGAGCAGGGCGCGCAGCTGCTCGACGACGGCCTCGGTACCGGCACCGGCCTGCACCATGATGATGGCCACGCGCGGGCGGCGCAGGGAGGCGACGAAGTCGGCGAGCTCGCTGGCGGGCACGAAGGCCCCCTCGTCGGCGTAGCGGGCCATGAGCCGCTCGGTGCGCTGGTGCGAGCGGTTGAAGACGGCGACGGCGTGGCCGTGACGGGCCAGGTTGCGGGCGAGGTTCGCTCCCATGACGCCGAGGCCGTAGACGCCGATGTCGGCGCTCGCGGGGGCCGGGGTAAAGGTCGTGGCGGCACTGGTCGCGCTCATGGGCTGGCCTCTTCCTACTGGTGTTCCAACTGGTGCTGGCGGCGGGGCTGAGGCCCGCAGCGGTTGCGCGGGCTCTGCCGGGATCCGGTCGGAGCCTAACGCGGGTGGGACCCCAGGACGATGGACGCATGAGGGTTGGGACTCAGGACGAACTTTCGCGCACAGCGGACCTTCTCGCAGGATGAACGGACCAAGGCCCCTGTCACGCCGGAGGTCTGCCTTTTTGCCCACGATTGTGACGCCAAAACCGCCAAGGCCCCTGTCACGCCGGAGGTCTGCTGCTCAGTACAGTGGGGCGGGCACGCGCACCGTGCGCGTCGCATACTGTCGCGTACTAAGGAAGGCTGATGTGAGCGCCCCCGACAACCCGCTCCTGGACCCCCGCGACCTGCGCATGCCGCATGTCGCGGACCCGTGCGTGCTGGTGATGTTCGGCATCACCGGGGACCTGGCGCGCCACAAGCTGCTGCCGGCGATCTACGACCTGGCCAACCGGGGCCTGCTCTCCCCCGCCTTCAGCCTCGTCGGCGTCGGCCGCCGCGACTGGGACGATGACGCCATGCGCGCCTACGTGCGTGCCAGCGTCGAGGCCTACGCGCGCACCGCCTGGCACGAGAGCATCTGGGAGCAGCTGGCTGCGGGGATGCGATTCGTCACCCTGGACTCCTTCGAGGACGAAGCCGCCTACGCCCGCCTCACCGAGGTGGTGGAGGACCTGGACGCGACGCGGCTCACGCGCGGCAACCGCGCCTTCTACCTGTCGATCCCGCCGGCCTGGTTCCCCGCCGTGACCAAGCGGGTGGCCGCCTCCGGGCTCGTGGACGCCTCCGGCAATGCCTGGCGGCGAGTGGTCGTCGAGAAGCCCTTCGGTCATGACCGCGCCTCGGCTGCCGAGCTCGACAGCCTGGTCTCGCGCATCGTGCGTCCCGACGACGTCTTCCGCGTCGACCACTACCTGGGCAAGGAGACGGTCCAGAACATCCTGGCGCTGCGCTTCGCCAACACGATCTTCGAGCCGCTGTGGAACCAGCGCTACGTCGACCACGTGCAGATCACGATGGCGGAGGACATCGGCATCGGCTCGCGCGCGGGCTACTACGACTCCATCGGCGCGGCCCGTGACGTCATCCAGAACCACCTCCTGCAGCTGCTGGCCCTGACCGCGATGGAGGAGCCGACGTCGATGAGCGCTGCCGCCGTGCGCGCGGAGAAGGAGAAGGTCCTGGCGGCTGTCCGTCTTGAGCGCGGCGGGGTCCTCGACCTGTCGGCCACCACGGCCCGTGGTCGCTACGCCGCCGGCTTCCAGGGCGGTGCGGCGGTGGCCGGGTACCTCGAGGAGGACGGCGTTCCCGACGACTCGACGACGGAGACCTTCGCGGCGCTGCGCCTGGAGATCGCCAACCGGCGCTGGGCGGGTGTGCCCTTCTACCTGCGCGCCGGCAAGCGCCTGGCGCGGCGGGTGACCGAGGTCGCCGTCGTCTTCCGCCAGCCGCCCTTCCTGCCCTTCGACGCCGCCTCGACCGCCGCCGTCGGCGCCAACGCCATCGTCGTGAGGATCCAGCCGGACGAGGGTGTGACGATGCGTCTGGCCTCCAAGGTGCCGGGCACCCAGATGGAGCTACGCGACGTGCTCATGGACTTCGCCTACGGCGGCTCCTTCAACCAGGAGTCCCCGGAGGCCTATGAGCGTCTCATCCTCGACGCCCTGCTGGGTGACGCGCCCCTGTTCCCGCACCAGCGGGAGGTGGACCTGTCCTGGAAGATCCTCGACCCGGTCATGGAGCACTGGGCGCGCTCAGGGGCGCCTGAGGACTACCGGCCGGGCTCCTGGGGCCCGCACAGTGCCCACGACCTGCTCGCCCGCGACTCGCGCACCTGGAGGCGCTCATGATCACCACGCTCACGGCCGCATCCACCGAGCGCATCGTGTCCGAGCTGCTGGACGCCGAGGGGACGATGGGCGGCTCCCGGGTCCTCACGCTCCTCATCTCGACCCATGCCGCGGACCTGGAGGAGGCGCTGACGGCGGCCCACGGCGCCTCACTGGACCACCCGAGCCGGATCATCGCCGTCGTCCACCCCGAGGACGGGGCGGGCAGTGACGATGGTGCGGACACCCTGGACGCCGAGATCCGCGTGGGTCACGACGCCGGGGCGGGCGAGACTCTCGTGCTGCGCCCCCACGGTGCGGCCGCGGCGCACCCGGACACGCTCGTCGTGCCCTTCCTGCTGCCGGACGTGCCGGTGGTCACGTGGTGGCCGACGACGATGCCGGCCTGCGCCGCCCAGGACCCGCTGGGGCGCCTGGCCTCGACCCGTATCACCAACGCCCCGGCCCAGGCCGACCCCGCGGCCGCACTGAGCGCGCTCGCCCCGAGCCACGCACGCGGCGACATCGACCTGGCCTGGACCCGGATGACCCTGTGGCGGGCGATCGTCGCCGCCACCCTGGGGCCGGTGCTGCGCGAGCACGAGGTCCGCAGCGTCACGGTGGCCGGTGAACGTGCGAACGCCTCTCTGTCCCTCATGTTCCACTGGCTGCGCCTGCGCTTGGGCGTGCCGGTGGAGCGTGTGGACGTCGAGGACTTCTCCGGGATCGCCCAGGTGGCGGTGGCGACCTCCGGTGGGACGTGGAGCATCGAGCGCGCGGACCAGGAGCGGGTACGCATCTCCTCCCCCGACGCCGCGCAACCGCAGATCGTCACGATGCCGCGCCGTGAGCCGATCACGACGCTCAACGAGGAGCTTCGCAGGCTCAGCCCCGACGTCGTCTACGAGGAGGTCCTGGCTGCGCTGGCGGCGGACCACCGGGCCGCGCACATCGAGCGCTGACGATCCTTCCAGGGTGAGGCGAACCTCGTTAGCGTGGGTGCATGAGAACCTTCACCCTCGGCGCCAGCGGGCCCGTCGTGCCCAACATCGTCCTCGGGCTCATGCGCATCAAGGACAAGAGCGACGCGGAGATCCGCGAGCTCGTCTCCACCGCCCTCGACGAGGGCATCACGATGTTCGACCACGCCAACATCTACGGCTCCGACCACGCCTGCGAGGCCCGCGCCGGTGCCGCGCTCGACTGGTCCGCGGCCGAGCGCGAGAAGGTCATCCTCCAGACCAAGTGCGGCATCGCCGACCCCTCCGTCTGGTTCGACTTCTCCGAGAAGCACATCCTCGACAACGTCGACGCCTCCCTCAAGGCTCTGCGCACCGACTACATCGATGTGCTCCTGCTCCACCGCCCTGACTCCCTCGTCGAGCCCGAGGAGGTCGCCTCCGCCTTCGACACGCTCGCCGCCTCCGGAAAGGTCCGTCACTTCGGCGTCTCCAACCACACCCGCGGTCAGCTCGAGCTCCTGCGCGCCACGATCGACCAGCCTCTCCTGGCCAACCAGCTGCAGCTCTCCCTCACGCACGCCCACCTCGTCGCCGAGGGCATGACCCAGAACATGCAGCACGAGCAGTCCGTGGTGCGCACCGACGGGATCCTCGACTACTGCCGCCTGACCTCGACGACGATCCAGGCCTGGTCGCCCTACCAGTCCGGTGACGGCTCGGGGCCCTTCATCGGCAACCGCGAGCAGTACGCCGAGCTCAACGACGTCCTCGACCGTCTCGCCGCGACGTACGGGGTGACCCCCGACGGGATCGCGGCGGCGTGGATCACCCGCCACCCGGCCAACATGCAGGTGGTCCTGGGCACCACCCGGCCCGAGCGCGTGCGTGCTGCGGCCGCCGGCTCGGAGCTGAGGCTCGGGCGCGAGGAGTGGTACGAGCTCTTCCGTGCCGCGGGACACATCGTCCCCTAACTGGCCCCTAACTGTCCCGTGACTGTCCCTGACCATCCCCTCATCGGCCCCTGACCTGTTGGCTGCCCGGGCCGGGGCCTCGGCCTGGGGATCGTGTCCGAGGCAGCCTCTAGCCTGGAGACATGACGAGGATGAGGTTCGTGGCCGTCCTCTGTGCCCTGGCCGCTGTACTGGCCGGAGTGCCGGCGGCCGCGCTGGCCACCGTGCTGGCCGTCCCGGCGGCGCTTGCCGACGAGGCGCCGGCCTGGGACGAGCGGGGCGAGGCCGTCCTCAGCAGTGCGGAGGCCCTGGAGGCTCTGGCACTGCTGCCCGACGACAACCCCGCCCCGGTCTCCTGGGCCGAGGGCGGCTCGCGCACGGGGTGGTTCGGCGAGTCCTGGGAGGACGTCGACGGCGACGGCTGCGACACCCGCAACGAGATCCTCGCGCGCGACCTGACCAACGCCGACTACTCGCGTGCCGCAGGCATCCAGACGGTGGAGCAGGGCGTGGGCGAAGGGGCAGGTGTGTGCCCCAACGCCACGGTGTGGTTCGGCACGCTCCACGACCCGTACACCGGCGCGACCATCACCTTCACCCGGGGTGCGGACACCTCCGCTGAGGTCCAGATCGACCACGTGGTTGCGCTGAACTACCTGTACGCGCACGGCGCCTGGGCCTGGGACGCGCGCAGACGGCTGCTGGTCGCGAACGACCCGCTCAACCTGCTCGCCGTGGACGGGCAGGCCAACCAGGACAAGGGAGCCTGCGGGCCCGCAACCTGCCCGGTGGGATCCACGGGGACGAACTCCTGGAACCCGTCCGGGGGCTCGGGCTGGTGGCCCGAGGATGACGGCTACCGCTGCACGTACGCCGCACGCTTCGTCTCCGTGCTGGCCGCCTACGAGGTGGGCGTGCCCGAGGCGGACACGGCCGCACTGCGCGAGGTGCTCGAGGACTGTGTGGCCGGTGGGGATGGCGCGGGCAGTGCGCTCGGCGAGGCTGAGCGGGTCGTCGGGGCGGTCGGCCACGGGCTGACGGAGCGTCCGGGACTCCTGGCCATGGCCGCCGTTGGCGCGGCGCTGCTCGTGGTGGGCATTGTGCCGCGCGTCGGTCGGCGGCGAGACCTGCGGCGGCGCCGGGCGCGGGCGCAGCGCCGTTAGGATCCCGGCATGACGAGCCAGGATTCGAGGATCGCGCAGGCACGCCTCGCCGCCGCCGAGGCCGGTGACCCCGCATCGGTGCGGGTGGATGCGTGGCTGTGGAGCGTGCGGCAGGTCAAGTCGCGTGCGGCGGCCACGGCGGCCTGCAAGGCGGGGCACGTGCGGGTCAACGGTGAGACCGCCAAGCCGGCGCAGCGCATCACCGTCGGTGACGAGATCCGCTACCGGGTGGCCGGCTTCGACCGTGACCTCGTGGTGCTGCGTCTGCTGTCCAAGAGGGTCGGCGCCCCCATCGCCCGCACCGCCTACCTCGACCGCACTCCCCCACGGCCCTCACCGCTGGAGGCCCCGGCGGCGATCGTGCGCGACCGGGGTGCGGGCAGGCCCACGAAGAAGGAGCGTCGGGCGCTTGACCGGCTGCGGGACACCGGCCCCGCCGTCGACATCGAGCGGATCCTCGACGCAGACCAACGAGCCTGACGGGACTGGCGGGACCGGCGGGCCTCAGCGTCCGGCGGGCAGGCGGTTGAGCAGGAGGTTGACCGTGCGCACGACGCCGTCCTCGGTGTTGGCCGGCGCGACGTACTGCGCGGCCTGAAGGATCCCGGGGTGGGCGTTGGCCATGGCGAAGCCCAGCGTGGAGTGCGCGTACAGCTCGAGGTCATTGAGGTAGTCGCCGAAGACGGCCGTCTGCTCGGGGCCCACCCCCAGGTGCTTCTGAATGATGCTCAGCGCACGCCCCTTGGAGCCGGCCGGGTTCATGACGTCGGTCCACTGCAGGCCGGAGGCGACGGTCCGCACATCGGGGACGGCCGCGCGCAACCGCGGGCCCGACTCCTGCTCCGCCACCCCGAAGTCGTAGACGGCGACCTTGAGGACGTCGTCGAGGTCCAGCGCCGTCAGGTCGGGTACGAGGGCGCGCTGCTCGTAGTAGTTGGCGACTTGGGCGGCAAACCGCTCGTCCCCGCGCTCGATGTAGGCCATGTGCCGGGTGGCGACGACGGCGCCGACGTCACCGCCGCGGGCGAGCAGGTCACGCACGGCCGCGATGACGCGCAGGACCTGCTCACGGCTGAGCAGGTCCGAGTGGAGCTCGACGCCACCGACGAGCGAGAACAGGCCGTTCTCCGGGATGACGGGTCCGTCGTCGATGCCGGGGCCCAGCACGGCGCGCAGGTTGGCCAGCTGGCGGCCAGAGGCCGGGCAGAAGGCGACGCCGTGGGCACGCATCCGATCCATGAGGGCGGTGATCCCGGCGGGCGGGCGCGAGTCCTTGTCAAGGAGCGTGCCGTCCATGTCGGTGACGACCAGCCGCAGGTCGATCTCTGCGGGCAGGTCGGCGGCGGGGGTGGGCTGGATGGACGTCATGGGGTGATCCTCCCCCGCCATCGGCTCCGACGGCGCCGGGCGGGCCGGAACGTGACCGATGCCGCCGCCCCGTGGCGGGACCAGCTACCACGATGCGGTCACGGCGGGCGCCGATAGGTGAGACATCTCGATGAATCGAGCGGCACGCAGGCAGCACACCCTATCGTTATAAGAGCGCACTATGGGCAATGTCACACGTGCTGTGAGTGTGAGTCCCCCGCACTGCCACTCGGACCTCACCCGTGCTCAGCGGTGCGCAGCCCTCGGAGGCGACCGAGCGCCTCCCCGAGTCAAAGGAGACCCCAACCATGATCTGGTTCCATCTCATCGTTGTGCTCGTCTTCATCGTCATCGGTGCGCGCCTGGGCGGCATTGGCATCGGCCTGGCCGGTGCCGCGGGCGTGCTCGTGCTGACCGCCACAGGCGTGCCAACCTCAACCGAGGACATCCCGTGGGACGTCATCGGCATCATCATGTCCGTCATCTGCACGGTGGCCGCGCTCGAGGCCGTCGGCGGTGACGTACGGTTCAGCCCCTCGTCGCGCGAGCACCGCCCATCGCTTCTGCAGTTCTCATTGGCCGACGGTCGCGAAACTTGGGGCCTCACGAACTCCACGAGCCAACTGGTCGGTGAGCATAAAGAAGAGCCGTTCTAGGGACATCTGCTGGCCACCAGCGTTCGCCACCGCCTTGGTAAATACCTCCTCCGCGAGATGCGCGAACGTACGCCCGACAGGTCGATGTACCAATCGGCTGCCCGAAGCATGATAGCCAGAGGCCGGTCCCAGAGGTCAAGATAATCTTGGCCGATGACGAACTCCACGTTACGTGTCGAATCTTCGTACACCAAGCCCCTGCCGGCGTATTGCTCGCCTGGTCGGCGCCACGCGTCAGACTTCGTCAACTGATTGAATCTGTCCCCGAGCAACTCCTGTAGCCGGGCCACAGCGTTTGCGTCACCTCGCGCGTGTTCGAGTTCTGTACGCAAGGCCGTGAACGGTTGCAGTAAGCGTTGACCGCGGCGGCGGACTTCGGTATCGGGAACCTCCGCCAGCCATTGGTCGAGGTAGCGGAGGCCGTCCTCGTTGATATCTGGGGCGGGGATGCAAGTCAGGTGGCCCTGTCACACTAGCCTAGCAATAGCGAGAGCGACCTCTTCAAAATCATCACCGGTCTCTTCCCGTAGATGACAGGCAAGTTCGCCGATGGTGTCGAACTCCCCTTGAAGCTCCAAGATCCGTGTCTCGAGGCCGTTCGGATCATGTTGATGGCGCGGCGCATGCCTTGGCGACGTCCCATGCGCTATGAGGGGCAGGTAAGGGAAGATACCAAGAACGGAGGCCAAAACGCGAGCCAACTCGTCTACCGTCCAAGACTCGAAATAGACTTCACGCTGCTTAAGGGTCGGCTCGTCAGCCACAAAGGAGGTATGCATCGACTGATCGACCGTTCCCCAGCAAAGAGAGCCAAAGAATCCTATGGTGTCGTTCCTTGCAACATATCGCGAGATGTAGGCGAACAGCGCGGCGGCGCGGCGTCGGTTTTTGCTATTGTTGATCGGTTCGAGAGTTGCCAAGTTGTTCTTCCAGATGCGTGGATTTTGCCACGCCAACGCCTCACCGACGGGTGTCTCGCGGAAAATTTGCGCCACCCGCGCGATGAACAGTTCGTCTGCGTCCTGGGCGGCCTCGGAGCACTGCGTTGCGTGCGTGGGCCGCTGGATGCGCAGGGCATGCAAAGTGGCCACCGGAAGACCAGCGCTGCGCAGCAAACAGTCGCTTCGGTACCGCACGCGTCGTGGAGCTGGGACCGTTGACGTTGTTCCACTCAGGTTCGCGATGTTAGCAATCACGTCGGAACTCCGTCATGCGTTGCACCTTTCGGATCGGGGAGACAAGGATCCAGAGAGACGAAAGGCAAGCAATCGAACCTGATGCGATCAAGGATCCGCGGATCTCAAAGAATATCATGGATGAGGCGGCGAAGAAGCTTCCCAAGGGGGCGGTTCCCAATACAATCACGCGACTGGAGACGCCGACTCGACCTAGGATGTCCGGCGATGTGCCGGCCTGTCGTAACGTAAATACGGTGATGTTATATACAGTGACTGAGATCGACAGGACTCCTTGAAGCAGTCCTCCCACGAGAAGGGCGGTGCGTGGGCTGAGTAACGCCATTGCCGCGATACTGCATCCCGCCAGAATTGCTGGCAGCCAGATCGCGGCACCAATACCAATTCTTGCAACGACCTTCTCCGCAAAGATGGCGGCCAGGACGGCTCCAATACCGCCCATTGCAAGAACCAAGCCGACAATGCCTTCGCTAACACCGAGTTCCTGCAACAAAAAGGGAAAGAACACGGGCTGCAGCATACCGTAGGCGAAATTAAATGTTGCCGTACAAGCGATGGTGCTCCGCAGTTCGCGCTGGTGCCAAAGCTCCGTGAACCCATCCTTCAGTTCCCGCATGAGATTAGGCTGTCTTCCAGGCGCCACCGCGCCGGTGACTCGGGCTGCGTCGATCGCGTGGCAGCCGAACAGCGGGGCGGCGGCCAGAAAGTAGCCGATCGACGTGACACCGGCCGCTACTTGGCTGCTCAACCACTGGGTCATCGTTCCTGCAAGCGCCGGGGCGCCGATTTGGGTCGCGGAGTCCACAGCGAGCAACTGGGAGTTACGCGCGAGAAGGGCTTCCTCCGATGCGATGGTGGGGGTCAGTGCTTGGGCCGCTGCATCGGCGAAGACGCCACACGCGCCGGCGATGACGCCAAGCAGGATGAGCATAGGAGTGTTGACGACGTGGAAGAGGCCCCCGATAGGCAGCGCAAGGAATGCCGCCGCGCGTAGCAAGTTGGCGGTCGTGATGACTGATACTCGGTTATACCGATCGGCCACGACACCCGCCAGGAGGCCGAAGGCCACCAGTCCGACAGACTCAGCGGACGTGACGGCACTCGCTTGCCATCCGGTTGCGCCGAGGGTACCTACCGCGATGAGCGGCAGGACGACGTCAGCGACCCCCTGCGCGAGTTCTCCGAAGCCGGAGGTCGCGGCTACTCGCCAAAACATGCTATTAGGAGTTCCGGACGTGGTAGTCATGCAGTTCTCATCAATGGCCTGGGTTTAAGTGTGCTTGGGACGAGGTCAGCGACTCAGGTGCCTTGTCTCGTCTCTACGAATTTCATCTCTACGAAGTCATATTCGCCACCATTGGTCACCTGCGTGAAGTGGCGAATGACCTTGAACCCAATGGATTCATACACCCTGATGCCACGCCGGTTGAATAATGCTACCGACAAGCGAATCTCCATGCCCGAATACTCTTGTTGGATCCACTTCAGATTGCCCCTCATGAAGTTGCGGCCCAGGCCGCGGCCCGTGAGGTCGGGGCGCAGCCCCAGTCCGATCTCCACGCAGTCACCCTCTTCGGCAACACGACCGGAAAGGAAACCGATCAATTGACCGCCCTGCCGCACCTGTAGGAAGAAGTTGGGCCACAGTTCCGGAGTCACAAACTCCTGATAATCTTCCGGATCCGCGGTCATGTTGTAAAAGTCGTAAGGAGGCGAGTATTTCCAGTTATCGGCGATAACTCTCGCCGTTTCCATGTCCATAGGCGTGTAAGTCAGGTCCTGATTGGTTCGATCAGGTGCCACTGAGAGCAAACCGTAGTTCATTTAAATCTCTCTCCTGGGAGGTGAAGGGAATAGAAACATCATGGGGCTAAATGGCTACAGGAGACAACGCTGATCGTTGCCGACTCTCGTTGGACCAAGACCTCGATATCGGCGGAACACGATCCGTCCTTGGACGGCGGGAATGCGGGAGCCATCTCGGCGGTGAGCAGCCTAATCCAAGGGATCCGGGGATCGGCCTCCACTACCGAGAGATGGACGCCCGGACTCTCGTCTGCCCACGTCCCAGGGCTCGACGGGCGAAGCTCAGCCGATATCACGTCGAAGGTCCAACGCTCGACGCGGTGGTGGTCACCCCCCCCCAGTTCGGGTTTGGGAGGTCGGCATGCAGATGTTTGACAACACGCTGCCTTACCCCAACGCTGCAAGTGCTCGCAGAGGCGCTCGTACAAGAGCTCTGGCGGACACGAGAACTCAAGGCGCCACCCGCCGGGCGCCACGGATACTCGGTCCGTCCTCTACGATGGACAGGTAGCCGGCAGCCCGGTCACGACGGAACTCCCTGACGACGCCGTCTCAGACCACTCAGCGGGCAGGTCGGTGGCGGGGGTGGGCTTCACCGGAGTGGACCTGGTACTCACATCTCCTCATACACGGCCGGGTCTTGGCCCTTGAGCCGCCCGTCGGGCCGCCCGAGCGCCGTGAGGGCGGCAACCTCCTCAGCGGTGAGGACCACGTCCGCAGCCGCCAGGTTCTCGGCCTGGCGCTGCGGGCTGCTCGACTTCGGGATCGGGGTGACCCCGCGGGCCACATGCCAGGCCAGGACCGCCTGGGCGGGTGTGACGCCGTGCGCCTGGGCGACGGCGGCGACCACCGGGTCCGTCAGCAGCTCACCGGAGCGGCCGATGGGGCTCCAGGCCTCGGTGAGGATGCCGCGCGAGGCGTCGTAGGCGATCTGCTCCGTGTTGGGGAAGCGGGGGTGGGACTCGATCTGGTTGACGGCCGGCAGGACGCCGCTCTCGTCCTCCAGGCGCGCGATGTGCTCGGGCAGGAAGTTGGAGACGCCGATGTGGCGCACGAGGCCCTGCTCGCGGGCCTCGATGAGGGCGCGCCACGTGTCGACGTAGAGGTCCTGTGCAGGGTTGGGCCAGTGGATGAGGTAGAGGTCGATCGGACCGATGGGCCGCATCCTGGCGGCGGACTCCTCCACGGCCCACAGGGCGCGGTCGCGTCCGAAGTGGCGCCCGGGAACCTTGGAGGTGACGACCAGCTCCTCGCGTGCAGCGTGTCCCTCATCGACGGCACGGGCCACGCCCTCGGCCACGATGCCCTCGTTCTCGTAGGAGAAGGCGGAGTCGATGAGCCGGTAGCCGACGGCGATCGCCGAGGTGACGGCCCGGCCGTCCTCGCGTCCGCGCAGGTTGTAGGTGCCCAGTCCGATGGCGGGAAGATGCAGGTTCTTGCTCATGCCCTTAAGGCTATGCGGCCATGGCTGCATAACATGAGGGTCCGGCACCGAGAGGAGCACCATGGACGCTCTGGACGTTCAGCACCCTGACCCGATGCTCGAACGCGCCGCGTTCGTGCCGCTCGACGGCTGGTGGGAGCACGTGGTCCTGCCTGGAGCGGACCTCGACCGCCAGGACCTGCCCGAGCAGGGGTGGGCGCCGGTGCGCGTGCCCTTCGCCGTCGAGACCCGCGACTCCGGTGTGGAGCGGGCGCTGCAGCCTGACAAGACGCTGGTCTACCGCCGTCGGCTCGAGGTCCCGGCCACGTGGGCCGGGCGCCGGCTACGGATCGTGCTCAGCGCAGTGGACCACTCCTGCCAGGTGAGAGTCGGCGGCCGGGTCGTGGCCGAGCACGTGGGCGGGTACCTGCCGGTCGAGGCGGTGCTCAGACCCGACGTGGTGGCGGCCGGTGTCGCGGGCGGCCTGGAGTTGACGGTGCTCGTCACCGACCCGACGGACACCGCCTCCATCCAGCGCGGCAAGCAGGTGCTCAACCCGCGCACGATCTGGTACACGGCAACCTCCGGCATCTGGGGCACGACGTGGATGGAGCCCGTGCCCGAGGTCGCCGTCACCGGCCTGCGGGTGGAGCCCCTGCCCGGGCTCGACGGCTTCCGCGTCCGGGTGGACACCGACGCCGCCCGGCCCGCGGACTGCGAGCTGAGCCTCGTCGCTCCCGACGGCGAGCGGACGGTCACCAGGGCGCGCACCGGCACCTGGTTCCTCCGGCCGGTCGACCGCCCCCAGCTGTGGAGCCCCCGCTCCCCCGCCCTGTACCGGGTGCGCGTGCGCGTCGGCGAGGACGAGGTGTCCAGCTGGGCGGGCCTGCGCACGGTGGGACTGACCCCCGGGCGCGCCGGCGTCCGGCGTCGTCGGATTGTGCTCAACGGGCGGCCGGTGCTCGTCAACGCGCCCCTGTCCCAGGGCTACTGGCCGTCCTCGGGCATGACCCCGCCCGACGAGCAGGCCATCGAGCACGACCTGCGCACGCTCAAGGACATGGGCTTCAACGCGGTGCGCGTGCACGTCAAGGTTGAGAGCCGTCGCTTCTACCACCTGTGCGACCGGCTGGGGCTCATGGTGGTGCAGGACATGGTCTCTGGCGGCCGCCCGCCGCTCGGGATCCAGGCCTCGGGCGTCATGCAGGCGCTGGGGTACACGGTGCCGGACCGCTCGCGTCTGTTCCGCCAGTGGACCGGGCGTGGCAAGGCGGCGGACCGTGCGCAGTTCGCACGCGAGCTAACCGCCATGGTGCGCCACCTGCGCGGCCACCCCTCGATCATCATGTGGGTGCCCTTCAACGAGGGCTGGGGGCAGTTCGACAGCCGTCGTGCCGAGGCGGCCGTGCGACGCCTGGACCCCACGCGCCTGGTTGACGCCGTTTCCGGCTGGTTCGACCAGGGGCGCGGGGACCTGCGCTCGCGCCACCGCTACGTGCTGCGGCTGCGCCGGGCGCCCCGGTATGACCGCCGCCCCTTCTACCTCTCCGAGTTCGGGGGCCTCAACCTGGCGGTGCACGGGCATGTGTGGGACGGCGAGGGGCTGGACGCGCAGTTCGGCTACGGGTTCAGCGCCGACGCCAAGGAGCTGGCTCGGGCGATGACGCGCCTGTACCGCGAGCAGCTCGTGCCGCTGGCCGCCCACGGGCTGGCGGCCTGCACGTACACGCAGGTCAGCGACGTCGAGCGTGAGACGAATGGGCTCATGACCTACGACCGCGAGGTGGTCAAGGTGGAGCCGGCACTCATGGCGCGGCTCAACGCGGAGCTCGAGGAGGCCTTCCGTGGCGCCCTCGTCAGATGAGGCGACGAGCACGAGTGCCCCTGCCTGGCCGTCGCGGTGGGTGCGCTGGCCGGTGGCCGTGCTCGCGCACCTGAGCGGGACGGCGGGCGGACGGCACCACTCGCACGCCGGGCGCTTGCGCACGGCCCCGTCGGTTGCGAGGGTGGGGGCATGAGTGACCTGGTCATCGGTCAGGACGGGCTGGCACGACCGGTCTGGGCGGCCTCGGACCCGCTGCTGCGCGAGTACTACGACACCGAGTGGGGCGTACCGGTACGCGACGAGCGGGGCGTGTTCGAGCGGCTGAGCCTGGAGGCCTTCCAATCGGGGCTGTCCTGGCGCACGATCCTGGCCAAGCGCCCGGCCTTCCGTGAGGCCTTCGAGGACTTCGAGCCCTCCGTCGTGGCCGCCTTCGGACCCGAGGACGTGGAGCGGCTCATGGGTGACGCGCGCATCGTGCGCAACCGGGCCAAGATCGAGGCGACCGTGGGCAATGCACGGGCCGCGCTCGCCCTGCGCGAGGCCGACGACGTCGTCGGCGCCCTGGCCGGGCTCGTGTGGTCCTACCGTCCGCGTACGCAGCCGGCACCGCGCACGCTCGCGCAGGTTCCCACGCGCTCAGCGGAGTCCCAGGCCCTGGACCGTGAGCTGAAGAGGCGGGGCTTCCGTTTCGTCGGGCCGACGACGGCCTTCGCGCTCATGGAGGCGATCGGTCTGGTCAACACCCACCTTGTCGGGTCCTGGCGGCGCGAGGTCGTCGCCGCGCTGCGCGGGTAGCTCCGGCTACGGCAGGCGGGCGGTAGCGGCGCCGCCCGGCTCACCGTCCGGCTCGCTGCGCGCGGGGCGAGGAAGGGTGCGTCGGGCGACGGCCTCGGCGACCTCGAAGGTCTCCTCCAGGTCGGCGGTGTGCCCGAGGTAGTTCATGCGGTAGGCGACGGTGCCCAGCATCATGTCGACGCTGGTGACCGGGTCGGGACCGGGCCACTGCCCGATGGCCTGGGCGCGCCGCACGGCGGCGATGGCGCCGGAGCGCAGGGGGGCGATGACACGCTGGCGGTAGGAGGTGGCCGCCTCGGGGTGCGAGGCGAGCTCGATCGCCAGCTGCGGCAGGGCCGGCGCCAGCGGGGAGGAGACGAAGGCGGTGTGGGCCTTGACGATGATCTCGGTGAGGTCGGCCAACGGGTCCGGTCCCGCCACGCACTCGCGGGGCCCCAGGGCCGCGTCCACGGCGTCGACGGCGAGTTCGGCGAGCGAGGGCCAGCGGCGGTAGATCGTCGACTTCGGCACGCCCGAGCCGCGGGCGACCTCGTCGGCGCGTAGGCCGCGCAAGCCCTTGGCGGCGAGCAGTGCGAAGGTCTGGGCCAGGATCCGCTCGTCCAGGGAGGCGTCCCGGGGGCGACCGCCCCCGGGACGCTGCCGTGCGGGCATGTCATCACCTCCGTCCGGTCGCGTCCGCCTGCTGGCTCGTACGCCCGCATCCTCTCAGAGGGCGGGGCTTCGCGACACCACTAGTTCCGCTACCAATGGTAGCGAGACTACGTGAGTTACGCTACCATCAGTATCGGAAGCGGTGACGAACAGCCTCCAGGAGGGCGCGGTGGACACGGTGGATCTGGCGACCTCAGGACTCTTCTTCTCCTGGCTCGCCCACGACGTCGAGGAGCTGGTGACGATGCCGGGGCGGCCGCCCCCCTTCGTCGGCTCAGCGCCCTGGCTGCCCCGGGAGCTGCGCGAGCACGGACCGACACGCGCTCACGTCACCCTCGCCATCAGCGCTGTCGGCGTTCTCATGGCGGCCGCCTCCGTCGACGGCTACCGCACCCGTGGGCGTTCGGCCTTCTACCAGTCGGTGCTCTACGGCTACGGAATGCACGGCGTGCTCCACCTGGCGTCGGCGGCCGCCGCATGCCGCTACACCTGTGGGAGTGCCACGGCACTGCCCATTGTCCTTCCCTTTTGGGCCATGGCCAGCAAGGCGCTCAAGGCCGACGGCGTGGCTCTCAAGCCTCACCTGTGGACAATCCCCGCATTCCCCGTCTTCGGGCTGGCGGTCCACTCGGCCGCCTATCTCGCCACGCGCAAGCGGTCTCACACCCCGCGGGCTGCCTGAGCCCCTGGAACTCGCCTCCCCTGAGAGGGCAGCGGCCTGCGGCTACGATCGCAGGGTGTCTGTGCTCGCGCCCACGATGGTTCCGGTGCCCGTCGGGACCGTCGTGCTGCGCGACGCCCGGACGAGGACCGAGCGCGAGGTACAACTGCTGCCCTTCCGTATCGCCGCCACCCCGGTGACGTGGGGGCTGTACTCGCACCTGCTGGGGACGGCCGTGCCCAACGGCGAGGAGGCGGACGCGCCCGCGCAGTCGGTGTCGTGGACCGATGCCGTGTCCTGGTGCAACGCCCTGTCTGCCGAGACTGGACTCGCTCCGGCCTACGAGGTCGACGAGGCCGGGGTGCATTGGGACGTCAGTGCCGACGGGTTCCGGTTGCCCACTCAGGCCGAGTGGGAGCATGCCTGCCGGGCGGGCTCAACGGGCCCGCGCTACGGCGCGCTCGAGGCCATTGCCTGGAGCGATGGCGACGCCGTCGCCGGTGCGCAGCCTGTGGGGCGCAAGCAACCCAATGCCTTCGGCCTGTTCGACATGCTCGGCAACGTGTGGGAGTGGTGCTGGGACTACTCCGACCCCGCCCGCTACGCCGACTACCGTGTGCTGCGCGGCGGCGGGTACGCGGACAAGCACTGGAGCGTGCGTGCCTCGGTGCGCCGGGGCAGCATGCCGGGCGCGCAGCTGGACGACGTCGGGTTCCGTGTTGCGCAGGGGCCTGTCGGCGAGGCCGGTGCCCACGCCGGGCAGGGCTGGTCACAGCAGGCCGATGAGGACCGCGCGGCCATTGGTGGCCCGCGGCCTGTCGGCTGGACACCGCTGCGCAGCTGAGCGCACTACGGACCGCATCCGTTCTTGGTCCCGGAGACGATATGATCCGGAACCTCGATCGTTGAGATTCCGGGCTTTTCGTCGGGCTGGCGGGATTTGAACCCATGACCCCTTGGAGGTTACTGGCATCTGCCGGACTCCACCGATCGTCTCGGGAACTCGCGGACTCCCTTGTGTTGACAGGGAACCGGGCGGTTCGCTAGGTCCGAGCGTAGCCGGTTGGTGGCGGACCGTGGCGGGTGATTGAGATGGGTTCCCGAAGACTTCGCCGCAAGGCTCGAATCAAGAACACGCGAGAGCCGGCTGGCTCGTCCGAGCGGGCCACGCGGGAGGCTTTTTTCGCAAATCCGGTCACCGGATCGCGCTGCGCCCCACCCGACAGAATCCATCACAGGTATGCTCTATCTGTCATGGATTCCGCTGACGAGGAGGTAGTGATGGACACCGCGACGCTGCCCGATCTGTTCCGCTATGACGACCTGGCGCTGCAGGGCCTCACCCGGCATGGCCTCGACCGGCTGATCGAGGCCGGAGAGTTCGAGCGCGTCGCCCCCGGTCTGTTCATACGGTCGGGACTCGCGGACGACACGACGGCGGCGTGGATCGCGATCGCTGCGAAGAAGCCAGACGCAACGTTGTGCCTGCTCACGGCACTGTCATTGCACGAGTTGACCGATGAGATCCCCGCCCGGAGCGACATCGCCATCCCGCGCGGCACGCAGCCGGTCACCATCCATCACGCACCCATCGCCTGGCACCGCTTCGACACCGACACGTTCCGCATCGGCCGCGGCGAACATGCCCTGCCGGGCGGGCGATCCATCGGTCTGTACACAGCCGAGCGCACTCTGATCGACCTGTTCCGGCTGCGACACACCTGGGGCAGTGACCTTGCCCATGGCGCGCTGAAGCGGTGGCTGCGCGGGCATGGCAACAACAGCCCCGGCACATTGCTGGCGCTCGCGGAGAGCTTCCCGAAAGCTCGCCCCGCGATCCAGCAGGCCTTGGAGGTGCTTCTATGAGCCCGAAGCCGCAGCACGGCACCCCGGCGGGCGACGCGACCATCGCCATTCACGGTCTCGCCCGGCGGACCGGCGCGGACGTACAGGAACTCATGACTCTGTACGCGCTCGATGGACTGCTGGCGCGGATCGCGCGCTCTGAGTACCGAGAGGACTTCGTCCTGAAGGGCGGCGTCCTGCTTGCCGTGTTCAACGCGCGTCGCCCCACGAAGGACATCGACCTGCAGGCCACCCGACTCACCGGCAACCCCGCGGAGGTCGCAGAGCGCGTCCGCGTCATCGCTGCGCTGGATGTTGCCGACGGGCTCGTGTTCGATCCTGCCAGCGTCGCCGCGACGATGATCCGTGACGAGGACGAGTACGCCGGGGTTCGAGTGAAGCTCACCACGAAGCTCGGCACCGCCCGACTGACGATCGGCGTGGACGTGAACTTCGGCGACCCGATCTGGCCCGCGCCGCGCCTCATCGAACTGCCCCGCGTCGTGCCTCTCGATCTGCCAGCCATGACGTTGCTGGGCTACCCACTGACGATGGTGCTCTCAGAGAAGATCGTCACTGCCTTCGATCGTGGCATCGCCAACACCCGTTGGCGCGACTTCGCTGACGTCTACACGCTCATCAGGCTCCACCCGGTCGACGCGGACGAACTCCGCACGTCGATAGAGACCGTTGCCAAGTACCGCAAGGTCGCACTTGCGCCTCTGTTGCCTGCGCTCGCGCCAATGAATGAACGAGCGCAGCAGAAGTACCGTGCGTGGCGCACCCGATCCCACCGTGAAGACGAACTCCCGACAGCGTTCGCCGACGTACTCGCCGCTGTCGCGCGCTTCGCCAATCCGGTACTGTCAGGCACGGCGACAGGATGATGGAACCCGCACCTCAGCGCCTGGGAGTGAACGGCCGACTGATGACGATAACCAGCTCGCTTGGGTTGCGCTTCGGGCAGGTTCACGCAGCAAGCTTGTGGAAACCGACCCCGCGTTGTTCGGACCGCCCGACATGAAATCGGTCATCCGTCATGTCTCAACTCTAGGATTCGTCATCCCTGAAATCGATGATGCGTCATCTTCGCGAGGGCCCCTTCCTCAAGCCCGAGGACAAAGTGGACATCGCTGCACACTCACACGAACGGGCCACGCCTCTTGCAAATCGAGGTTTCGACCCATCGGTTCCAGCTCAACGAGAACACTTCCAGCGACGCTCGGTGCAGCGCCAACCGTCGCCCACGGGTCGCTTCTCCTCGATCTGCAAGAGGCGTGGCAGCTCCAGGGCAACTCCAGAAGGTGGCCATAGCAGGCTGAAAGCCCGGGTGCTCAGAGGCGACCGCACGGAGCGGGATCAGGAGCGGTACAGCGTGGCGATCTGGTCGATGTTGTCCAGGAGCTTGGTTTTGATGTCGTCGGGGGCTTCGACGCGGACGTCAGAGCCGAGACGCAAGAGGACAGTGACCGCGTGCAGGTCATCCATGAACTCCAGGCGCACCGACCGCCACCCCTCACCCGGCGGGCTCCCGGCCGCATCCATCGGGCTGGAGCAAATACTCCACTCGCGCGCGTCATCCCACCGAGCCGCCCGGGCCCAGGCATCAACACTGACAGGAGTGAACTGGTTGAGGAACCGAGCGCGGTGATCCCGCCATGCTTGGGCCACATCCAGCTCAGGACCGGAGCACGGTTCAGCCAACAGGGCGGCGTGCTTGATACGGACTGCCTTGAAGAACCGCACCGTCTCCTCGCCGCTCGCGCACAGATACCAGTCGCTACCGGCCGACACCAGACCATGCGGCTCCACCACCAGCTCTTTGTCAAGACCGGCAGCACGAGCGTACGCATGTTGCGCTCGTAGAGGTTGCGCGTGGTCTTGGAGAGTCTGTCTTCCAGCTCGATGTCCTCCAGCCAGTAGGAGACCAGATCGGTCAACGGGCTGTCTGCCGTCAATGTCGAGAAGGTCGGCTGGAACAGGCTCCGCTCAGCAAGCTTTGCCTTCAGCGTCCGCTCGGCCTGCTTCCGGGTATCGCCGGTGGCCTGCACAAGCCGACTCTTGCCGTCCCAGTCGCGATACCGAGCGCGAGCCACGACGCGGCCGTTCGGGCCCGTCCGAAAGCCGATGTCGCCGAAGGTGCCGATGGTCAGGCGCTGACGTGCCACACGATCACCTCCCCTGAGGAGAGGACACGTCGCGTTGCTCTTCGATCCAGCTACGCACGTCGGAGACGGCGAACTTCAGATGCTTGCCGAAGCGATACACGCGGGGTCCAAGGCCGCGGGTCCGCCAGTCGTAGACCGTCGAGACCGGAACGCCGAGATAGGCCGCCAGTTCGCCGACGTCGAGCAGGGACTCCAGGCCCCAGGGGTGGTCTGTCGTGAAGTGTTCGATGCTCATGTCGAGCAGGTGCGAAGCACCCACCCACAACCATCGGAATCAACCAGAGCGGTCGCGCCCCTGCCAGAACGCAGCAGCCGCAGAGGGGCGCAGGGAGGTCAAAAAGATAGGTTTGTGATGACCGGATCAAATCTCACCAACTGGAAAGTCCCGGAAACCCTTGAGTTTCCGGGACCTCTCGGTCGGGCTGGCGGGATTTGAACCCACGACCCCTTGACCCCCAGTCAAGTGCGCTACCAAACTGCGCCACAGCCCGTACCTCGCGGACTGCATCCGCTCGGAACGAGAAGAACCCTAGCCCATCGGAGCCCCGGGGCCGAAATCGGTGGGCGGTGACGCCCATCACCGCCCACCGTTCTCAGGTGTCCCTGATACTCAGGCTGAGGCGTTCCACTCCCTCATGCCGCCCGAGAACCGGACGCGATACGGTCACGCAACTCCTGCGCGCTTACATCCTCCACGGCTCGCGTCCCGTCTCAATGGCGCTCGGCGCGGTAGCGGCGGATGAGCTGCTGCGTCGAGGCGTCCTGGGCCTCCAGCGCGGCCTCGTCGCCCTGCACGGCTGGAGCGATCTCCAGGGCGAGCTTCTTGCCCAGCTCGACGCCCCACTGGTCGAAGGAGTCGATGCCCCACACGATGCCCTGAGTGAAGGTGATGTGCTCGTAGAGGGCAATGAGCTGGCCCACGACGCTCGGGGTGAGCGCGGGGGCGAGGATCGACGTCGTCGGCCTGTTACCGCTGAAGACGCGCGCCGGGACGATATCCTCGGGCGTGCCCTCGGCGCGCACCTCCTCGGCCGTCTTGCCGAAGGCCAGCGCCGCGGTCTGGGCGAGGTAGTTGGACAGGAACAGCTCGTGGACGTCCACTCCCCCGTCCTTGGTGGGGTGGGCGGGGTTGGCGACGGCGATGAAGTCGGCGGGGATGAGCTGGGTGCCCTGGTGGATGAGCTGGTAGAAGGCGTGCTGGCCGTTGGTGCCCGGCTCGCCCCAGAAGATCTCACCGGTCTCGGTGGTCACCGGGGAGCCGTCCCAGCGCACGGACTTGCCGTTGGACTCCATGGTCAGCTGCTGGAGGTAGGCGGGGAAGCGGTGCAGGTACTGGGCGTAGGGCAGTACCGCGTGGGAGGCGGCCTTGAAGAAGTTGACGTACCAGACGTTGAGCAGGCCCATGAGCATGGGGACGTTCTCAGCGGGCGCCTTGGTGGCGAAGTGCTCGTCGACGGCGCGGAAGCCGGCGAGGAAGTCGGCGAAGCTCTCCGGGCCGATGGCCACGGCCAAAACGGTGCCGACGGCGGAGTCCACCGAGTAGCGGCCCCCCACCCAGTTCCAGAATCCGAAGGCGTTGTCCGGGTCGATGCCGAACTCGGCGACCTTGTCCAGGGCGGTGGACACGGCAACGAAGTGCTTGGCGACGGCGCCGTCGGTGGGGATGCCCTTGGCCTCAAGCGCGGCGAGGAACCAGTCGCGGGCCATGCGCGCGTTGGTGAGGGTCTCCAAGGTGGTGAAGGTCTTGGAGGCAATGATGAACAGGGTCGTCTCGGGGTCGAGGTCCTTGACCTTCTCGGCGCAGTCGGTGGGGTCGATGTTGGAGATGAACCGGGCGGTGAGCCCCTCCTGGACGTAGGGCCTCAGGGCCTCGTAGACCATGACGGGGCCGAGGTCGGAGCCGCCGATGCCGATGTTGACGACCGTCTCGATCGGCTTGCCGGTCACGCCCGTCCACTCCCCCGAGCGCACGCGCTCGGCGAAGGCGTAGATCTTCGCCAGGGTCGCGTGGACGTCGGCGACGACGTCCTGGCCGTCGACGGTGAGGGTGTCAGTGGCGGGGCGGCGCAGGGCGGTGTGGAGGACGGCCCGGTCCTCGGTGACGTTGATGTGCTCGCCGGCGTACATGGCGTCGCGCCGGCCGGGCACGTCCACCTGCTCGGCCAGGGCGACGAGGGTGTCACGGACCTCGTCGGTCAGGAGGTTCTTCGACAGGTCGACGAAGAGGTCGCCGAGCTCGTAGGAGAAGCGCTCGGCACGGCCGGGGTCGGCGGCGAACCAGGCGCGCAGGTCGGGGGTGAGAGAGTCGTGGAGGGCGGTGAGCGCCGCCCAGGCGGGTGTGGTGGTGGGGTCAACCGGAGTGAGCATGGAGTCAGTCTACGGTTCCTCTTCCCCACTGGCACCGACCGCTCGAGACCGGAGATCCTTGCGTCATCATCCGCAACAGCGACGGCGTACCAGCTGCGACGGGTCCTGGCAGCCATCGCCCACCTCGAGGAGAAGTGATGACCGAGCACTACGCGTATTGCGTACGTTGGTCGGCGGAGGACGGCGAGTACCTCGCGACGGTCGCTGAGCTCCCGTCTCTCTCCTGGCTGTCTCCCAGCCCAGAGCAGGCCTTCGCGGGCCCGCGCACGCTCGTTGCGAACGTCGTCACAGACATGGCACACAGTGGTGAGGAGCCTCCCGCTCCTCTGGCCGAGCGCTCACTCGGGACGGTTCGTCGTGCGGGTTCCGAGCGAGTTGCACCGCCTAGCGTCGCCGCATGAGCAGCACGCAGGAGGTGCCCCGCACCGGGGCCACCGGACAGTACAGCACCGACGGCCGACCGCACGGCTCGACGAACCTCACCCCCTTCCTCGTCCTCGCCGGCGCCCGTGGGGCCATCGACTTCTACCGTGACGTCTTCGGCGCCAGGGTCGTCGACGTCACCGAGATGGGCGGCGTCGTCGCGCACGCCGAGCTCGACTTCGGTCATGGCAAGCTCCAGCTCGGCGCTCCCCTGCCCGACTACGGCCTCGTACCCCCGCCCGACGGCGAGGAGGTCTGCTACTCGATGGGCCTGTACTGCCCGGACGTCGACGCCGTCGTCGAGGCCGCCGTCCGGGCCGGCGCGCTCATCCGCAAGCCCGTCGCGACCTTCGTGTCCGGCGACCGCTACGCCTCCCTGCGCGACCCCTTCGGCGTGCGATGGTCGCTCATGACCCGAGTCGAGGACATCTCCGAGGCCGAGAGCGCCCGCCGCGTCGCCGCCTGGGCGGCCGAGCAGTCAGCCACCCAGGACTGCGGCTCCCCCGCCTGACTCGACCGGCGGGGAAGCCAGCCGCGCCTCGGGCGTCTCAGGACGGCGCCTGCCCCACGGGGCCGTTATGGCAGACGACCTCAAGGTTGTGCCCGTCGGGGTCGAGGACGAAGGCGGCGTAGTAGCCGGGGTGGTAGTGGGCGCGCTCCCCAGGGGCGCCGTTGTCCCGACCGCCCGCTGCCAGGGCCGCCGCGTGGAAGGCGTCCACCTGCTCAGGGCTGGTGGCCGTCAGCGCCAGGTGGAGGGGCGCGAAGCTCTCACCAGGCGTGAGCCACAGGTCTGGGAGAGCCTCGCCCGCCTCCCCCGGGGCTCCCAGGGCAGACACGGGCCCCATCTCCATGACGACGGTGTAGCCGAGCGGGGCGAGGGCCTTGGAGTAGAAGTCGGCTGAGACGGCGGGCACGGCGACGGGCACCGACATGTGATCAATCATGCACCCAATTTTAGCCAAGAACCGACCACCGTGTGACGTTGATAACTCTAGTCCTGGGCCGGGCGGCGGGGGCCCCGCCCCGGTAACTGCGCCGATGGATGGCAGTGTGCGACGGACGAGCGCGTGCTCAAGTTGGCCGTCGGCGTCAGCGTGCCGCTCAGCCTGCCACTCAGCCTTGTCGGGTGGGTCTTCCTCTTCCTGGCCGTCGGGTGACGCCCGTCACCGCCGCCGGCGCTTCTCCCTCACGCGCACACCGATCTGGATCGGCGAGCCGACGAAGCCGAACTCCTCACGCAGCCTGCGCTCGATGAAGCGCCGGTAGCCGGCGTCAAGGAAGCCGGTGGTGAACAGGACGATGCGCGGCGGCGCCGTCTGCACCTGGGTCGCGAACAGGATGCGGGGCTGCTTGCCCCCGCGCAACGGGTGCGGCGTCGCCCCCTGAATCTCTCCCAGGAAGGCGTTGAGCCGTCCCGTGGGGATGCGGGTGGTCCACCCCTCGATCGCGGCGTCGAGCGCACGCACGAGCCGGTTCGTGTGCCAGCCGGTGGCGGCGGCGAGGTTGATGTGCGGCGCCCAGGCGACGTGCGCGAGGTCATGCTCCGTCTCCCAGGCGAGCATCGTGCGACGCTCCTCGTCCACAAGGTCCCACTTGTTGTTGACGAGCACAAGGGCACGCCCGGCGTCCACCACCTGCTGAATGACGCGCACGTCCTGCTCGGTGATCGGCTCAGAGACGTCGAGGAGGACGACGGCGACCTCCGCCCTCTCGATGGCGCCCTGGGTGCGCAGCACCGCATAGTAGTCGGCCCCGCGCGACTGGCGCACACGCCGACGGATCCCCGCGGTGTCAATGAAGAGCCACTGGCGCCCATCGAGCTCAATGACCTCGTCCACCGGGTCGCGGGTCGTTCCTGCCAGCTCGTTGACGACGACGCGCTCACTGCCGGCGATGGCGTTGAGCAGGCTCGACTTGCCGACATTGGGTCGGCCGACAAGGGCGATGCGGTGCAGCGAGCCCTCGGCCGGGGACGGTGCGGCGACGGCGGAGACCTCCGGCAGGATCGCCATGGCGGCGTCGAGCACGTCCCCGGAGCCGCGCCCGTGGAGCGCGGAGACGGCGTAGGGCTCGCCCAGGCCGAGGTTCCACAGGGCGGCGGCGTCACCCTCCTGGGCGGGTGAGTCCACCTTGTTGGCGGCCAACACGACCGGCCTGCCGCTCCTGCGCAGCATGCGCACGACCTGCGCGTCGGTCTCCGTGATGCCGACAGTGGCATCGACCACGAGGATGACGGCGTCGGACATGGCGATGGCCACCTCCGCCTGGGTGGCGACGGCGGAGTCCAGGCCCTCGACGTCCACCTCCCAGCCGCCAGTGTCCACGATGGTGAAACGGCGCCCGGCCCACTCCGCCGGGTAGGAGACGCGGTCGCGGGTGACGCCGGGGGTGTCCTGGACGACGGCGACGCGCCGGCCGAGCACACGGTTGACGAGCGTCGACTTGCCGACGTTGGGCCGGCCGATGACGGCCAGGACGGGCAGGCCGTGCTCCATGCCCTCGTCAGCCTGGGGAACCTCGTCGGCCTCAAGCAGGGCCAGGTCCTCCTCGTCGAGCGCGTAGTCCTCCAGCCCGGCGCGCAGGGCCTGGGCACGCAGGTCGTCTTCGGCGTCGCGGGTGGCCGCCTCATCGACGGCGGTCTCAATGAGGTTGATGACGTGCTCGACGGTCTCGGGCAGGTCCATGTCGCTGGTGTCGACGAGCGTGACGCCCTCCGGCGCGGTGAGGAACTGCGAGACGGTGGCGTCGTCGCGGTCGCGGCGCAGCACCTGGTCGCGCAGGGCGGCGGCGTCAACGTCCTTGCCGGCGGCCTCGAGGTCGCCCGCACGACGGGCCAGGCGGGCCTCCTCGCTGGCCGTGATGAGGAGGCGGACGTCGGCGTCGGGGGCGATGACGGTGGTGATGTCACGGCCCTCGGCGACGACGCCGGCCCCGCCGGAGAAGCTACCCACCGGACCCGTTGCCTCCTTGCGGATGATCTCGCGCTGGAGCCGGGCGAGCTCGGCGCGCACGTCGAGGTTCGTGGCGACCGTGGAGACGACGGCGGCCACGTGCGGCTCACGGATGGCGGCGGAGACGTCCACCCCGTCGCACACGACGTCGGGGGCGTCGGGGTTCAGGCCCATGTCCAGGGGCATGGTCTCGACGGCGCGGGTGACGGCCGCGGCGTCGACGTCGTGGGCCGCGAGATCAATGCCGGTGCGCTCGCACCACCAGGCGGCGGCACGGTACATGGCACCGGTGTCGAGGTAGGCCAGGCCGAGCTCGGCGGCCACCCGCCTGGCGACGGTGGACTTGCCCGACCCGCTCGGTCCGTCAATGGCGACGACGATTCCCATGGGGCTGCCTCCTCGGGCTCGGTTGATCACGATCCCGCACTAGCCTGCCATGCCCGGGGGCGGGACTCCTGCGCCGCACCCATGAGATCTCGCACTGCTCAGGGCCCAGGCGGCAGCTCCGGGCCGACGCCCAGCGCCGCCTCATAGGACCACCACACCGGCATGTCGACACCGAGCCGGCGCCCGGTCCGGGCCACCTCGACGAGCCCCGCCCGCCACTCCGGCAGGCCGTGGGCCATATGGGACTCCACCATCCGGCGGGTCGACGGTGCGGCGAGCATCGTGCCCAGGGACCGCCCTACGAGAGGCGCAGGAAGCGACAGGAGGGGCGCCGGCATCATCCGTTCGGTCCTGATCCCACGCGCCCGGCACACCGTCACGCCCTCGCGCAGGGCACGGGCCATGCGCGTCAGCGCCCGCCGGTCGGTCAGGAGCGCCTCGTAGCCGCCGGCCTCGGCGAGCGCGCCGGGCGTGACGGACTGCTGGAGCCAGTGGACCGCGAGCCACTCGTTCATCCGGGCCTCGCGGCGCACGCTCAGCCCGGCGCGGGCGAGCAGTGCTCCGACACCGTCGGCGAGGTCCCGTCTGCTCCCCCTCCCGCGTTCCAGGACGGTCCCCCGGGGGAACAGGGTGACATCGACGCCCTCCCGGTCGCGTCCCCCACCGATCTGCCCCGGGAAGCCGAGGAGCCAGTCACGCTCGTCGTAGCGGTGACCGAGCTCGGCCAGGAGGTCCCAGTGGTTGAGCATGAAGAGGACCGCAGTCGCGCGCGAGAGCGTGTCGAGAAGCGGCAGCACCGTGGCAAGACGCGTCCGGTCGACGGCCACGAGCACGAGATCGGCGTCCACCGCCTCGGTGACGACCCGGGGGCGCAGGACCCGGCGAATGAGCCGGCCGCCGTCGGGACTGCGCAAGGTCACGGGCACACCCCCGCGCACCCTGCTGGCCGACTCGGGACGGGCCAGGACGGACAGCTCGGCGACACGGCTCAGCATGAGCCCGTAGGCGCAGCCGATCGTGCCGGCACCAATGACGAGGACGCGCACCACTGCCTCCGTTCAGCCCGGGATGACGCGCCAGCCGCGAGCGTCCAGGGCCTCCTCGAGGCCCGCGGCCGCAGCGGGCACGACCGACAGCATCGCCACGCCGACGCTCTGGCCGGCGGAGTGCTCCATGGAGAAGTCCTCAATGTTGATGCCGGCCTCTCCGACGTCGGAGAACAGGCGCCCCAGCGAGCCGGCGACGTCCGGCACGAGGACCTGGACCTCGGTGTAGCGGCGCGGCGGTCCACCGTGCTTGCCGGGGATGCGCGAGCGGCCCGTGTTGCCCCGGGCCATGACGTCCACGACCGCCCCGACAGCCCCCGGAGCGATGGTCTCGACGCCACCGCTAGCGGCGTACTGCTCGGATCCGGGCTCCAGCGCCGCCTGCTCGATGCCGTCGATGAGGGCGTCAAGGTCGGCGCGGACCTCGCGCAGGAGCCCGGCCACCGGTCCGGCGTTGCCTACGAGGATCGCGGCCCACAGGCGCGGGTCGGAGGCCGCGATACGGGTCGTGTCGCGCAGGCCCTGCCCGGCCAGGGCGAGAGCGCTCTCGGGCAGGTCCTCCAGGCGTGCGGCCAGCAGGGAGGACATGAGCTGGGGCACGTGGCTGACGGCGGCGACCGCGGCGTCGTGGTCCGCTGAGCCCATGCGGACCGGGGTGGCGCCGACGTCCACGGCGAGGTTGCGCACGACGAGCTCGTCCGCGGGATCCGCGCCGTCAGCCACGATGATCCAAGGGCGGCCAACGAATAGGTCGGAGTCGGCGGCGGCCGCACCGGAGCGCTCACGCCCCGCCATGGGGTGGGAGCCGACGTAGCGGCGTGCGTGCTCGCCTGCGTGGGCCAGGACCTCGGCGCGCACACGGTCCTTGACGCTGGCGACGTCCGTGACGACGGCCTGCGGGTGCGCCTGCAGCTCGCGCAGGACGACGGCGGCGGCCACGTCCGGCGGGGTGGCGACGATGACGAGCCGCGGCTCGGGGCTGGAGGCCTCGCGGACTGTCCCGGCCCCCATGTCGCGGGCGAGAGCCAGGGAGGTCGGTGAGGTGTCCTCAAGCTGGACTTCGACGCCGACCGCGCTCAGCGCCAGGGCGAGGGAGGTGCCGAGCAGTCCGGTGCCGACGATGAGCACCGGCCCCTCGGTGGAGACGACGGCGTGCGGGTTGGTCCGCGGCGAGGGGCCCGTGCTCACAGGCCCACCTCCCGCTGCAGGGCCACGAGCTCGTCACCGCTCAGGCGGCGCATCTGCCCGGGCTTGAGGGTGCCGAGGGACAGGGGCCCGAGGCGGGTGCGGGCCAGGCGCGTGACCGGGTGACCGACGGCCTCGAGCATGCGGCGCACAATGCGGTTCTTACCTGAGTGGAGGGTGATCTCGACGATGGAGCCGGCGGGCCCGGAGTCCTTGACGACGACGCGGTCGGCCTGAGCGGGCCCGTCCTCGAGCTCGATGCCGCGCTTGAGCTTGCGGGGCACCCAGTGCTCGACCTCGCCCTTGACGATGGCGACGTAGGTCTTGGAGATCTCATAGCTGGGGTGCATGAGCCGGTGGGACAGCTCGCCGTCGTTGGACAGCAGGATGAGCCCCTCGGTCTCGGCGTCGAGGCGACCGACGTGCACCAGGCGCACGGAGGCGGGGTGATCGATCTCCTCGGCGTGCTCAGCGATGTAGCGTTCGGCGAGCTCGGCGACGGTGGGCCGCCCCTGAGGGTCCTCCATGGTGGTGACGATGCCGGCGGGCTTGTGCAGCAGCACGGTGATGACGTCGGGGTTGGTCAGCACGCGGGTGCCGTCCACGCGGATCTCCTGGGTCAGGGGGTCGACGCGGACCCCGACCTCGGTGACGACGACGCCGTCGACGCTCACGCGCCCGGAGGCGATGAGGTTCTCGCAGGCGCGTCGGGAGGCGATGCCGGCGTGGGCCAGAACCTTCTGGAGGCGCTCGCCGTCCTCAACGTGGGGGTCTGCCTCTCCCCCGCGCCCGGCCCGGTGGCGGGCGGCGAGAATGGCGGCCTCCTCGTCCTCACCGATGGCCTCGGCGTCGAAGCGGGCCAGCAGATCGGCGTCGGCCTGCTCATCGAGCTCCTCGAGGTCGTCCTCGTCGTAGAACTCCTCGGCGCCGAGCTCGCCGGTCGGCGCAAGCCCGTCATCCCAGCGGGGGCGTGCCTGAGTGCCGGGACGTGGGTCCTTGGGGTGGTGGTTCATGCGTGGCTCCTGCGGTGGGTGGTGTCGGCGGCGCGCTCGCCGGCCTCGTCGTCGATCTCGGCGAGGGCGGAGGCGTCCGGGAGGTAGGGGGCGAGCGGGGGCAGCTCATCGAGGGAGTCGAGCCCGAGGAACTCGAGGAACTCGCGGGTCGTGCGGTACAGGTAGGCACCGGAGGGTTCCTGCCCGGCCTCCTCGATGAGGCCGCGGGCGTGCAGGGTCCGCACGACGCCGTCGACGTTGACGCCGCGGACCGCGGCGACGCGCCCGCGGGTCACGGGCTGGCGGTAGGCGATGACGGCGAGGGTCTCGAGCGCGGCCTGTGACAGGCGCGAGGTGGCGCCGCCGATGACGAAGCGCTCGACGAGGTCGTGGAACAGGGGTGCGGAGGCGAGCCGCCAGCCGCCGGCGGCTCGGCGCAGGACGAATCCACGCGGTGCCGCGGTGCCCTCGCCGTCGGGTCCGCGTCCCTCGTACTCGGCCGCCAGGGACTCGAGCAGGGCCTCGGTCTCGTCCTCCTCGATGCCCAGGGCTTCGGCGAGGGCCGCGGTTGTCACCGGCTCGTCGGCGACGATGAGGACGGCCTCGGCGGCGGCGCGCAGCTGGGTGTCGGGCACGGCACTGAGTGAGCCCTGCTCGAACAAGGGCTCGGTGGCGCTTGTGCCGGCCTGGCCGGGCTGGGTGGTGCTGGTCAGGCCCAGGAGGCGGTCGAGCCGGCTGCTCCTGGGCGCCTGCGTGCTCTCGCTCATGCGAACTCCTCCTCGACGTCTGGGGTCATGATGCCCGTCAGGTCGTCCTGGCCGCCGCACCAGGTGACCGTGATCTCGTCCATTGGCCGGTCCTGGTCGAGCTCGACGCTGCCCTGGCGGTACAGGATGAGCAGCGCGAGGAAGCGGGCGACGACCACGGCTGTGCGTTCGGCGTCGGCGGCGATCTGGGTGAAGGTGAGGGTGCCGTGGTGCCGCAGCCTCAGGGCGACGAGGCTGACCTGCTCCCCCACGGGCACGCTCTCGTGCAGGTGGATGGTCTGGACGCCCTCGTCGGCGGGGCGGGAGAAGACCTCGGCGGCCACACGGGCCAGGTCCTCGGCGCCGAGGGTGGCCACCAGCTTGGGCAGCAGGGCGGCGAGCTCCGGTGTGAGGCCGACGACGCGCGGGTGGCTGCGCTGGGCACTCTCGGCGCGCTCACGCAGGTGGGCTGCGGCCTGCTTGTAGGCGCGGTACTGCAGGAGCCGGGCGAAGAGCAGGTCGCGGGCCTCGAGGAGCTCGAGGTCCTCGTCGTCGTCCTCCTCGCCGTCGTGCGGCAGCAGACGGTGGGCCTTGAGCGCCAGGAGGGTGGCGGCGACGACGAGGAACTCACTGGCGTGCCCGAGGTCCCAGTCGGCGCGCATGTGGGCCAGGAACTCGTCGGTGACCTCCGCCAGGGCGAGCTCGGTGACGTCGAGGCGACGGCGGGCGATGAGGGTGAGCAGGAGGTCGAAGGGGCCCTCGAACTGCTCGAGGCTGACGCGGAAGCCCGGCACCCGTTCGGGCCCGGACTCCTCCTCGTGGGTGTCGGCGGGCCGATCCGTGGCGCCCGCGGAGGGGGGCGGCGGTTCAGGCGACATCGCCGCGGGCGACGAGCTCGCGCGCCAGGCGGCGGTAGGAGTCGGCCCCAGCGTGGGTGGGAGCGTAGCTCGTGATCGGCTCGGCAGCCACGGAGGCGTCGGGGAACTTGACGGTGCGGCGGATCTGCGTGTGGAAGAGCTGGTCGCCGAAGGCCTTGGTGAGGGTCTCGAGCACCTCGCGCGAGTGCAGGGTTCGGTGGTCCACCATGGTGGCGAGGATGCCGTCGATCTGCAGGCGCGGGTTGAGGCGGTCACGCACACGCTCGACCGTCTCAACCAGCAGGGCGACGCCGCGCAGCGCAAAGTACTCGGTCTCGAGCGGGATGATGACGCCGTGCGAGGCGGTGAGCGCGTTGACGGTCAGCAGGCCCAGGGAGGGCTGGCAGTCGATGAGGACGACGTCGTACTCGTCCAGCACGGGCCGCAGCACCCGTGCCAGCGACTGCTCGCGCGCCACCTCGTTGACGAGCTGGACCTCCGCGGCCGACAGGTCAATGTTGGCCGGGACGATGTCGAGCCCGGGGGTGGAGGTCTGGCGGATGATGGGGCGCACGTCGGGGCGCGCGGCGATGAGCGTGTCGTAGATGGTGGCGTCGAGCTCGTTGGCGTTGATGCCCAGGCCCGCGGAGGCGGCGCCCTGGGGGTCGAAGTCGACGATGAGGACCTTGCGGCCGTACTCGGCCAGGCAAGCGCCCAGGTTGATGGTCGTCGTCGTCTTGCCGACGCCGCCCTTCTGGTTGCACATGGAGATCACGCGCGCGGGGCCGTGGGACTCCAGGGGTGCCGGCACGGGGAACGTCACGTCCTCGCCCTCGGAGGGCAAGTCGATGAGCCCGGGCTGCTGGCGGTCCGTCGTGCTGGAGGTACTCACACGGGCAGCCTAACCGAAAGCACGCGGATGGCTGGTTGCGTAGACCTCACGCAGGTGATCCACCGTGACCTTCGTGTAGATCTGGGTCGTGGTGACCGAGGCGTGGCCGAGCATCTCCTGCACGACACGCACGTCCGCCCCACCGGCCAGCAGGTGGGTGGCGAAGGAGTGGCGCAGCGTGTGGGGGGACACGTGCAGGTCCTCCTCCAGTCCGGCGCGTGCCGCCGCCTGACGCAGCACCCCCCAGGCGGACTGGCGCGACAGGGGGCGTCCCAGCGTGTTGAGGAAGACCTCCGGCACTCCCCTGCCCCGGGCGGCAAGCTCGGGCCTGCCCTGAACGAGGTAGGCGTCCAGGGCGTCCCAGGCCAGGCGCCCCACGGGCACGATCCTCTCCTTGCGGCCCTTGCCGAACAGCCGCAGGCAGCCGGAGTCGCGGTCGAGGTCGTCGATGACGAGGCCGACGGCCTCTGAGATGCGCGCGCCGGTGGCGTACAGCAGCTCGAGCAACGCGCGGTCGCGCAGGCCGGTGGCGCTCTCGTCTGTGGAGGCGGCCTCAAGCAGCGCCTGGACCTGCTCAACGCTCAGGGCCTTGGGCAGGCGCCGACCCACCTGGGGCGGGCGTACGGCGGCCGACGGGTCGGTGCTGGTGCGTCCCTCGGCCAGGAGGAAGCGGTGCCAGCCGCGCACGGCCGTGACGGTGCGTGAGGCGGATGAGGCCGACAGGGGGCGGCCGCCGTCGGCGCCGGTACGGATGGCCTCGAGGAAGGCGGCGACGTCCACCTCGGTGACGCTCTCGGGGCGATCCAGGCCCCGGGACGCGAGGAAGGACGTGTAGCGGCCGAGGTCGCGCTCGTAGGCGGCCAGGGTGTTGGCACTCAGCCCGCGCTCGACCCTGAGGTGAGCGAGGTAGCCGCCCAGGGCGCGGGTGAGGATGTCGGCAGCCACGTCGTCGGGGCCGCGGGTGGGATCAGGCGAACCTGGCGACCAGGCCCAGGCCGACGATGGCCAGAGCCCAGACGATGCCGACGCCGATGGTGATGCGGTTGAGGTTGCGCTCGGCGACGCCGGAGGAGCCGGCGACCGAGGAGACGCCGCCGCCGAACATGTCGGACAGGCCGCCGCCACGTCCCTTGTGCAGCAGGACCGTGGCAATAAGGAAGAAGCTCGAGAGCACGAGGAGGATCTTGAGGATGATCTCCAGGATGTCCATGCTGCGGTGTCCTTCGTGACGGGGCAAGGTTGCGCAACGGACTTTACCCCACGGGGCGCGGATACACGGACCGGGACCCGGCCACCTCACGTGTGAGGTTGCCGGGCCCCGGTCAGGTCAGGTGCGGGTGGCAGCCCATCAGGGGCCGGAGACGCCGACGTGCGCCTCAGGCGTAGAAGCCCGCCATGGCGGCGAAGGACTCGGCCTTGAGTGAGGCGCCACCGACGAGAGCACCGTCGACGTCGCTCTGAGCCATGAGCTCCTTGATGTTGTCCGGCTTGGCGGAGCCGCCGTACAGAACGCGGGTGGCGTCCGCGGTGGCGTCGCCGTAGTCGGCGCGCAGCGCCTCGCGGATCGCGCCGCAGACCTCCTGGGCGTCGGCGGCCGTGGCGGTCTCGCCGGTGCCGATGGCCCAGATGGGTTCGTAGGCGATGACGATCTTGGCGACGTCCTCAGCGGACCAGCCGGCCAGCGCGGCACGGACCTGGCTGAGGACGAAGTCCACGTGCGTGCCTGCCTTGCGAACCTCAAGGGCCTCGCCGCAGCACAGGATCGGCGTCATACCGGCGTCGAGGACCTTGCGGGCCTTGGCACCGACGAGCTCGTCGGACTCCTGGTGGTACTCACGACGCTCGGAGTGGCCCATGACAACGTAGGTGACGCCAAGCTTGCCGAGCATCGCGGTGGAGATCTCACCGGTGTAGGCGCCGTTGTCATGGACGGAGACGTCCTGGGCGCCGTACGCGATGCCCAGGGAGTCAGCCTCGACGATCGTCTGCACGGTGCGGATGTCCGTGAACGGGGGGATGACGAGGACCTCGCACTTGGAGTAGTCGTGCTCGGCATCCTTCAGGGCCATGGCCAGGCCCTGGACCAGGTGGTTGGCCTCGAGGTGGTCGAGGTTCATCTTCCAGTTGCCCGCCATCAGCGGGGTGCGGTTGCTCATAGTGGTATCAGCCTTCCAGGACGGAGACGCCGGGCAGCACCTTGCCCTCGAGGAGCTCGAGGGAGGCGCCACCACCGGTGGAGATGTGGGAGAAGGTGGACTCGTCGAAGCCGAGCGTACGCACGGCCGCGGCGGAGTCGCCACCGCCGATGACGGTGAACGCGTCGGACTCGCTCATGGCCTTGGCGACGGCCTTGGTTCCGGCCGCGAAGGCCTCGAACTCGAAGACGCCCATGGGACCGTTCCAGACGACCGTCTTGGACGTGGAGATGGCCTCGGCGTAGAGGGCGGCCGTCTTCGGGCCGATGTCGAGGCCCATCTGGTCGGCGGGGATCGCGTCGGCCGCGACGACGGTGGCGGGGGCGTCCGCGGCGAAGGCCGGGGCGACAACCGTGTCGACGGGCAGCAGGAGCTCGACGCCGTTGGCCTTGGCGGTGGCGAGGTAGCCCTTGACCGTGTCGATCTGGTCCTTCTCCAGCAGGGAGGTGCCGACCTCGTGGCCGTGGGCGGCGAGGAAGGTGTAGGCCATGCCGCCGCCGATGAGCAGACGGTCCGCCTTGGACAGGAGGTTGGCGATGACACCGAGCTTGTCGGAGACCTTGGAGCCGCCGAGCACCACCGTGTAGGGGCGCTCGGGGTTGGTGACGGCCCTGGACAGGGACTCGATCTCCTTGCGCACGAGCAGGCCCGCGGCGGCCGGGAGGATCGTGGCGACGTCATAGACGGAGGCCTGCTTGCGGTGGACGACACCGAAGCCGTCGGAGACGAAGACGTCGGCGAGCGCGGCGAGCTCGGCGGCAAAGGCGGCGCGCTCGGCGTCGTCCTTGCTGGTCTCGGCGGCGTTGAAGCGGACGTTCTCGAGCAGGACGATCTCGCCCTCGCTCATGGCGGCGACGGCGGCCCTGGCGGACTCGCCGACGGTGTCCTTGGCGAGGGTGACCTTGACGCCGGTGACCTCAGCGAGGCGGGCGGCGACGGGGGCGAGGGAGTAGTCCGGGTTGACCTGGCCCTTCGGGCGGCCGAGGTGAGCGGTGACGATGACCTTGGCGCCGGCGTCGAGCAGCGTCGTGAGGGTGGGGAGGGCGGCCTGGATGCGGCCGTCGTCGGTGATGTTCTTGTCCGCGTCGAGCGGGACGTTGAAGTCGGAGCGGACGAGGACGCGCTTGCCCTTGAGGTCGCCCAGGGACTCGATGGTCTTCATGAAACCTCTTACCTGCTGGTTGTGGTGGTGGTCGGGTGCCGGGTGAGCGGCCGAGCGTCAGCCGCTGACGGACCGACGCCCGCGCACGCGTGGGCGTGCGCGGGCGTCGGCCTTCAGGTGCTCATGCGGCTGACGTCAGATGCTCAGGCGAGCTTGGAGCCAACGAGAGCGGTGAGCTCGACGAGGCGGTTGGAGTAGCCCCACTCGTTGTCGTACCAGGACAGGACCTTGACGAGGTCACCGATGACCTTGGTCTCGGTGGCGTCGAAGATCGAGGAGTGCGGGTCGCCCACGATGTCGGTGGAGACGATCGGGTCCTCGGTGTACCTGAGGATGCCCTTGAGCTCTCCCTCGGCGGCAGCCTTGACGGCGGCCTTGATGGACTCGACGGAGACCTCCTTCTCGGCCTGGAAGGTCAGGTCGGTCAGGGAGCCGGTCGGGGTGGGCACGCGGACGGCGAGGCCGTCGAACTTGCCCTTGAGCTCGGGAAGGACGAGGGCGACGGCCTGGGCGGCGCCAGTCTTCGTCGGGATCATGTTGAGGGCGGCGGCGCGGGCGCGGCGCAGGTCGCTGTGCGGGGCGTCGAGGACACGCTGGTCACCCGTGTAGGAGTGAATGGTCGTCATGATGCCGCGGACGATGCCGAAGTTCTCGTGGAGAACCTTGGCCAGCGGGGCGAGGCAGTTGGTGGTGCAGGAGGCGTTGGAGACGATGTTCATCGTCGCGCCGTCGTAGTCACCCTCGTTGACACCCATGACGAAGGTGCCGTCGACGTTCTTCGCGGGAGCGGAGATGACGACCTTCTTGGCGCCGGCCGCGATGTGGGCGGCAGCCTTCTCACCGTCGGTGAAGAAACCGGTGGACTCGACGACAACCTCGACACCGAGGTCGCCCCAGGGCAGGTCCTTGGGGTCGCGCTGGGCGAGAACCTTGATGGTCTTGCCGTTGACGATGATGGACTCCTCGTCGTAGGAGACCTCGCCGGTGAAACGGCCCAGGATGGAGTCGTACTTCAGGAGGTGAGCGAGGGTCTTGGTGTCGGTGAGGTCGTTGACGGCGACGATCTCGATGTCCGCCCCCTGCTCCAGGGCAGCGCGGAAGAAGTTGCGGCCGATGCGGCCGAAGCCGTTGATACCAACGCGGGTGGTCACTTTGTGTCCTCCTAGTGCGCCGGTGGGCGCACGTCCTTGTTACTGAAGGGCACAAGCGTGTGTGCCCTACGGGATCTCACGGCGGAGCCGCAGTCCCGACGCTCGGGAGTCTAGCGTCACGTCGGGTCCCACCGCGAGCGCCCGGCACGCCACAGGCGAACACGGCGGCCCGACGCGGACCGTGAGGCGACGGCGCACCAGGGTCGGCGTTGACGTCAGGGACCCTGGTCCTAGGGTTCAGAGGTCGAGCATGTCCCGGGTGAGCACGGACTCGGTGTCCGCCACCCCCCGCTCGTGGGCCCGCTTGTCCGCCATGGCCAGCAGGCGGCGGATGCGCCCGGCCACGGCGTCCTTGGTCAGCGGCGGATCGGAGAGCTGACCGAGCTCCTCCAGCGAGGCCTGCTTGTGCTCCACGCGCAGGCGGCCGGCCTGCAGCAGGTGCTCGGGCACCTCCTCCCCCAGGATCTCGAAGGCGCGCTCGACGCGGGCACCGGAGGCCACGGCGGCGCGGGCCGAGCGCCGCAGGTTCGCGTCGTCGAAGTTCGCCAGCCGGTTGGCGGTGCCGCGCGTCTCGCGGCGCGAGCGGCGCTCCCCCCAGGCGGTGTGGGCCTGGGTGGCACCCATCCGCTCGAGCAGGATGCCGATGGCCTCACCGTCGCGCACGACCACGCGGTCGGCTCCGCGCACCTCGCGCGCCTTGGCAACGATGTCGAATCGCCGTGCGGCCCCAACCAGGGCCAGGGCCGCCTCGGAGCCCGGGCAGGTGACCTCGAGGGAGGAGGAGCGTCCTGGCTCGGTGAGCGATCCGCGCGCGAGGAAGGCACCGCGCCAGGCCGCCGCCGCGGCGCTGCGCCCACCCTGGATGACGGCGACGGGCATGCCGCGCACGGGCCTGCCGCGCCCGTCGACCAGGCCGGTCAGGCGTGCGAGGTCCTTTCCGCGCTCGCTCACGCGCAGGACGTAACGGTTGCCCCGGTGCAGGGAGCCGCCGCGTACGACGACGACCTCAGGCTCGACGCTGTAGAGGTCCTTGAGCTCGCGGTGCAGGCGGCGGACCGCTCCCCCGTGGTCGAGCTCGGCCTCGACGACGATCGTGCCGCCGACGATATGCAGTCCGCCGGCGAAACGGAGCATGGAGGCGACTTCGGCACGGCGTTGGGAGGAGGTGCCGGGGGCCACCTGGGCCAGTTCGTCCTTGACGGTCACCGTCAGCGACATGGGGTGGCTCCTGTTCGTCGGGGCAGTGGCGGTACTGGGGTGGTGGTTGTACTGGGGTGCAGGGTAACGCCTCAGCCTGTGGTGTCAGGGGTCGGGGGCGTTGCCAGGTCCGCGATCACCCCGTCGAAGGAGTCGCGGAAGGCGGCGGCCAGACGCAGCGAGTCGTGGTGGCCCAGACCGTCACTGGTGCGGACCTGGCGCAGGACGAGCACGGCGCCCGTGAGGCGGGCCGCCTCCTCGAGGGCGGCGACGTCGTCGACGGTGGAGGGGTCGGCCACGACGACGTCCAGGCGCAGCTCGGGGGCGTACTCGTGCAGCACGCGCACGTGGTCCGCCGGCGTCATGTTCTCAGTCTCGCCGCGCTGCGCGGTGAGGTTGAGCACGAGGACCTTGCGGGCGCGGGTGCTCACCAGGGCCTCGCGCATGGAGTCGAGCACCAGGTGGGGAAGGACGGAGGAGTACCAGGAGCCCGGGCCGAGCACGACCCAGTCGGCCTCGGCGATGGCCTTGACGGCCACGGGGTGGGCGACGGCGTCGGCCGGGCTCAGGCACACGTGCTCGATGCGTCCGCGTGCCGTGGCGACGGCGACCTGCCCGCTCACGCGTGAGCGCCGCTCGCCGTCGACGACGTCCGCCTCGATGACCAGTGGCGAGGAGCTCATGGGCACGACCCGGCCGTGGATGGACAGCAGGCGCCCCACCCAGTCCAGGCCCCCGACGTCGTCACCCAGCAGCTGCCACAGGGCGAGGATGAGGAGGTTTCCCAGGGCGTGGTTGTCGAGCTCGCCGTCACCGGCGAAGCGGTGCTGGAGAACGTCACGCCAGGTCAGGCCCCACTCGGAGTCGTCGGTGAGGGCCGCCAGGGCCATGCGCAGGTCCCCGGGGGGCAGGCAGTCGAACTCCTGGCGCAACCGGCCCGAGGAGCCGCCGTCGTCGGCCACGGTGACGACGGCGGTCAGGCGCTGTGTGACGTGGCGCAGGGCCCGCAGGGTGGCGGACAGGCCGTGCCCACCACCCAGGGCGACGACGCGCGGGCCCTCCTGACCGCGTCGGCGCCAGCCCTCGGCGTCAACGGTGGTGGTTGCGGTGTGTGCTGTGGACACAGTGTTCTCAGTCACGACGCCTCACTCCCTGCCGAGGTCCCGGTGCTGGGTGACCACGCTCAGGCCCTGGGAGCGCAGCCTCGCCCCCACCCGTTCGGCCGTGGCCACTGAACGGTGCTTGCCCCCGGTGCAGCCGACGGCGATGGTGACGTTGGGCTTGAGCTCGTCAACATAGTGCGGCAGTGCCTGGGCGAGCAGGTCGGCGTAACCGTCGACGAAGGCGGCCGCCCCGTCCTGCCGGAAGACGTACTCCGCGACGGGCGCGTCGCGGCCGGTGAGGTGGCGCAGCTCGGAGACCCAGTAGGGGTTGGGGATGAAGCGGACGTCGAGCACGTGGTCGGCGTCCATCGGCAGCCCGTACTTGAAGCCGAAGGACATGACCGTCACGTGCAGCGGCAGCTCGGCGTCGTCGGCCACCACTTCACGCACCCGCCGGGCGAGCTCGTGCACGGACAGGCTGGTGGTGTCGATGACCTCGTCGGCGATGCCCTTGAGTCCCGCCAGGAGCGTGCGCTCGTGCGCGATGCCGTCGAGGATGGTGCCCGAGCCCTGCAGCGGGTGGGGGCGGCGCGAGGACTCGAAGCGGCGCACGAGGGAGGTGTCGTCGGCGTCGAGGAAGATGACGCGCACCGTCGTGCCGGTGTCGCGCAGCTCGCCCAGGTAGCGCAGGAAGGAGGAGAAGAAGGCCCGTGAGCGCACATCCACCACGGCGGCCAGGCGGTGCACGCCGGGGCCGACGGTGGTCATCATGCCCGCCAGGGCGGGCAGCAGCTGGGGCGGCAGGTTGTCGACGACGTACCAGTCGAGGTCTTCGAGCGCGTTGGCGGCGCGTGAGCGTCCGGCCCCGGACATGCCGGTGATGATGATCATCTCGGGGCGCCCGGCGGGAGGCACCGGAGGCGTGGCCTCGTCGATGGCGGGGATCTCGATGGGCACCGTGTCCTGGACCGGGTCGCGCTGGACGCTCATGGAGCGATCATGGCATGCACCCCGGCGACGTGGGCCCATGAGCAGCACTCTCGGTCCGCTGGGCACGCCCTGGACGACGAGCGCGACGAGCGCCGCCCCGCTGGGGCTGCCGGTGGACACGGCCCTGCGCGCCCCGGGCGCAGCCGGGCTCAGGGAGTCAGGACAGCGCCGTTGGAGGCAATGACCCGGCGGTACCAGCTGAAGGACTGCTTGCGGTAGCGCTCCAGGCTGCCCGTGCCGTCGTCGTGGCGGTCGACGTAGACGAAGCCGTAGCGCTTGGACATCTGCGCGGTGGAGGCGCTGACGCAGTCGATGCAGCCCCACGCGGTGAAGCCCATGACCTCGACGCCGTCGGCGATGGCCTCGCGCACCTGGACGAGGTGGTCGTTGAGGTAGCTGATGCGGTAGGAGTCCTCCACCGTGGGACGACCGTCGGCACCGGTGACGAGCTCGTCGTGGGTGCCCAGGCCGTTCTCGACGATGAACAGGGGCTTGCCCCAGCGGTCCCAGTAGTCGTTGAGGATGGTGCGCAGGCCCAGCGGGTCGATGGCCCATCCCCAGTCGGAGACCTCCAGGGTGGGGTTGACGACGCCGCCCATGAGGTTGCCGCCCCCGGGCTGGCGCGGCCGGGTGGCCGTCTCGCACGAGGACATGTAGTAGGAGAAGGACACGAAGTCGACCGTGTGCTCGGCCAGGGTGCGGCGGTCCTCCTCGGTAACCACCAGCTCGACGCCCTTGGAGGCCAGGGAGCGCAGGAAGTAGCCGGGGTAGCGGCCCCTCACGTGCACGTCGCCGAAGGCGTAGTTGGCGCGCTCGGCCTGCTTGGCCGCCCACACGTCGCGCGGGTCCGGGGTGAGGGGGTAGAAGGGGACGGCCAGGATCATGCACCCGACCTTGAGCGCGGGGTCGATCTCGTGGGCGATGCGCGTGGCGCCGGCCGAGGCGACGAGCTCGTGGTGGATAGCCTGGTAGAGGTCCTGCTCGCTCAGCTCCTCCTTGGGGGTGGCGATGCCGCCCGACATGAAGGGCTCGTGGAGGACGGAGTTGATCTCGTTGAAGGTCAGCCAGTAGCGCACGCGCGAGCCGTAGCGCTCGAAGAGAGTGCGTGCGTAGCGCTCGTAGAAACCGATGAGGCGCCGGTCGGTCCACCCGTTGTACTCGCGGGCGAGGGCGAGTGGCGTCTCGTAGTGGCTGATCGTGACGACCGGCTCGATGCCGTGGCGCTCGAGCTCGTCCAGGACGCGGTCGTAGAAGGCCAGGCCATCCTCGTTGGGCCGCTCCTCGTCGCCGCGGGGGAAGATCCTCGACCAGGCGATCGAGAAGCGGAAGGTCGTGAAGCCCATCTCCGCCAGCAGGGCGATGTCCTCGGCGTAGCGGTGGTAGAAGTCGGTTCCGACGAGCTTGAGGTTGTCCGGTGTGGGTCCCTCGGTGGGAGGGCCGACGACGCCGCGCGGCATAACGTCCTGGACGCTCAGGCCCTTACCGGCGACGTCGTAGGCTCCTTCGTACTGGTTGGCGGCCAGGGCTCCGCCCCACAGGAAGCCGTCGGGGAAGCGCTCCGGCGCGCTGGGGCCGGCAGGTGCGCAGGTCATCATCGTTCTCCTTCACTCGGGGTGGGGGCGGGCGTCTGGCCGCCCAGGTGCTCCAGGACGCTCGCGGCCAGCACGGGGCCGATGCCCTTGACGGCGGCGACCTGCTCAGGCGTGGCCTGGCGCAGGCGCTTGACCGACCCGAAGGCCTTGAGCAGGGCCGCCTGGCGGGCGGGCCCGAGCCCGGGGACGGCGTCGAGGACCGAGCGGGTCATCCCCTTGGTGCGCTTGGAGCGGTGGTGGGTGATGGCGAAGCGGTGCGACTCGTCGCGCAGGTGCTGCAGCAGGTAGAGGGCCGGTGAGGTCCGGGGCAGGACGACGGGGAACTCCTCCCCCGGCACCCACACCTCCTCCAGGCGCTTGGCCAGGCCGATGAGGGGCGTGTCCAGGCCGAGTCCGTCCAGGACGGCACGGGCCGCGTTGACCTGTGGCAGGCCGCCGTCGACGACGACGAGGCCGGGGGCGTAGGAGAAGCGCCGGGCGCGGCCGGTGGTGGGGTCCACCGGGCCCGAGGCGATGGCGACGCCGTCGCCCTCCTCACCGACGAGCTCGCGCTCGGCCTCGCTCAGCTCAGCGCCCTGCTCGGCCAGCAGGCGGGTGAAGCGGCGGGTGAGGACCTCGCTCATGGCGGCGGTGTCGTCGGCGGCCCCGTGGCCCTCGGGCCCGCGGACCGTGAAGCGGCGGTAGTCGGACTTCCTGGGGGCGCCGTCCTCGAAGACGACCATGGAGCCGACCTGGTAGGTGCCCTGCGTGTGGGAGATGTCGTAGCACTCGACGCGCAGCGGCGCCTCGGGCAGGTCGAGGGCGTCGGCCAGCTCCTCCAGGGCCTGGGCGCGCTGGGTCAGGTCCCCGGCACGTCGGGTGCGGTGCAGGCGCAGGGCCTCCTCGGCGTTCTTGCGCACCGTGTCCATGAGGGCGGCCTTGTCTCCGCGGCGGGGCACACGCAGGTCCACCTTGGCACCGCGCAGGGCGGTGAGCCAGGAGGTCACGGAGGCGGCGTCCGGCGGCAGGACGGGGACGAGGATCTCGCGGGGCACGGCGGTGGTGGCGGTGTGGGCGACGTCGTCGACGCTCGTGGCGGCGGCTGTGCGGTCCTCGCGCAGGCGGCCGTCGCGACCCTCGGCCCCCGTGCCGACCCGCTGGGCGGGGGCGGAGGGGGCGCGGTGCCCGACGCCGAGGGAGGTCGTCGGGCCGGAGGCGGCCGGGGCGCCCATGGCGGTGCCCACGGGGGTGGCGGCCGGGGCCGCGTCGGCGGCGTCGACGTTGTCGGAGGGGGTGACGAGATCGGCGTAGACCTGCTGGAGCAGGCGCTCCACCAGCTCGGCGTCGGAGGCCTCGTCGAGAAGGTCGATGACCCAGCCGCGCTGGCCGCGCACGCGCCCGCCGCGCACGTGGAAGACCTGGACGGCGGCGGTCAGCTCGTCCCTCACGAGGGCGAAGACGTCGGCGTCCGTCGCGTCGTCGAGGACGACGGCGTTCTGCTCAATGACCTTCCTCAGGGCGGCGACGTCGTCGCGCAGGCGGGCGGCCTTCTCGAAGTCGAGGGCGGCTGCGGCCACCTGCATCTCGGACTCGAGCTCGCGCAGGTACGGGCCTGTGCGCCCGGACATGAAGGCGCACAGGTCCTCCGCGAGGCGCCGGTGCTCGGGAGCGCTCACGCGCCCGACGCAGGGGGCGGCGCACTTGTCGATGTAGCCGAGCAGGCAGGGGCGGCCCGACGCGTGGGCGCGCTTGAAGACGCCCGAGGAGCAGGAGCGCACGGGGAAGACTCGCAAGAGCTGGTCGAGGGTCTCGCGGATGGACCAGGCCTGGACGTAGGGGCCGAAGTAGCGGGTGCCGGGTTTGCGGGCGCCGCGCACCACCATGGCCCGGGGGTAGGTCTCCTGCATGGTGACGGCCAGGTACGGGTAGGACTTGTCGTCCTTGTACATGACGTTGAAGCGGGGGTTGAACTCCTTGATCCAGGAGTACTCCAGGGCCAGGGACTCGACCTCGGTGGACACGACGGTCCACTCGACCGCGCAGGCGGTGGTCACCATCTTCTGGGTGCGCGGGTGCAGGGCCGCCAGGTCCTGGAAGTAGCTCGACAGGCGCGCGCGCAGGTTCTTGGCCTTGCCGACGTAGATGACGCGCCCCTCGGCGTCGATGAAGCGGTAGACGCCGGGCGACGTGGGGATCTCCCCGGGTGCGGGGCGGTACGTCGAGGGGTCGGCCATGAGGTGCAGCGTATCGGGGTGCCACAGTGGCACCGTGGGTGGTGGGCGATACTGGGTTCGAACCAGTGACCTCTTCCGTGTCAGGGAAGCGCGCTACCGCTGCGCCAATCGCCCGAGGTGGGTACCGGATTCGAACCGGTGTCAACGGCTTTGCAGGCCGGTGCCTAACCTCTCGGCCAACCCACCGCTGAGTGCTGGGGGCTGCTGGGAGAGCTCCCGGCTCCTCAGAGCGGATGACGGGACTCGAACCCGCGACCCTCACCTTGGCAAGGTGATGCTCTACCAACTGAGCCACATCCGCGTGCTGCCATGAACTGCTCCGAGGAGACGTTCGCGACAGATTGAACAGTAGCCCGGCGTCTCAAGGCTGTGCAAATGACATGGCGGTGATCCACCTCACCGGCACCCTGTTTGCTCCGGTGGCCCGCCTGCCGTTAGCCTGGCCGCGCACCGGGCGATTGGCTCAGGGGTTAGAGCGCCTCGTTCACACCGAGGAGGTCACTGGTTCGATTCCAGTATCGCCCACCGGATGCGTGAGGGCCCGGAACCGTGGTGGTTCCGGGCCCTCATTGCTTACCGGTACCTGGGGCCGACGCCTCACAGGCGCGTGCCGGAGGCGATGACCCCCGGGGCGCCCTCCTCCCCCACGACGGCGTCACCCGTGGCCACGACGTCGTTCTCGAAGGTCCAGTCACCGGTGACGGTGAGGGTGTGGGCCTCGCGGATCGAGGGCACTCCCTGGGCGAAGCGGGCCTCGAAGTCCGCGATCCGCTTGTAGTAGCGCTGGTCCAGGCTGACGGTGCAGGCCTCGTCGGGCACCATCTGCAGCAGGCCGTCCTCGTCGACCTCGTAGACGTCCGAGCGCACGAGCAGCAGGTCGTTGGTGGTCTTGACCGGCAGGAAGCGGCTGCGGGGCACCTCGACCGCGGTCGCGCCCTCGAAGGCCTCGACGGCTGCCCCCATGGCCGTCTCCATCTGGATGACGGGGGTGGAGGAGGCGTCGGAGGGGTCGACGGTCTTCTCGTTCCTGATGAGCGGCAGGCCGAGGATGCCTTGGCGCTCAACGAGTGTGTCGCGCAGGACCTGCAGGTCGAACCAGAGGTTGTTGGTGTGGAAGAAGGGGTGGCGGAACTGGTCGGTGAAGTAGTGCATCTGCTCCGGCGGCGTCTGGGCCGTGTCGCGCAGGATGATGCGGCCGTCACTCTTGCGCACGGCGAGGTGTCCACCCTTGACGTCGGCCGGGGTGCGTCGGCACATCTCGGGGGCGTAGGGGGCGCCTGAGGCGGCGAACCAGCCGGCGATGTGGGCGGAGGGGGCGGCACCGAGGTTGTCGGAGTTGGAGGTCATGGCGTAGCGGAAGCCGCGCTCAAGGAGGGCGTCGAGGACCCCGGAGGCGACGAGCGCCGTGTAGATGTCGCCGTGGCCCGGCGGGCACCACTCCAGCGACGGCTCCGCCTCCCACGTCACGGGGGTCAGGTCGTCGGCGCGCAGCTTGGGCTCGCGGTTCTGCAGGAAGTCCAGGGGCAGGCCCTCGACCTCGATGCCGGGGTGCTGCGCGAGGGCGTTGAGGGTGTCCTGGCGGGTGCGGAAGGAGTTCATGAAGATGAGCGGTAGCTCGACGTCGTAGGTGGCGCGCGCGGCCATCACTTGGTCGACGAGCAGGTCGAGGAAGGTCTTGCCGTCGCGCACCGGCAGCAGGGACTTGGCCTGGTCCATGCCCATGGAGGTGCCCAGCCCGCCGTTGAGCTTGATGAGCACCGTGCGTGAGAGCGCCTCGCGCGCCTGCTCCTCGCTGACCTCAACGTCCTCGATGGAGTCGATCTCGGTGAGCGGCTCGATCGTCTCCTCGGGGATGAGACCGGTCGCGCCCTGCTCGAGGGAGCGGTAGTAGTGGGTGAAGACGCCGATGGCCTGCTCGGCGACGCCGCCGGCACGCATCTTGTCCTGGGCAGCAGTGAGTCCGTTCTCGCTCATGGACGCAGGTTATCTCCCTGGCGGCAACGTATGTGACCACGGATTGCCCGGGCCTTGACCAGACTCAGTGGCCCCTCCGTGACCCATCAGTGCACCAGTGCATCCGGCGAGTTGTCCACAGGGGACGCACTTCCCCTGGGCGTCAGGCACCTGAGCGCATAGCCTGGCCCTGCAGACCCCGAACGGAGGCATCCCCATGTCCCTCGACACTGACGCCGACGACCCCAGGGCACGTCGCGAAGAGCGGCCCGTCGATCTCTCTGAGGTCCTACGCCGCCTCGACGTCTTGGACCGCAAGATCGACTGGATCGCGCGCCGCGTCAGTCCTGGAGAGGCACCTGCGGCTGAGCGGTCGGCGGCGCCCGTGGCGGCGGCTCCCGCCCGGTCGACGGTGCCTGAACCGGCCACGGCACATCGCTTCGCCCCGCCGACGGCGGCCGCCCCGTCCCAGCCCCGGCCATCGTCTGCGGACCCCTTCGCCGCGCCGACGGCGACGCCCCGCCCGGCGGCCCCTGTTTCCCCGGCGGCCGACCCCTTCATCAGGCCGACGGCGGCCAGCTCCTCCCAGCCCCAGCCGATGCCAACGCCCCGGCCGGTCGGCCCGGTGGGAACGGCCAGGCCAGTGGCCCCAGCCAGTCCGGGGTGGTGGAGCCAGGCGCGCTCGGAGGGCAACATCGGCCGCTACGCGCTGTCCGGCGCCGCCGCGCTGCTCGTGCTGCTCGCCGCCGTCACGCTCATCGCCTACGTGTGGGACTCGATCCCCGACACGGTCAAGGTCGTCGCCCTGGGGGTCGTGAGCATCAGCCTGGTCGTCGGCGGCACCCTGCTGGGCCGGAGCCGACTGCGTCAGGCGGTTGCCGCGGCGACGCTGACGGGCACCGGCGGGGCCCTTGGCTTTGTCACAGTCATCGGCGCGGTCCTGCTCGACACCGGCATGGGCTCCCTGGACGCCTTCGGGCTCATGTCCCTGTGGGGCGTGGTCCTGCTACTCGTCTCCCGGATGACCGCCCAGGGCTTCACCTCCATCATCTCGGCCCTCGGCGGCCTCGTCACCGTCGGCTTCTCGGCCAACCAAGTGCGCACCGGTGCGGCAGACGCGGTACAGACCTGGGCGATGGTTGCTCTGCTCATCGTCGTCCTGGCGATCACCTCCGCCGTCCTGCTGCGCATGCGCGCTGACACCGCCGCCCTCGTACGTCCCGCTTCCCCCGTTGCCCTCGGTGCCATCCTCATGGCGCCGCTGTACGACCTCACCTCCTCCTACGCCTTCCTCGTGCTGGTCCTCATGCTGGTGCCGGTGGCGGCGCTGTACGCGGAGACGATCGATGATGCTCTTGTCCCCAACCGGTGGCGGCTTCCCGCCGGCTTCGGTATTGGCGCCGCGGGTCTCATGTCCTTGGTTGTCGTCGGCCAGCTGCTGGCCGCGCCGTGGCCCCAGTGGCGCTCACAGCACGGTCCCACCATCGGTGCCGCCGGCGTCCTCCTGCTGCTGACCGCCCTCACGCTGGTCCTGCTGCTCCTGCGTCCCTCACGTGAGGGCTGGCGGCGACCCTCGGTCATCGCCCATCTTGTGGTGGTCGCCGTCGTCAGCGGGATGTCCGTGCTCGCCGAGCCGGCACTCAGCCTTCTCGCCGCAGCGGCGATCGTGATCGCGGCCCTGCCGGCGGTCAGCGAGTCCTTCGCCTTCGCCGTCCTCACCCCGACCGTCATCATGCTCCTGACGGTGGTCCAGCAGTACCGCGTGTCCTCCATCGAGCGCCTGGGACAACTCATCGCCCTGCTCGTCGCCGTGGCCGCGGCGCCCATGCTCGAGGCGCAGCTGCTCACTGCGCCGGTGCAGGTGCCCGTCATGCCGCCGGCCGGCTGGGTCCCTCCGACCACCGCGCAGGCTGGTGGGCACACCGAGGCTCCGGACATGCGTGCGGCGGCCCTGGCGCAGCGCCACCGCACGCTCCTGGCCGCGACCTGGGTCCTGGCCGCTGCCCTCGGCGTAGCACTGCCCGTCATCGTCTCCGGCTGGCTTGAGGGCCAGGAACAGGCCTCGTTCCCGACGCTGCTGGCCGGAGGTGTGGGCGCCGGCCTCGTGCTCGCCGGCCTGTTCCGGCAGCCAGTCACGCCCCTCGAGCTCATCCGGGGCCAGGCGCTGAGCCGACCCGTTCCCGCCTCACCGGCGCCGGCACCACTGGCCTGGCTGGGTTTCGCTGCCTCGGGTCTGCTGAGCGTGTCCCAGCTGGCGGTGACGCGCACGACCGGCGTCGTCTGGGACGGAGCGCACGTCGTCGTGGCGCTCGGCCTGGCGGTGCTCGCCGTGCGGGTCCTGAGCCCCTGGATCCGCCGGACGGCGCCGCTGATAGCCAGCGCCGTGCTGCTGACCGTCGTCACGTGCGCCAGTGTGCTCACCTTGGCGGACACCGGCATGCAGAGCGTCCTCATGACGGTCACGATCCTGGCGACGGGCTCCGTGTGCATCGTGCTGGGATTCAAGGCGCGTCTGACGATGCTGCGCCACTACGGTCTTGTGCTCGTGCTCGTGTCCGTGCTCAAGCTGGCGGTACTCGACATCGGCGACCAGAGCCCGCTCACGAGGATTCTGGCCCTGCTGACCGCCGGCCTGGTCTGCTTCGGCCTGTCCCTGGCCTACAACAAGGTGGCCAATGACGCCAGTGACGCCGCCCAGGCCTCACGAGCCAACGGGCCGCAGCCGGGCTCCGGGACCCAGCCGGGTTCCGGGACCCAGGCACCGGTGGCGCCGCCCTCGTATGGCGTGCCTCCCGAGGGGGCGGGGCGCTGGCAGCCGCCGCAGTCCTGAGCCCGAATCTGCGGCGGGCTCAGGCCCGGGCGCGCTCGAGAAGCGGGCGCAGGTAGCGTCCCGTGTAGGAGGCCTCGTCCTTGGCCACCGCTTCGGGCGCGCCCGTGGCGACGACGGTGCCGCCGCCCTTGCCGCCCTCGGGGCCCATGTCGATGACCCAGTCGGCGTTGGCGATGATGTCCAGGTTGTGCTCGATGACGACCACCGAGTTGCCCTTGTCGACCAGCCCTTGCAAGACGCCGAGGAGCTTGCGGATGTCCTCGAAGTGCAGGCCCGTCGTCGGCTCGTCCAGCACGTAGATCGTGCGGCCGGTCGAGCGGCGCTGGAGCTCGGTGGCGAGCTTGACACGCTGGGCCTCACCGCCCGAGAGGGTCGTGGCCGCCTGGCCCAGGCGCACGTAGCCCAGTCCCACCTCGACAAGCGTGTTGAGGTGTCGGGCGATAATCGGCGTCGCCGCGAAGAAGTCCGCGGCCTGGCGGATCGTCATGTTAAGGACGTCGGCGACCGTCTTGTCCTTGTAGCGGATCTCCAGGGTCTCGCGGTTGTAGCGCGCACCGTCACAGACCTCGCAGGGCACGTACACGTCCGGCAGGAAGTTCATCTCGATCTTGAGCGTGCCGTCACCCTTGCAGGACTCACAGCGCCCGCCCTTGACGTTGAAGGAGAAGCGGCCGGGGCCGTAGCCACGGACCTTCGACTCGGGCACGGAGGCGAAGATCTTACGGATGTGGTCCCACACGCCGGTGTAGGTCGCCGGGTTCGAGCGCGGGGTGCGCCCGATGGGCGACTGGTCCACGTGGACCACCTTGTCCAGGTGCTCGAGCCCGCGCACGGTCTTGTGCCGTCCGGGCACGCCCCGGGCGTGGTTGAGACGGTTGGCCAGCACCTGGTAGAGGATCGCGTTGACGAGGGAGGACTTGCCGGAGCCGGACACGCCCGTGACCGCCGTGAGCAGGCCCAGCGGGAAGGAGACGGTCACGTCCTTGAGGTTGTTCTCGCGCGCACCCACGACGGTGAGCTCACGTCCCTTGACCGGGCGCCGACGCTTCGCGGGCACCTCGATGCGGCGTCGGCCGGCAAGGTAGTCGCCGGTGACGGAGCCCTCGCAGGCCAGCAGCCCGGCGACGGGACCGGCGTAGACGATCTCGCCACCCTTCTCCCCCGCGCCGGGGCCGATGTCGACGACGTAGTCGGCCGAGCGGATCGTGTCCTCGTCGTGCTCGACGACGATGAGCGTGTTGCCCAGGTCGCGCAGCTTCTCCAGCGTCTCGATCAGGCGCGTGTTGTCGCGCTGGTGCAGGCCGATGGAGGGCTCATCCAGGACGTACAGGACGCCGACGAGCCCGGAGCCGATCTGGGTGGCCAGGCGGATACGCTGGGCCTCGCCGCCGGACAGGGTAGCGGCACCGCGCGAGAGGCTGAGGTAGTCCAGGCCGACGTCGACGAGGAAGCCCAGGCGGGCGCTGATCTCCGCCAGGACGCTGCGGGCGATCTGGGCGGTCTGGCCGGTGAGCTCGAGGTCGTGCAGGAAGTCGCGAGTGTCGCTCACGCTCATGTCGCACAGCTCGGCGATGGACTTGTCCCCCACACGCACGGCCAGGACCTCGGGCTTCAGGCGCGTGCCGGAGCAGACGGGGCAGGGCACCTCGCGCATGTAGCCCTGGTAGCGCTCCTTGGACCACTCGGAGTCGGTCTCGTCGTGCTTGCGCATGACGTAGTCGATGACGCCCTCAAAGCCGGTGGAGTAGATGCGCTCACGGCCCCAGCGGTTGCGGTAGCGGACCTTGACCTCGTAGTCATTGCCGCGCAGGATCGCCTCCTTGGCGCGCTCGGGCAGGGCGCGCCACGGGGTGTCGACATCGAAACCGAGGTCGGCTCCCAGCGCCTTGAGGGTGCGGGTGAAATACTTCTGGTGGATGGTCCAGGGGGCGACGGCGCCCTCGGCGAGGGTCAGCTCCTCGTCGGGGACGACGAGGTCGGGGTCGACCTCGAGGCGGCTACCCAGGCCGGTGCAGGCGGGGCAGGCGCCGTAGGGGGCGTTGAAGGAGAAGGTGCGCGGCTCCATCTCGTCGAGCTGGAGGGGGTGCTCGTTGGGGCAGGCGCGCTTCTCGGAGTAGCGGTGGTAGCGGTCCGGGTCCTCCTCGGCCAGGTCCACCTTGTCGATGATGACGAGCCCGTCGGAGAGCTGCAGGGCGGTCTCGACGGAGTCGGTGAGGCGCTGGCGGATGCCGTCGCGCACGACGAGGCGGTCGACGACGACCTCGATGTCGTGCTTGATCTTCTTATTCAGGGCGGGGACCTCACCCAGGCGGTGGGTCTCGCCGTCCACACGCACGCGCGAGAAGCCACGGCCGGTGAGCTCCTCGAAGAGCTCGGTGTACTCGCCCTTGCGTCCGCGCACGACAGGCGCGAGGACCTGGAAGCGGGTGCCCTCGTCCATGGAGCGCACCCGGTCGACGATCTGCTGGGGAGTCTGGGAGGAGATGACGGCGTCGCACACGGGGCAGTGCTGTACGCCGGCGCGGGCGTAGAGCAGACGCAGGTAGTCGTAGACCTCGGTGACGGTGCCGACGGTGGAGCGCGGGTTGCGTGAGGTGGACTTCTGGTCGATGGAGACGGCCGGGGACAGGCCCTCGATGAAGTCGACGTCCGGCTTGTCCATCTGGCCGAGGAACTGGCGGGCGTAGGAGGACAGGGACTCGACGTAGCGACGCTGCCCCTCGGCGAAGATCGTGTCGAAGGCGAGGGAGGACTTGCCTGAGCCGGACAAGCCCGTGAAGACGATCATCGTGTCACGGGGCAGGTCCAGACTCACGCCCTTGAGGTTGTGCTCGCGGGCGCCGCGAATGATGAGGGAGTCGTTCACGGCGTTCAGTCTATGGGGGTTCAGGCGGCTGTGGAACACGTGTTCGATTGGAGTGTGCGAGGCCTTGCCCACGTTCATCACCCCAGGGTCCGCCCTCCCGGCTCCCCTGCCGTGACGGATGGCATTGGTTCTAGGGTGTGACCATGAGCAAGATCTTCGCCGTCGAGTACCACTACGTCACCGACCGGGACGAGGCCATGGCCGAGGTCCGTCCCTCCCACCGGGCCTTCAACGCCTCGCTGGCCGAGCAAGACCGTCTGCTGGCGGCCGGCCCCTATGTGGGCTCCCACGACGCCCTCATCATCGTGCGCGCCGAGGACGAGGCGGGGGCGCTGGCCCTGCTCGAGGAGGACCCCTTCCACCAGGCCGGCTTCATCGCCGAGCGCGCCGTGCGCGAGTACAACCCGGTTATCGGCATCCTCGCGTAGTCCTCGCGTCAGCCGGGACTGGTCTTAGCGCCGGTCTCGGTTCACCCGGTCGCTCAGTGCGAGCATCCACCGGGCCATCGCCAGTGTCTGGATCCCGGCCACCGCTGCCCCACCGCCGACGGCGATGACGCTCCACGTTCCCCAGGTGGGCCACTGCAGCAGGAAGAACTCGCGCACCGGCGCGATGAGGACGCCGAGCACCGCCAGGGATCCCATGAGGATGATGAGGCCGAGCCGCCAGCCCAGCAGCGGTCGGGCGGTGAGCGTGAGCAGCCACAGCCCGGCCACGACGAGCACGAGGGTGGCTGCCGTCGTCACTTGCCCGTCGGGGGCGCCGGCGATGACGAGCCACTGGCGGGTCAGTAGCGTGGCCGTGCCGGCGACGAGCCCGGCGGGCACCGCCAGGGCGAGCACCCGGCCCAGGAAGCCCGAGCGGTAGCGCTGGGTGTTGGGCGCCAGGGCCAGGACGAAGGCCGGGATGCCGATGGTGAGCGAGGAGACGATGGTGAGCTGGCGCGGCAGGAAGGGGTAGGAGATCGCCGTGATGGCGACAACCACCGCGATGAGGCTGGCGTAGACCGTCTTGGCCAGGAACAGGGAGGCGATGCGCTCAGTGTTGGCCATGACGCGCCGGCCCTCGGCGACCACCCCCGGCAGGGTGGAGAACTCGCCGCTGAGCAGGACCATGCGGGCCACGGCCTTGGTGGCCGGCGCCCCGTTGCCCATCGCGATGCCCAGGTCCGCCTCCTTCAAGGCCAGGGCGTCGTTGACGCCGTCACCGGTCATAGCGACGGTGCGCTCGCGGTGGTGCAGGGCGCGCACGACGGCCTTCTTCTGCTCGGGCGTCACCCGGCCCAGGACCTGCGCCGCGTCGAGGGCCGTCGCCAGGCGCTCGAGGTCGTCGGGGTCGGAGACCTCGGTGGGCAGATCCCGTGCGTCCAGGGCGACGGGGGCCCCGCCGTCGGGGGCCCGCACACCGGCGCCGCGGGCGACGGCGGCGACGGTGACGGGGTTGTCGCCACTGATGACCTTGACCTCGACGCCCTGCTCGGCGAAGTAGCCCAGGGTCTGCCCGGCGTCGGGCCGGATCTCCTCGCGCAGCAGGACCAGGCCGGCCGCCTCACGGTCAGCGGGCAGGGCTGCGTCGCCGTCGTCGGCAGTGCCGAAGGTCTGGGCTGAGCGCGCCAGCGCGACGACGCGCGTGCCCTCGCCGGCCAGATCACGTGAGCGCGCCAGCAGGCCGTGGGGGTCGCCTGCGCCGTCGAGAACGATCTCGGGGGCGCCGAGCACCCAGGCCTCGCCGTCGAGCACGATGCCGGACCACTTGCGGCGCGAGGAGAAGGCAACCGCCGAGTGGCTACGGGGGGCCACCGCCCGCACCCCCTCGACGAGCCGGCCGTCCGTCCCGGAGCCGATGGACCGTCCGCTCAGCCCCTCAAGGACGGCCTCTGCGGTGGCGTTGGGGTCCGTGGTGCCCGTCAGCGCGAGCAGCGGCTGGCGCAGGGACTCCATCGCCCCCGGGGCCCCATCGGGACCGAGGACGTCGTGCAGCGTGATGCGGCCCGTGGTGAGCGTGCCGGTCTTGTCCAGGCACAGCGTGTCGACGCGGGCCAGGACCTCAACGGCCGGCAGCTCCTGGACGAGGACCTTCCGACGGGCGAGCTTGAGGGAGGCCGTGGCGAAGTTGACGCTGGTGAGCAGGACCAGGCCCTGCGGGACCATGCCGACGACGCTGGCGACGCCCGAGACGAGCGCGGTCCGCCACTGACCGTCGGCCAGCGCGGCCGCCGTGCCGCCGTCGGACAGACGCAGCTGGGACCAGAAGACGAGTAGGCCGACGGGCACGATGACCCAGGAGATCCACCGCAGGATGCGGTTCGTGCCGGCCTGCAGCTCGGAGGTCACGAGGCTGTAGCGCCTGGCTTCCGTGGCCAGGCGGTTGGCGTAGGCGTCGGCGCCCACCGCGGTGGTGCGCACGAGCGCCGTGCCGGCGGTGACGGTGGTGCCCGACAGCACCCGGTCCCCCGGGTCGGGGCGTACCGGGTCCGACTCCCCGGTGAGGATCGACTCGTCGACCTCAAGGCCGTCCGCCTCCAGGACGAGGGCGTCAGCGGGCACCTGCTCGCCACTGCGCAGGCGCAGGACGTCGTCGAGCACGACGTCGGCGGGGTCAATATCGTCCTCGTGCCCGTCGCGGATGGCGTGGGCGACGGGGGCGTCGAGGAGGCTGAGGCGGTCGAGCGCACGCTTGGCCTTGACCTCCGCAAGGGTGCCGGTGGCCGTGTTGATGACGAGGACGAAGCCGAAGAGGGCGTCCGCCCAGTGCCCGAAGATGAGGGTGAGGACGAGGGCGACGACGATGATCGCGTTGAAGATCGTGAAGACGTTGCCGCGCAGGATCTGGGCGGCCGAGCGGGAGGTGCGCACCCTGAAGGCGTTGGTGCGCCCCTGCCTCACCCGCGCGGCGACCTCGGCGGCACTCAGGCCCGTCAGGCCGGTGGCGCTGGGCACTCCCGTGGGTTCACCGCGGCACCGAGCGCGCCTGGTGTCACGCCGGGCGCGCCGGTCCTGGCTCTCGCGGGACATGCGCGCCCCGGTGCGGCTGGCAATGGCGCGCGCACGGCTGCGCCCGGTGCCCTCGACGGGACGCTGCCCGCCCTCGCTGTCACTCACCATTCGCCTCCTCGTACTCGACCGGCGCCGTTCAGACCCGGGTGGCCTCGCTCTGGGCACGCGAGCGGTGTCGCGAGCCGATGACCGAGGCGATCAGGGTGATGAGGACGACGACGACGATAAGGCCCAGGGAGACGGCGGTGGAGGGCTCGGGGATGACCTCCCAGTGCTCACCACCGTTGATGAAGGGCACCTCGTTGGTGTGCAGGGCGTGGTTGACGAGCTTGAAGCCGATGAAGCCGAGGATCGCGGCCAGGCCGTAGTGCAGGTAGATGAGGCGGTCGAGCAGGCCGTCGATGAGGAAGTAGAGCTGACGCAGGCCCAGCAGGGAGAAGGCGTTGGCTGCGAAGACGAGGTAGGGCTCGGAGGTGAGCGAGTAGATCGCGGGGATGGAGTCGACGGCGAACATGACGTCCGTGGTGCCCACGGCGATGATGCACAGCAGCAGGGGGGTGATCATCGTGCGCCCGGCGTGACGGTGGAGGAGCTTGCCGCCCACGAAGCCGTCGGTCATCGGGATGACGTGGGCGATGAGCTTGACGAAGCCCGTGGGCCTCCACTCCTCGTCCTGCGCGCTGTCATCCTCAACCCCCTGGCGGGCCTGGGAGATGGCCGTCCACAGCAGGTAGGCACCGAAGATGTAGAAGACCCAGGAGAAGTTCTCGATGAGGGCGGCGCCGGCGAGGATGAAGACCAGGCGCAGGATCAGGGCGATGACGATGCCCGCGAGCAGAACCTCCTGCTGGTACTTCCGGGGGACCCGGAAGGAGGAGATCATGATGACGAAGACGAAGAGGTTGTCGACGCTCAGCGACTTCTCGGTGATGTAGCCGGCGACGTACTGCTGGCCGTACTCACCGCCCCACACGCCCCACACGATGAAGCCGAAGACGATGGCGATGGCGATGTAGGCGATGGACCACGAGGCGGCCTCCTTCATGGAGGGCTCGTGCGGGGTCTTGACGTGGCCGACGATGTCGACGCCGATCATGACGATGATGATGACGGCCAGTGCCAGCCATCCAAGGACGTGGACGTCCACGTGATGCTCCTCCGGTACAGGGGTGGTACCGGAGGTCTCCTCCCGCCTCCCCGCCCGCATGGGGCGCCGGGGGCGGCCTGCGGCGCCGGGGGCCGTCACGGGCCGTGGCCCGGTGCCGGTCCGCCGTGATGACGACGCCGCCGTTGGTGGGAGTACTCCCCTCCGAATCGACAGGCAGAGTCTATAGGCCCTCAGTCCCCCGGAAACGACCCGCATCCGGACGGCGGGTGTGCGCTTGCGCACCCGCCGACGCTCTCGGGGCCGTCAGGAGGCGCCGCGCATGTCGCGCAGCTCCTTCTTGAGGTCCTGGATCTCGTCGCGCAGGCGGGCGGCAAGCTCGAAACTGAGGTTCTCCGCGGCCTGGTGCATCTGCTGGCTCAGCTCGTCAATGAGACCCACCAGGTCCTCCTGCGCAGCCCCGGCGAGCCTCTCGCGCACGGTCGCCTCGGCCGCCCGCTTGCGCCGGGCGGTCACGCTCGCGGGCTCGTGCCCGCGGTAACCGCCGGCCAGGAGCTCCTCGGTGTCAACGTCCTCACGCGCGAGCATGTCGGTGACGTCCGCGATCCTCTTGCGCAGGGGCTGAGGGTCGATCCCGTGCTCGGTGTTGTAGGCGATCTGCTTGATGCGGCGCCGCTCGGTCTCCTCGATGGCCTCACGCATCGCGGGGGTCACCTTGTCGGCGTACATGTGGACCTCACCGGAGACGTTGCGGGCAGCACGCCCGATGGTCTGGATGAGGGAGGTGGTCGAGCGCAGGAAGCCCTCCTTGTCCGCATCCAGGATCGCCACGAGGGAGACCTCGGGCAGGTCCAGGCCCTCGCGCAGGAGGTTGATGCCCACGAGCACGTCGAACTGCCCCAGCCGCAGCTCGCGCAGGAGCTCGACGCGGCGCAGGGTGTCGACGTCGGAGTGCAGGTACTCCACCCGCACACCCCGGTCCGCCAGGTAGGTGGTCAGGTCCTCCGCCATGCGCTTGGTCAGGGTGGTGACCAGGACGCGCTCGTCCTTGTCGGTGCGCGAGCGGATCTCCTCGAAGAGGTCGTCGATCTGCCCCTCGGTGGGCTTGACGACGACCTTGGGGTCCACCAGACCCGTGGGTCGGATGATCTGTTCGACGACGCCGTCGGAACGCTCCATCTCATAGGTGCCGGGCGTGGCGGACAGGTAGACGGTCTGGCCGACCCGGTCCTCGAACTCGGCGAAGGTCAGCGGCCGGTTGTCCAGGGCGGAGGGCAGACGGAAGCCGTGCTCGACGAGGACGCGCTTGCGCGAGGCGTCGCCCTCGTACATGGCGCCCACCTGCGGGACGGTCACGTGCGACTCGTCGATGACGAGGAGGAAGTCCTCGGGGAAGTAGTCCAGGAGCGTGTTGGGGGGCGTGCCGGGGCTGCGCCCGTCCATGTGCATGGAGTAGTTCTCGACGCCGCTGCAGCTGCCGATCTGCTGGAGCATCTCAAGGTCGTAGGTGGTGCGCATGCGCAGGCGCTGGGCCTCCAGGAGCTTGCCGTCGCGCTCAAGGATCGCCAGCCGCTCGGCCAGCTCGACCTCGATGCCCTCGATGGCCTTGGCGAGCCTCTCGGGGCCGGCGACGTAGTGGGAGGCGGGAAAGACGTAGACCTGGTCGGTCTTGGCGATGACATCGCCGGTGACCGGGTGCAGGGTGGACAGGGACTCGATCTCGTCGCCGAAGAACTCGATGCGGATCGCCAGTTCCTCATACATGGGGATGATCTCGACGGTGTCGCCACGCACGCGGAAGGTGCCGCGCGTGAAGTCGATGTCGTTGCGCGTGTACTGCATGGTGACGAAGCGCCGCAGGAGCTCGTCGCGGTCGATCTCCTCCCCCACGGACAGTGGGGTCATCCGGTCGACGTACTCCTGGGGCGTGCCCAGGCCGTAGATGCAGGACACCGAGGACACCACGACGACGTCGCGGCGGGTAAGCAGGGAGTTCGTCGCGGAGTGACGCAGGCGCTCGACCTCGTCGTTGATGGAGGAGTCCTTCTCAATGAAGGTGTCCGTCTGCGGGACGTAGGCCTCGGGCTGGTAGTAGTCGTAGTAGGAGACGAAGTACTCGACCGCGTTGTTCGGCAGGAGCTCACGGAACTCGGCGGCCATCTGCGCGGCGAGGGTCTTGTTGGGCTCGAGGATGAGGGTGGGGCGCTGGACCTGCTCGATGAGCCAGGCAGTGGTGGCGGACTTGCCCGTGCCGGTGGCACCGAGCAGGACGACGTCCTTCTCACCGGCGTTGAGGCGCTCGGTGAGATCGGTGATGGCGATGGGCTGGTCACCGCTGGGGGTGTACCGGCTGACGACCTCGAAGGGCTTGTTGGTACGGCGCAAGTCGGTGACGGGTCGCATGGGTGCAGGCTACGCTCGCGTGCCTCAGTTCTCGATCTCGGGGTCCTCGGCACGCGCCTGCTGGACTCGGTGCTCCCAGAGCCAGGCGACGCCGTCGGCGAGGGCCTCCTCGGTGCCGTCGTTGAGCAGGACGACGTCGGCGAGGGCACGCCGGTGGGTGTCGGTGGCTTGGGCACGCACTCGTGCCTCGGCCTGCTCCGGAGGCAGCCCGCGCTGTTCGAGCCTGGCCAGGCGTTGGGCCATGGGGGCCTCGACGACGACGACGAGGTCGAAGAGGTCCGCCATGCCCGCCTCGGCCAGCAGCGGGACGTCGTAGACGCCCACGCGACCGGGGCCGACGGCCTCAAGCTGCTCGGCGGCGGTCTGGGCGATCCACGGCAGGGTGATCGCCTCCAGGTCGGCGCGTGCCCGCGGGTCCTCGAAGACCCGTGCGGCCAGGGCCGGGCGATTGACGGCCCCGTCGGCGGTGAGAACCTCGTCGCCGAAGCGCTCACGCAGCCGCCCGATCCTGGCGGAGCCGGGAGCCAGGGCCTCGCGGGCCAGGGCGTCGGCGTCGACGACGAGGGCGCCGTGGTGGGCGAGCAGGCGGGCGACGGTGGACTTGCCGGAGCCGATGCCGCCGGTCAGGCCCACGCGCAGGGGGCGCGCCGGGCGCGGGACGCGGATCCTGCTGTGGCCCTCGCGCCAGGCCCGGTGTCGACGGACCTGGTCGATGAGCTCGACGAGGAGCCGTGCCAGGGCCTCCTGCTCCACAGCGGTGGAGGGTTCGGCGGCGGGCAGGTGCAGCATCCCAGCGAGGGCCTCGTCACGCCCCTGCGCCCGGCAGGCGGTGAGGCAGGCTGCCAGGACCGCGGCGCTCAGCGGGTCGGTGCTGTTGCAGACCTCAGCGGTGGCGCCGTGGGCGCGCAGCCGCCCGGCCAGCGGGTCCGCCGGCCACGTGGGCTCCAGACGGGTGCCGTCCTCGGTGCGGGCCGTGGCCACCAGGCACAGTCCGGCGGCCTGGGTGCCGACCGCCAGGTGCACGACGACGTCGGGGCTCAGGGTCTCGATGAGCGCGGCGGCCCGGGCGCCGGCCCCGGCAGGGTCAGCGGGTAGGAGCTTGCGCTCCAGGCGCAGCGGGCCGGCCCCGGCCAGGGGGATCTGTGTCGGCACCAGGCTCAGGAGGTCCCGGCCGCCGGCTGTGGGAGCGCAGGCGGTGACGAGGGCGGTGAGGGCGTGGTCGGCGCCGTTCATGTCGTGAGGGTAACGAGGCCGCTGCCGTGTGGGTGTACCGGGCTCACAACTGCTCGCTGCCCGCCTCCGGTCCGGCCAGGCTCGCGGCCACAGCCTCCAGCCGGGCGACGAGGTCCGCGTCCGGTTCGGGGGTGCGCGCCAGCTGAGCGCGGGCGCGCGACAGTGCCTCGTGGGCGGCGTCGGAGGCGTCCTCAGCCGGGGCGTCGGTGAGACGGCGCGTCAGGTGCTCAGCGATAAGCGTCATGGTGCGTGCCGTGGTGGCGGCGTTTCCGATGGCGTCGGCCAGGACGGTCAGGCGCTCGCGGGTACGTGAGACGTTCCAGGCCCCGACGAGCTCGGCCGCCCGCTCCCAGCCGTGCTCCGAGCGGGCCGTGGCCCCGGAGTTCTCCGCGGCGCGCGCGCCGATCACCGTTGAGGCCAGGGCCAGGTCCGTCCACCCCTGGGACAGGCACAGCTCCGTGGTGTCCTCGCACTCGCGGCAGGCCCGCTCACTCGCGCCGAGCAGGACGAGCAGGCGGGCGAAGGCCAGGCGCAGCTCGACGATGGTCTCGAGCTGGGACTCGTCGATGACGAGGGCCAGCGACTGGCTGACCTCCTCCGCCGTCGTCATCGCCTGCTCGCGCACACTGTCCACGCCGTAGCCGGAGGCGGTGACCAGCACCTCCCGGGTGCGGGCCAGCAAACGCGCCTGGTTGGCCAGGACCCGCCGGTCGGCCACGGTGCCGGTGACGGTGCCGTAGGCCCTGGGCCCAAGCGAGCCCGCCGCGGCGGACAGCCGTCGCCCCACCCTCGTGCCCACGCCCGTGCTGCCGTTGCGCATGTCGAAGGAGGCGGCCAGGGCCCGGGCGAAGGCGGTAACGTCCTCGTGGGCGTGGCTGAGGGTGTCCCAGGAGGAGACCTTGAGCCGCTGCCCGGCCGCCTCCAGGAGGATGTCGGCGCCCAGAGCCCGCGCACTGTCGCCCTGGCGCACCGCCTCGGCGAGCAGCTGGCCGGTGCCGACGGCCTGCTGGAGTACCGACCAGGGCGTGGCCGCCGTCGGCTCGGGCGCGGTCGCGTGCCGCAGGAGCGCAAGGCCCCGCTCCCACTGACCGGACAGGGCCAGGTAGCTGCTGACGTCTGCGCGCACACGCGCCGCAACGACGCCGGGCACCTCCGAGAGTGTCAGGCGCATGAGGGCGTCCTCGGCCTCGACGCGCTGGCCCTGGGCGAGGTGGGCGAGCAGGACACCGGACAGGAGCAGGGGGTCCTGGGCGAGGGGCCCGGAGGCGGCGGTCGCGGTGCGCACGGCGCCGGTGTCGTCGTCGTGGAGACGGGCGGTGGCGAGCGTGGCGTGGACATCGGGGGCGCCGAAGGTGTCCAGACGTGCCGAGCGCAGGGCGGGCACGGCCTCGTCGGGGGTGCCGAGCGGTCCGCAGAGCTCGACGGCGGCGTAGCGCAGGGGCAGGAGTGAGGCACCGGTGAGCATGCGCCAGGCCCGGCAGGCGGCGGTGGCCGCCTCAATGACGCCGAGCGGGTGGGCCGGGTCCTCGCCGAGGGTGACGAGCCAGCGCCGGTCCACCGCGGCCACGGCGGCGGCAATTCCAACGGCCTCCTCAGCTGAGGGTTCCTCGTCGGGCGCGTCGGAGACGAGTAGCTCGAGCAGCCGAGTGGCGGTCTGGGGGCTGCGGGGGTCGCCGGCCGCCGCCAGGGCCTCGGGAACGCTGCTCCAGCGGGTCATGTCTGCCTCTCGTCAAGGGGTGCTCGGAAGGTCGGCCCGACCCTCCTGGCACAGCCTGGCACACGGGGCGGGGTGCGCGACGGGGACTGCGGCCCACGTCCAACGAGGTCCTGGACGTCACGGGCCCAGCACGGCGTCGCCCCGACCACCGCAGTGGTCGGGGCGACGTTCGTCCTGTCAGCTTCGGGTACGCGCGCGTACCCGGCTGCTCAATGTGCTCAGTTGCCGGTCAGCTTCTCGCGCAGAGCGGCCAGCGCCTCGTCGGAGGCCAGGGTGCCGGTGGACTCGTTCGAGGTCGAGGAGTACGAGGCGGCACCGGCCGGGGCCGCGGCGTCGCCCGTCTCGGTGTCCTCCTCGAGAGCCTTGGCGACCTGAGCCTTGTGGGCCTCCCACCGGGCGTGGGCGGCGGCGTACTCCGCCTCCCAGGCCTCGCGCTGGGCGTCGTAGCCCTCGAGCCACTCGTTGGTCTCCGGGTCGAAGCCCTCGGGGTACTTGTAGTTGCCGTTCTCGTCGTACTCGGCGGCCATGCCGTACAGCGACGGGTCGAAGTCCTCGGAGGCGGGGTCGACACCCTCGTTGGCCTGCTTGAGGGACAGCGAGATGCGGCGACGCTCGAGGTCGATGTCGATGACCTTGACGAAGACCTCGTCACCGACCTTGGCGACCTGCTCGGGCACCTCGACGTGACGCTGGGCCAGCTCGGAGATGTGGACCAGGCCCTCGATGCCGTCCTCGACGCGGACGAAGGCACCGAAGGGGACGAGCTTGGTGACCTTGCCCGGGACGACCTGGCCGATGGCGTGCGTGCGGGCGAAGGCCTGCCACGGGTCCTCCTGGGTCGCCTTGAGCGACAGGGAGACGCGCTCGCGGTCGAAGTCGACGTCGAGAACCTCGACGGTGACCTCGTTGCCGACCTCGACAACCTCGGACGGGTGGTCGATGTGCTTCCAGGACAGCTCGGAGACGTGGACGAGGCCGTCGACGCCGCCGAGGTCCACGAAGGCACCGAAGTTGACGATGGAGGAGACCACACCGGTGCGGACCTGACCCTTCTGCAGGGTCTGGAGGAAGTTCGTGCGGACCTCGGACTGGGTCTGCTCGAGGTAGGCGCGGCGGGAGAGGACGACGTTGTTGCGGTTCTTGTCCAGCTCGATGATCTTGGCCTCGAGCTCGCGGCCCACGTAGGGCTGCAGGTCGCGCACGCGGCGCATCTCCACGAGGGAGGCGGGCAGGAAGCCACGCAGGCCGATGTCGAGGATGAGACCGCCCTTGACGACCTCGATGACGGTACCGGTGACGACGCCGTCGTCCTCCTTGACGCGCTCGATGGTGCCCCAGGCACGCTCGTACTGGGCGCGCTTCTTGCTCAGAAGCAGGCGCCCCTCCTTGTCCTCCTTCTGGAGCACAAGGGCCTCGATCTCGTCGCCGACGGAGACGATCTCGTCGGGGTCGACGTCGTGCTTGATGGACAGCTCACGAGCGAGGATGACGCCCTCGGTCTTGTAGCCGATGTCGAGCAGGACCTCGTCGTGGTCGACCTTGACGACAGTGCCCTCGACGATGTCGCCGTCGTCGAAGTACTTGATGGTCTCGTCGACGGCGGCGAGGATCTCCTCGGTCGAGCCGATGTCGTTGACGGCGACCGGGGCGGGGCTGGGCGTGTTGGTGGTCATTGAGTGGTTGCTCCGAATACGGACAGATGGGTCGGGTGGTCAGGTACCGCGCGTCCCCCGTCACTTCGGGCCAGCCCGGACTGGCACCGACGCGCGGTGGGGCCCTGACGGGCGCCCAGGGGCGCACCTACAGGAGTCTACCAGGACCGTCCCAGCGGAAGAACCTGGGGAAAGCGCCCAAACGCGCTTGTTTCGCCATGTCATCAATCACATGCGACGCCACAGCGCGGGCACCACACCGGCGGTCAGGACTTCGGGCCCAGCCAGCCGCCCCGGTCTTAGTGGGCAGCCTCGCGCCAGGTGCGTCCCATCCCGACCGACACGTCCAGCGGCACGGACAGGTGCGCGGCCCCCGACATCATCTGGCGCACGACCTCCTCGACGGCACTCGCCTCCCCCGGGGCCACCTCAAGCAGGAGCTCGTCGTGGATCTGCAGCAGGATGCGCGAGGAGAGCCCCAGCGCCTCGAGACGGTCGGCGACGTTGATCATCGCCCTCTTGACGATATCCGCGGCGCTGCCCTGGATGGGGGCGTTGAGGGCCGCCCGCTCGGCCATCTCGCGGCGCTGACGGTTGTCGCTCGTGAGGTCCGGCAGGTAGCGGCGCCGACCAAGCATGGTTTCGGTGTAGCCGTCGCGCCGGGCCTGCTCCACCACGTCCTCGAGGTAGTCGTGGACCTTGCCGAAGCGGTCGAAGTAGGCATCGCGCAGCGCCGTCGCCTCGGCGTTGCCGATACCCAGCTGCTTGGCCAGGCCGAAGGTGGACAGGCCGTAGGCCAGGCCGTAACTCATGGCCTTGACATGGCTGCGCTGCTGGGCGGTGACGTCCTCGACGTCGATGCCGTGCACGAGGGCGGCGACATAGCGGTGCAGGTCCTCGCCCGAGCGGAAGGCCTCAACCAGGGCCTCATCGCCCGACAGGTGGGCCATGATGCGCATCTCGATCTGGGAGTAGTCCGCGGTGAGCAGGCACTCATAGCCCTCGCCCACGATGAAGGCCTCGCGGATGCGCATCCCCTCCTCGGTGCGGGCGGGGATGTTCTGCAGGTTGGGGTCCGTTGAGGACAGGCGGCCGGTGGCCGCGACGGTCTGCTGGAAGGTCGTGTGGACGCGCCCGTCGGGCAGGACGGCCTTGCGCAGCCCCTCGACGGTCTGGCGCAGCTTGATGGCGTCGCGATGCTCGAGCAGGTGCTGGAGGAAGGGGTGGCCGGTCTTGGCGTACAGGTCCGCCAGGGCCCCGGCGTCCGTGGTGTAGCCCGTCTTGGTGCGACGCGTGCGCGGCATCGTGAGCTCGTCGAACAGGACGGTCTGCAGCTGCTTGGGGCTGGAGAGGTTGACCTCGTGCCCGGCCGCCTCGTAGGCGGACTCGGCGGCCCGGGTGACACGGGAGTCGAGCTCGCTCTCGCGCTCGGCGAGGACCGCGTCGTCGACGGCGATGCCCGCGTCCTCCATCTGGGCCAGGCGGGCGGCGACGGGCATCTCCAGGTCGGTGAACAGGTGCGCGACGCCGCGTGCCGTCATCTGCGCATCGAGAGCCGCCTGCAGCGGCAGGAGGACCCCGGCGCGGCGGGCGCAGGCGAGCAGCTGGGCGGGGGCGGCGTCGTCGGCGGACAGCGCCTCGAGGTCGAAGGCGGACTGCTGCTCGCCCTGGGCGGGCTCCTCCCCGTTGCCGAGGGCGTCGATGTCCACGCCGAGCCAGCGCTGGGCGAGGGAGGCGACGTCGTAGGTGCGCTGCTCCGGGCGGCACAGGTAGCCGGCGAGCGAGGGGTCGGCGACGACGCCGTCGAGGTCGAGGCCCCGGGCGCGCAGGGCATGCCACACGCCCTTGGCGTCCGCGACCACCGTGGGGTGGTCCGGGTCCGCCAGCAGCTCTGCCAGCTCGGCCTCGTCGTCGGCGCTGAGATCGGCCAGATCGACGGCCAGTGCCCGGCGCCCGTCGGTGACGGCCAGCAGACGGGCGTCGCCCTGCCCGGGCATCAGTGTACCGACGACGTCGAGGCCGAGCAGCACCCCGGCGTCGCCGAGGTGGCGGTGCAGCCAGCGGCCGACGTCGCCGGGCTGGAGGTCACGGCCAAGGACATCGGTGGTGGGACCGGTGAGGGCGTCGTCGGCCTCGCCCGGCTCGACGGCGTCCGAGAAGGTCAGGACGCGCTGGGCCCGCTGGGCGAGGGTGCGGAACTCGAGGGACTCCATGACGCGGGCCAGGGCGGCGCGGTCCGCGCGACCGGCGGGCAGGTCGGCAGCGGGATCGATGCCGAGGTCAAGGTCCGTGAGCAGACGGTTGAGCCTGCGGTTGCGCAGGACGTCGTCGAGGTGCTCGCGCAGGGACGCCCCGGCCTTGCCGGAGATCTGCTCGGCGTGGGCGATGACGCCGTCGAGACCGTCGTAGAGGTTGATCCACTTCGCGGCGGTCTTGGGGCCCACTCCGGGAACGCCCGGAAGGTTGTCGCTCGTCTCGCCCACGAGGGCGGCCAGGTGCGGGTAGCGCTGCGGGGGCACGCCGTAGCGCTCCTCGACCTCCGCGGGCGTCATGCGGCGCAGCGTGGAGACGCCCTTGACCGGGTACAGGACGGTGCAGTGGTCGGTGACGGTCTGGAAGGAGTCGCGGTCGCCGGAGCACACCAGCACCTCCATCCCCTGCTCCTGGGCGCGCGCGGCCAACGTGGCCAGGATGTCGTCGGCCTCGTAGCCGGGGGCGGTGACAGTGCGCACCCCCATGGCGCTGAGCACGTCCTGAATGAGCTCGACCTGGCCGACGAAGGGTTCCGGAGCGGCGTCACGGGTGGCCTTGTACTCGCTGTACTCCTGGGTGCGGAAGGTGCCGCCCGCCAGGTCGAAGGCGACGGCGACGTGCGTGGGCTCCTCGTTCTCCATGAGGGACAGGAACATGGAGGTGAAGCCGTGGACCGCGTTGGTGGCTTGGCCGGTGGAGGTGGTGAAGGAGTCCACTGGCAGGGCGTAGTAGGCGCGGAAGGCCATCGAGTGGCCGTCGATGAGCAGGAGCCGGCCGCGGGGCTCGGTGCGGGTCGTGTCGGCGGTCGGGGTGGTCTTCGTGGTGCTCACCGTGTCAGCCTACGGGCATGAGCAATGAGGACGTCCTGCCTGCTGCCCCCTCCCCCACCATGTCGCCGGCCGACGTCGAGGCCCCGGTGGCGTTCCCGGTGCACGGCACGCGTCCCTTCCCCGCCACGCGGCCTGCCGGCTCGGCTGTCTCGGCGCCCAGCGCTTTACGGGCGGGCCTGGAGGCCTGGGAGCAGGGCACGCTCATGACGACGCTCGCGATGGAGGTGGTCGAGCGCGGGCCTGAGCGGGTTGTCGTACGGATGCCGGTGCTTGGGGCCACGCAGGTGGCGGGGGTCCTGCACGGTGGGGCCAGCGCGGCGCTCGTTGAGACGGCCGCCTCCGTGGCGGCCCGGCAGGCTGCGCCGCAGGGCATGGTGCCCGCGGGGGCCGAGCTGCATGTCTCGCACCTGCGGCCGGTGCGGTCGGGGCATGTGACGGCTGTGGCGGTGCCGGTGCACCTGGGGCGCCGTACGGCGGTGCACGAGGTGACGGTCAATGACGACGAGGGGCGCGCCGTCGCCCGCGGGACGCTGCGCTGCCTCTACATCGAGGCGGGCTGAGGCGCCTTCCGGCTCGGGAGGGGCGCCCCTGGGCGTCACTCCTTACCGCCGCCGACCTGCTCGATGACGGCATCCGCGACCTCACGCATGGTCAGACGGCGGTTCATCGAGGTCTTCTGCAGCCAGCGGAAGGCCTCGGGCTCGGTCTGCCCCGTCTTCTCCATGAGCAGGCCCTTGGCGCGGTCCACGCGCTTGCGGGTCTCGAAGCGCTCCTGCAGGTCCGCGATCTCGTTCTCCAGGGACTGCAGCTCCTCGTGGCGGGAGGCGGCGATCTCCACCGCGGGGATGAGGTCTGCCGGGGTGAAGGGCTTGACGACGTAGGCCATGGCGCCCGCGGCGCTGGCGCGCTCCACAAGGTCGGTCTGTGAGAAAGCGGTGAGCATGACGACGGCGACGGAGTGCTTGTCGAGGATCCTCTCGGCCGCGGTGATGCCGTCCATGACGGGCATCTTGACGTCCATGACGCACAGGTCGGGCTCGAGCTCGTCGACGAGACGCACAGCCTCCTCACCGTCGCTGGCCTCTCCGACGACCTCGTAGCCGGCCTCGGTGAGGGTCTCGACGATGTCCAGGCGGATGAGGGTCTCGTCCTCAGCGACGACGACTCGGCGGCTGGTGGTGGACGCGGGGGTACTCATGGACTCGTTGCTCACGGGGCAACCTTAGTATGCTCAGCCACGCACGACAGGCCCCCGTAGCCCAACTGGCAGAGGCATCCGACTCAAAATCGGAGGGTTGTGGGTTCGAATCCCACCGGGGGCACGCTTTCGCCCGCACGGGACAGCAAGAGCCCCGTGCTGAGGTCTTGCCTCGGCACGGGGCTCCGTCTGGGCGGCTCAGAGGCGGTAGTCGCCGGTCTCGCCCACGGTGTGGATGCGGATGGAGTTCGTCGAGCCGGGGGTGCCCGGCGGCATGCCCGCGACGATGATGATCTGGTCGCCCGGCTGCGCGAGCGCCTTCTCCTGCAGGACCTCATCGACCTGCGCGACCATCTCGTCGGTGTGGCGCACCTCGGGCGTCTCGTAGGTGGCCACGCCCCAGGACACGGAGAGCTGGTTGCGGGTCGTGGTCAGCGGGGTGAAGGCCAGCAGCGGGATGGGAGAGCGCAGGCGGGACAGGCGCCGGGCCGTGTCGCCGGACTGCGTGAAGGTCACGAGGTAGGTCGCGTCGAGCTGCTCGCCCATCTCCGCGGCCGCGCGGGTGAGCGCACCGCCGCGGGTCTGCGGGTAGGAGCCGAGGCCGGCGATCCGCTCGCCGCCGTTCTCCTCGACGTTCTCGATGATGCGGGCCATGGTGCGCACGGCCTCGATCGGGTAGGCGCCCACGCTCGTCTCACCGGAGAGCATGACGGCGTCGGCGCCGTCGAGGATCGCGTTGGCGCAGTCGGAGGCCTCGGCGCGCGTGGGGCGCGGGTTCTGGATCATCGACTCCAGCACCTGGGTGGCGACGATGACCGGCTTGGCCTGGCGGCGGGCGAGCTCGATGGCGCGCTTCTGGACGAGCGGCACGGCCTCAAGGGGCATCTCGACGCCGAGGTCGCCGCGGGCCACCATGATGCCGTCGAAGGCGGAGACGATGTCGAAGAGGTTGTCGACGGCCTGCGGCTTCTCGATCTTGGCGATGACGGGGATGCGCACCCCGACCTCGTCCATGATCTCGTGAACGTCCGCGATGTCGTTGGCGTCGCGCACGAAGGACAGGGCGATAAGGTCGGCACCGATTGTCAGGGCCCAGCGCAGGTCCTCGCGGTCCTTCTCGCTCAGGGCCGGGACGGAGACGGCGACGCCGGGCAGGTTGATGCCCTTGTTGTTCGACACGTAGCCGGGGACCTCGACGCGGGTGACGACGTCGGTGTCTGTGACGGCGGTGACGCGCACGGCGACGTTGCCGTCGTCGATGAGGAGCCGGTCGCCGGGGCGGCAGTCGCCCGGCAGGCCCTTGAAGGTGGTGGAGCAGCGCTTGACCGTGCCGAGGACGTCCTCGACGGTGATGGTGAACTCGTCGCCCTTGTTGAGCATGACCTTCTGGTCGTTGACGAACTTGCCCAGACGGATCTTGGGGCCCTGGAGGTCGACGAGGATGGCGATCGACCGGCCGGAGGCCTCAGCGGCGTCGCGCACACGTGCGATGAGGACCTCCTGGTCCTCCGCACGGCCGTGGGAACGGTTGATACGGCAGACGTTCATGCCCGCGTCGACCAGCGCCTGAACCTGCTCTGGGGAGTCGGTGGCGGGGCCGAGGGTGCACACGATCTTGGCTCTACGCATGGTCTCAGCCTACGGGACCGGACAGCCAGAACCTAAGCGCTGTCCACAGCACCGTGGCGGCGGGACCTTCGTCGCGCGGACGGATGTTCCTCCGTGTCGACGTCGGCCTCAATGTCCGTTGCGACGCCCGTGACGTCGTCAGTGATGTCCTCCGTGCCGTCTTCTGTGATGTCCTTGGCGACCGCCGTCTGCGGCCCGTCCCGCCGGGCGATGACGTCACTGGGTGTGCGACGGGAGGCGACGATGTAGCCGACCAGCCCGATGATCCCCACGACGATCGAGGTCCACACGTTCAGGCGCAGCCCGAGCACGTGCTTGGCCTCGTCGATGCGCAGGTACTCGATCCACACGCGCCCCAAGGCATAGACCATGACGTACGCCCAGATGAGCCGCCCACCGACGGCGCCGTCGCGCGTGCGCAGCCGCTTCTCGAGCCACACCAGGAAGACGGCGCCCGCGAGGTTCCACAGGGCCTCGTACAGGAAGGTCGGGTGGAACAGCGTGCCGGAGGCGAAGCCGGCGGGCAGGTGGGCGTCGTCGATCTCCAGCCCCCAGGGCAACGTCGTCGGCGCCCCGAACAGCTCCTGGTTGAACCAGTTGCCGAGCCGGCCGATGGCCTGGGCGACGAGGAAGGCGGGGGCGACGGAGTCCGCGAAGGGCCCCAAACGCAGACCACGTCGGTGCAGCAGCCAGGCGCCGGCGGCAATGCCCGCGGGGATCGCCCCCCACACGCCCAGTCCGCCGCGCCAGATCTGCGGGATGAGGGACAGGTCCCCATTGGCCCCGAAGTACGCGTCCGGTGAGGACAGCACGTGGTAGACCCGTGCCCCAATGATGCCCAGGGGCACGGCCAGCAGCGCAATGTCGTAGGTGGTGTCCTCGTCCCCGCCACGGGCCCGGTAGCGCCGGTGGGTCCACCAGGCGGCAACGAAGATGCCGGTGAGCATGCACACGGCGTAGGCACGCAACGGGAAGGGACCCAGGTGCCACACGCTCTGTGATGGGCTGGGGATTGAGGTCGTCAGGACGGCGACGGCGGCATCAAGGGGGTGCACTCACATGGCCTCTCGGTGAACAGCGTGAAGCAGGGAGGGGTGGGAGCCGGCAGCAACGAGCTCGGCGACAAACTGCTGAGGGTCGCCCGAGCGGATGAGCGCCTCACCAACGAGCACAACGTCAGCTCCCGCCCGAGCGTAGGTCATGACGTCACGCGCGCTGGCAACCCCACCACCGGTGATGCGGATGACGGAGGAGGGCAGCAGCTCGGCGACCTGCTCGAAACGCGAGTGGTACACGTGCTGGGAGACGGGGTCGCGGGCGTCGACGAAGATCGCGCGGGCCCCGGCCTCGACAGCGGTCAGGGCTTCGCGGCGTGAGTGCGCCTCGACGACGGCGAGCATGCCCAGGGAGTGCGTGCGCTCGATGAGCGACTCCAGAACGATCGTCTCCAGGCGGGCGTCCAGCATGAGCAGGTCGGCGCCGTGGGCACGCGCCTCGTGCACCTGGTAGGGGGTGACGACGACGTCGTTGACCATGACGGGCACGTCCACGGCCCGACGCACGACGTCGAGGTCCGCAAGGTTGCCGCGGGCGTGGGTGGGCTCGGTGACCACGGAGACGCAGGCCGCGCCCCCGGCCTCGTAGAAGCGTGCGAGCACGGCGACGTCGCCGACGCCGCTGAGGTCGGCGAAGGTGGCGGTGGCGCGCTTGACCTCCGCGATGACGGAGACGGCGCGCCCGTGCGAGCGCAGGGCACTGACGGCGTCGACGCTGCTGGGGGCCTGGCGGACCGCCTCACGCAGGGCGTCAAGGCTCACGCGCTGCTCGCGCTCGGCGACGGCGGCGCGGGCCGCGGCGGCCAGCTCGGGCAAGTCGATCACGGTGCACCTCCTCGACAGACGGCGACGTCCTGCACCCCCATCGTCCTCGGTGGCGCCGCGGCCTGGCAAATCCTCCCCTCGTCGGGACGCTCAGGGGCGGGTGCCGACGGCGGCGCCGAGGTCCCCTCCGGTGAGGAAGCAGGTGCGTGCTCCCGTGTGGCAGGCGGCCCCAACCTGGTCGACCTCGACCAGCAGGGCGTCGCCGTCACAGTCCAGACTCACCGACCTCACGTACTGGCGGTGGCCGGAGGTGTCTCCCTTGCGCCAGTACTCCTGGCGCGAGCGCGACCAGAAGGTCACGCGCCCCTCGGTGAGGGTGCGCCGCAGCGCCTCGTCGTCCATCCAGCCGAGCATGAGGACCTCACGGGTGTCGTACTGCTGGATGATCGCGGCGACAAGACCGTGCTCGTCCCGTTTGAGGCGTGCGCTCAGGGCGTCGGGCAGGGGCGGGAAACCCGGTGAGGGCGGGGCCGTGGTCACGACATGATCCTCTCATGCCCGTCGCCGTGGCCGAGTCTCAGCCGGCGGGGCCCAGCAGCGGGCCGAGGTAGACCCACATGCCCGGAAGGTTGCGCGCCACGCCGAAGGCGCCGGCGAGGCAGAACAGGGCCACCATCTCCCTGCCGGTGAGGATCGGACGCTCGCGGCCCGCGCGACGGCTCAGGACCCAACGCACGGCGACCGCCGCAGCCAGCGCGAGGACGACCGGCGCGACAGGGTTGTATCCCACGGCCGTGAGCAGGTCGCCGTGCAGCAGGGCCCTCGTCGCTCGAGTCCCCCCGCACAGGGGGCACCAGAAGCCGGTGAGACGGTGAACCGGGCACAGGTCCACCCCCGTGCCCGGTGCGCGCAGCAGACCCGCTGCGACGATCGCGGCTCCCGGGAGGAAGGAGACGGCCACCGCCGTTCCCGTCAGGACACGACGGCGGCCCTCCGCCCTGGCGTCGGGCTCAGCCCTACTGCAGGAACTGGTCATACAGGCCCAGGTTGAAGACCACGAACGTCCAGATGATGGACAGGACTCCCAGGACGATACCGGCGATGGCCAGCCCCTTGTTGCTGGCGCGTCCCTGGTTGGCCGCCTGCACCCCCATGATGCCGAGGATGATCGCCGGGATGCCGGTGAAGAGGCCACAGCAGGCCAGCGCGGCGATGCCGAGGCCCAGCGCCCAGGCACCCAGGTTGTTCTTCTCGGTGGACTGCTGGCCGACGTAGCCCATCGGCTGTCCGGTCGGGGCTCCCTGCCCCTGCGGGTACTGGGGAGTCGGCTGTCCGGTCGGGTACTGGCCGGGGTCGTAGGTACTCATCGTAGCCTTTCTGCTGAGAAGTCGGTGTCGCCGGCGAGGCGCGCAGGATAAGGTACCCGGTCTCTCGGCGATGAGGCCAGGCGTGCGGGGACCCCTCTGGACCGGGCCCGGCAACTATATGCCAGCACCCTCCCAGAGCCAGTGGATGTCACTGTGGAGTACTACCCATCGCAACGGGTCCGAGCACGCACCGGGTGCCCGGCCGAGCTCAGCGCCTCCTTGGCCTGACCGATGGTCATCGTGCCGTAGTGGAAGACGCTGGCGGCCAGGACGGCGTCGGCGCCGTGGTCCGCGGCCGCGGCGAAGTCCTCGGGGCACCCGGCGCCGCCGGAGGCAATGAGGGGCACGCTCACCCGGCGGCGCACGTCATCGAGCATCTGCAGGTCGAATCCGCCGGTGACGCCGTCGGCGTCCATGGAGTTGAGCAGGATCTCCCCCGCCCCCAGCTCGCAGGCGCGCACCGTCCACTCGACGGCATCGATGCCGGTGGAGCGTCGGCCGCCGTGGGTGGTGACCTCATAGCCCGAGGGGGTGCTCACACCCTCGGGGCAGCGGCGGGCGTCAACGCTCAGGACGATGACCTGGGCACCGAAGCGCCGTGAGACCTCGGTCAGCAGCTCGGGCCGGGCGATGGCGGCGGTGTTGATCCCGACCTTGTCGGCTCCGGCCGCCAGGAGGGTGGCGACGTCGTCGACACTGCGCACTCCCCCGCCGACGGTCAGTGGCACGAAGACCTGCTCCGCGGTGGCGGAGACGACGTCGAGCATCGTCGCCCGGCCCTCGGAGGAGGCGGAGACATCCAGGAAGGTGATCTCGTCGGCACCCTGCTCGTCGTAGCGGCGGGCGAGCTCGACGGGGTCACCGGCGTCCCTCAGCCCCTGAAAGTTGACGCCCTTGACGACGCGGCCATCCTTGACGTCGAGGCAGGGGATGACGCGCACGGCCACGCTCATGAAGGCTCCTGTCGTTGTGCCGGCGCCCGGGCGCGCCGTCGGCTCGCGGCCAGGGTAGCGCGGTGGCGACGGTAGCCTGCCGACGTGTCCAGCACACCCTCCCCCGCCGACACCTCCCACACCGTCCACTCCCCCGGCGGCTGGCGCTCGGACCTGCTGACCGGCCGTCCCGGTGTTCTCCTCACGGGCCCGGCCGGGGCACCCGACGCCGTCGTCTCCCGGGTCGGGCGCTCGGGCGCGGGCACGCTCGTCGTCATCGACGGCACGACGGGCTCGGGCAAGACGGACCTGGCGGGTCGTGTGCGCCAGCTCCTGGCGCACCAGGGGCGTGAGACGTACCTGCTGCCGACGGACCTGCTCGTGCCGGGCTGGCAGACGCTGGCGGAAGGCGTCACGCGTACCGCCGAGCTGCTGGCGGCCCTGGCTCGCGGCGGCGAGGGGCGGGCACCCACCTGGGACTGGGAGCGCATGGCCCCTGGTGACGAGCTGCGCCTGCCGGCACTCGCCGACGGGGTGCTGGTGGTGGAGGGCTGCGGTGCGCTGGCGGCAGCCGCCCAGGATCTGGCGCCGCTCACCGTCGTAAGGGTGCTTGTCGAGGCGCCGCAGGAGCTGCGATACACGCGTATTGCCGCGCGTGACAGCTACACGTGGGACATTGAGGCCTGGCAGGCGCAGGAGGAGCGTGTGCGCCTGGCCTGGGAGCAGACCCCGGCGTGGTGGCCGCAGGTGCTCGTGCGCCACGGCCAGGGTCCTGCCTCCCAGACCGGTGAGTTGTCTTAGGAGCCGGTGCTGTCTGGGGAGGCGGTGGCCGAGGGGGTCACGCGCACGACCTCAGGGCTGGCGGTGGGGCTGGGCTCGGCACTGACGTTGGTGAGCGCGTCCTCAGAGACGACGGCGAGGACGTCGATGACGACGGCGACCGGCTCCTCACCGCGGGCCTGGTCCGTCGGCAGTGACAGGATGACGCGCGAGCCAACCGTGACGTCGACAAGCAGTGAGGAGATGCCCGTAAGGGTGTCCGTCATCCGGATGATGCCCGGCACGACGTCCCAGCCATAGCTGTCCGTGCGCGCTGCGGCGTCGGCCCACGAGACCGTCTGGTAGCGGGCGATGACGGTGTCCGTGGAGGACACCTGCGGCCCGTCGCCCTCGATGAGCACGGTGGCTCTCGGACGGGTGGGGGCCGGTAGCCCGTTGAGGGAGACCGTCATGGTGCCGTCCGCGTTGAGGACGGCGAGCGGTGTGCCGTCGGGCACCTCGCGGGTGGTTCCGTTGGCACTCGTGCGCAGGACGTCGACGACGGTGATCTCGGTGCAGGGGCCGCCGTCCGCCGCCTCGGCGGGGGCGCGCAGCACGAGGCGGGTGCCTTCGGTGGCGCCCTCGACCGCCTCGGCGAGCACCCGCCCCAGCTGGGAGGCGTCGAGGAGGCCCCGGTAGAGCCGGGTGCCGACGGCGGTTCCGGTGGTGTTGGTGACGTCGGTGCCGTTGAAGACCGAGACGGACAGCAGGACCGCGTCCCCGCTGTTGACGGTGCGGCCGTCGCCTTCGAGGAGGACGTCGGTGAGGATGCCGGCGGGGGGTGGGGCCGATGCCAGCACGGAGACGACGGGAGTCGAGCCGAGGCGCCCGGCGACCTCGAGCACGTCGCCGATGGGGGCGTCCGCGTCGACGGTGGGCAGTGACGGCGTGTTCGAGCCGAAGGTGCCGACGGCGGAGTCGTTGGAGAGCCCACCGCCGCGGTTGGCCAGGCCAAGGGGCACGAGGACGACAGCGAGGGCTGCGAGAACGGCGAGTGCGACGGCGGCCTTGCCGCGTGGGCGGGGGCGGCCAAGAGTGGCGCCGATGGCGCGTTGTGCGCCGGTGACGGCGGGGGGTTCGGTCTGCGCGGGAGTGGACCGGGGCGCCGGCTCCTGCTCGGCCTGGCGGGCACGCTCGGCCTCCACCGCACGGGCCCTCTCCAGCTCCGCCTGGCGGGCACGCTCGGCCTCCACCGCACGGGCCCTCTCCAGCTCCGCCTGGCGGGCACGCTCGGCCTCCACCGCACGGGCCCTCTCCAGCTCCGCCTGGCGGGCACGCTCGAGCTCGCGCAGACGCTTGCGGGTCATGGGTCTGCCGTCGGGCAGCAGGGCGTCGCGGGACACGGCCGTGCCCGGATTCGTCGCGTCGTCACTCATGAGACCACCGAGTATGTCAGACGTCCACCGTCACTGCCTGAGACGTCCCTCAGACTCCAGCGGGCACCCGCCCGTCACGAGCGGCGGCCAGGGCGTCCATCGTCTCCAGCAGGGCATCGACCCGGGCGTCGACGACCGCGAAGGGGTCGCGCAGAGCAACCGGGGCCGTGCGCCCGTCGTCCAGCTTGAGATTGACCCAGTCGGCGCTCAGGTCGAGACGCAGGTCCTCGGCCCGGCCGATAGCGCTACCGCGCAGATGGGCCCGGGTGGTGGCCGGCGGGATTCGCGTCGCGGCCTCGCAGTCAGCCTCGGACACCCAGCGGCGCAGCAGGCCCGCGGACTCCAGACGGCCACGCAGCCCGTCGGTGGCAGACACGTCGTGGTAGGCCAGCGCCAGGCGGGCCACGCGCGGGTCGTCAAGCCCCGTACCGGCACGTTCGGCGTAGCGGGTGAGCAGCTGGTGCTTGGCGGCCCAGTCCAGCTCGGTGACCACGTCCCGGGGGCGTTGGTGGCGCACAGCGGTCAGGCCCCGCTCCCACAGGTCCAGGACATCGCGGTGCAGCGGCGTCAGGTCGAGGCCGTCGGCGTGCCGGCTCACGCGCGCCAGGTGCTCCTCCTGCAGGTCGAGGGGGGTGATGGTGCGCCCGTCCGCGAGCTCGAGGACCACGGTGCCGCTCAGGTCGTGGCAGGTCTCGCGGATCGCGCGCATGGGCTGGGCCAGGCGCAGGTCCGCGAGCGAGCCCCCCTCCTCCAGGTAGGACAGCAGCAGGTCCATCTGCCCGGTCTTGAGCAGGGTGGAGCCCTGGGCGATGTTGGAGTCCCCGACGATGACGTGCATGCGCCGATAGCGTTCGGCGTCGGCGTGGGGCTCGTCGCGGGTGTTGATGAGGGGGCGTGAACGAGTGGTGGCGGAGGAGACGGCGTCCTCCATCTGGTCGGCGCGCTGGGAGAAGACGTAGCGCGCGCCGGAGCCGTCCGGCGCGTCCATCACATGCCCGGCGCCGACGAGCACCTGCCGGGTGACGAGGTGGGACACAAGGGTGCGCGCGTCATTCCAGAAGTCGCCGCGCCGACGCACGAGATAGTTCTCGTGACAGCCGAAACCGCTGCCCTCGGCGTCGAGGTTGTTCTTGAGCAGGTGGATGCGGCCGGGCACGCCTTGCTCGGCCAGCCGGTCATTGGCCTGCTGGGCCAGGCGCGCCATGCGAATCTCACCAGCACGGTCCTGGGCGAGCAGGTCCTCAAGGCGGTCGCACTCGGCGGTGGCGTACTCGGGGTGCGAGCCGACGTCGAGGTACAGGCGGGCCCCAGCGCGGGTGAAGACGTTGGAGGAGCGGCCCCGGGCGACGACGGGAGCGAAGAGCTCGCGGGCGGCGTGGTCCGCGTCGAGCGGCGGCACGGACCCGGCGGTGGAGGCACAGGTGATGCCGTACTCCGTCTCGATGCCGATGACGCGCCGCGCCGGGGCCGTCACCTCACTCGCCGCCCTTCTGCACGAAGCCCTGGACGAAGGCGGCAGCATTGGTCTCCAGGACGGCGTCGATCTCGTCAAGGATGTCGTCGACGCCGGTGACCTGGACCTGGCCGCCGGTGGTGGGGCCCAGGTCGGTCGCGTCCTCGGCGGGGCCGCCGGTGGGCTGGATCTGCTCGTTGAGGCTCATGGGGTCAGTCTTCCTCCGGTGGTGGTGCTGGGCCCAATCGGGCCGCCTGCGGGTCGCTCTGCGTCGGGATGTGCGGCGGTGCGCAGCTCCTCGAGCAGCGCCTGGGCCCGGGCCTCGTCGCAGGCGACGTCGGGCAGCGCCAGGCGCATGAGGCTCGGGCTTCCAGGCACGTCAAGCACGAGGCTCGTCCAGGAGGCGGCGACAACCTCGGCCGCGCCCGCTACGGCCCGGCCGCGCACGGCGGCCCGCGTGCCACTGGGCGGGGTGTCGGCGGCGCGCTCGACCTCGGCGTCGGTCACCAGGCGCCGGGTGCGCCCGGCGGCGATGAGTTTCTCCGCGATGCCCTTGCCTGCGCGCAGGTCCGCCCACTGGATGTCGAGGGCCGCCAGGCGCTCGTCCTGCCAGCCGGTGGCGGTGCGCGCACGCAGGGCCTCGCACAGCTGCTTCTTGGCGACCCACTCGACGTCGCGGGCCACGACGGCGGTCGCAGCCGCCTCATGGGGTGTGCCCAGGGCCGCCGCGTAGGTCTCGAGACCGCCGAGCACCTCGTCCCACAGGGCCAGGGCCGCGCGGGTGTCCGGTCCGGTGACGGCTCCTGCCTGCGCGTCCTCCTCCAGGGCGGTGCGCACGAGGTCGAGGTAGCGGCGCTGGATCACGAGGGCGGTCAGGGGCCCGGAGGCGGTGACGAGCTCGTGGCTAAGGCTCGTGTCGTGCGACATGGCCCAGTGCTCCTCGACGGGGTCTCGCACGAGCGCGAGCTCGGCCAGGCCCGTGAGTGTGCCGAGGTCCTCGCCGCGGGCGCGCTCGAGGTACCACAGCAGGAGGTTCGTGGTGGCGACCTTGAGGTAGATGGGGGTGTCGAGGCGGTTGGCATCGCCGTTGATGACGTGCAGGCGGCGCCAGCGGGTCGCGTCTGCGTGGGGCTCGTCGCGGGTGTTGACGATGGGCCGGTTGAAGGTGGTCTGCAGGCCGATGTCGGTCTGCACGTAGTCGGCCCGCTGGCTGATCTGGAAACCGGCACGCTCGGAGCGCTGACCGATGCCCACCCGTCCGGCGCCGGCAATGACGGGTCGGGTGACGAGGAAGGGGATGAGGGCGGCGACGAGCAGGTCGACAGGCAGGTCTCGGCGCACGAGGTAGCTCTCGTGGGAGCCGTAGGCGGCGCCCTTGCCGTCAACGTTGTTCTTGTAGAGCACGACCTCCTCATCCGCTGTGCCCTCGTCTTGGGCCAGGGCGGTCATGGCGCGCCGGGCGATGACCTCTCCGGCACGGTCCCAGGTCAGGGCATCCAGGGGGCTGAGGACCTCCGGGGAGGCGTACTCGGGGTGGGCGTGGTCGACGTACAGGCGCGCACCGTTGGCGAGGACCGCCGTCGTGGCCCGCGGCAGGGCCGCCTCTGCCTCGCCGGGGCGGGGCCGCGCCCCCCAGGGGGCGGGCGGCAGATCCAGGTCCTCAGCCGCGTCGCCGGAGGGTGCCGGGCGCGTGGGGTCGTCGGTGAGCATTGAGGGGTGGGCGCCGGCGCGCGTCAGGTGGCCGCCGCGCAGGTCGGCCAGGGGGTCCTCGCCCTCGTAGTCCCAGCGCACGGGTGCGACCGGAGCGCCGTCGGCGCTGGTCAGGCCGGGGCGTGAGCGGGCGGCGTAGGCGGCGACGACCCGGGTGGACATGGCGACGGCGTTGGCGTAGGGGTTGCCCGGTTGCAGGACCCCGTACTCGGTCTCGAGGCCAACCGGGCGGTGGACGGGCTCCGTCACAGGTGCTCCTTCCGGCGGGTCGCGTCGAGCCCGAGGCGCCGCACGGCCCGGATGGACTCACCGCGGTGGCCGACGACGCGCGCCCACCCCTCAGGGTTGGTGGCGCTGGTGATCTCCTCGTTCTGGCGGGCCTCGGTGGCGACGGCCTCGAGCAGTGCCGCGGTGCTCAGGCCGCCGGGGCCGCCCGCGAGCTCGTCCTTGACGGCCTGGGTCTTGGCGCGTCGGACGACGGCGGCGAGCATGGCGCCGCTGGCGAGGTCCGCCAGGTACAGGGGTGCGGTGGCGCCGGAGGCATAGGTGATCTCCAGGACCGCGTTGGCCGGCGTGCGCGCGTACAGGGCCTCGACGGCGGCGCGGCGCATGTCCTGGGCGGTGGCCTGGGCGTCGCCGTCGTGGGCGGCGAGCTCGGTGGGATCCAGCGGCAGGTCGGCGGTCAGGTGGCGGGCCATGATCTCGAGGGCGCCGTCGGCGTCGGGCCGGTCGATGCGGATCTTCACGTCCAAGCGACCCGGGCGCAGGATCGCCGGGTCGATCATGTCCTCGCGGTTCGAGGCGCCGATGATGACGACGTTGCGCAGGGACTCCACGCCGTCGATCTCGGCCAGCACCTGGGGGACGATCATCGTCTCGACGTCGGAGGACACGCCCGTGCCGCGGGTGCGGAACAGGGCTTCCATCTCGTCGAAGAAGATGACGACGGGACGGTCCTCGGCGGCGACCTTGCGGGCCTGCTCGAAGATCGCGCGTATCTGCCGCTCGGTCTCGCCCACGAACTTGCTCAGCAGCTCTGGGCCCTTGATGTTGAGGAAGGCGGCCGAGCGGCCCGTGGTCGCACCACCGGCGCTGTTGGCCAGGGATGTGGCCACGGCCTTGGCGATGAGGGTCTTGCCGCAGCCGGGGGGCCCGTACAGCAGGACGCCCTTGGGGGCGCGCAGCCCGTATGAGCGGTAGAGCCCGGGGTGGCTGAAGGGCAGCTCGAGGGCGTCGCGGATCTCCTCGATCTGGGGACCCAGGCCCCCGATGTCCTCCCAGGAGACGTCCGGGGTCTCGGCGACGACGAGCTGCTCAACGTTCGTGCGCTCGACGTGCTCGGTGGCGACGTCCGCCCTGAGGTCCGCGGCGAGGGTGTCCCCCGGCTGGAGGGCGGCGGGGTCCAGGTGCCCGGCGAGGGTGAGGACGCGGGTGGCACCGGAGCCCGTGGTGACGAGGGCACGTGGCCCGACTCGCCCAGGGCCCAAGAGGACCTCGTCGAGGGTGACGGCCTCACCGGTGTCGGGGGCGGGCAGGGCGTCGACGACGAGCATCTGGTCGTTGACGGCGACGAGCTGGCCGACGCTGAGGCGGGCGCTCTCGAGGCTGGGGTGCAGGCCCAGGCGCATGGTGCGTCCACCAAGGACGACCTCGACCTCGGCGGGGCGCTCCAGCGCAGCGGGGGCGGCGTCGGTGCGGGCGCGGGCGGCGGCGTGTGCGTGGTCGGCCGACGTCGGGGCCTGCGTGCGCACGGCGGTCGCGGCACCGGCGGCAGGCAGCCCGGTGAGCAGGGCGAGGGTGACGGGCGGCAGGGTGACGGCGTCGAGCTGGGTGGCCAGCTCGGTGATCTGCTCGCGGGCCGACCGCAGCGCTGCGACCAGCCGCTCGTTCTTGGCGGCCAGGCTCACGGCCTCGGCGCGGGCCTCGCGCAGCTGGTGGGAGGCGAAGGAGGGTGGGGGCGGGCCCAGCTGCTGCCGGGCCGTGGCCGCCTCGGCCGGGGCGGCGGGCCGGGGGCTGTCCGGCCCGGTGGGGTGGTGCTGGGACTCAGGCATCGCCGTCGGCCTCCTCATCACGGGTGCCGCCAAGGACGGGGGTGGCGTCCACGGGCTGTTTGGCGAGGCTATCGCGCAGGACGCGGCGGACCTTGCGGTCCGTGCTCGTGCGCTCCTTGACGTCCTCGGGCAGCCAGTAGCCGCCCTCGTCGTAGGCGCCGCGGGCGGGCGGGCGCTTACGGGTCAGCGGTGTGGAGCCGGCGGCCAGGCGGCGGGCAGTGAGCAGGAAGCCCGTGTGAGCGACCATCGTGTGGTCCGGGCGCACCGACAGGCCGTCCACATTCCAGGTGCGCACCATCGACTCCCAGGACTCGGGCTCGGTGAACAGCGCGGAGTGCCGCAGCGCCTCGACGGTACGCGAGAGCTGGGTCGTGGTGGCGACGTAGGCGAGGAACACCCCACCGGGCACGAGCACACGGGCGCTGGCGGCGATGTTCTCCCAGGGGGCGAGCATGTCCAGCACGACGCGGTCGACGCTCGCATCGGTGACGCGGGCGGCGGTGACCTCGGCGAAGTCACCGGTGCGCAGCTCCCAGGCGGGGTGGTGGCGACCGAACCAGGAGTCAACGTTGGAGGCGGCGATCTGGGCGAAGTCGGTGCGCCGCTCAATGGACAGCAGGTGGCCGCTCTCCCCAATGGCGGACAGCAGGTTCATCGTCAAGGCGCCGGAGCCGACGCCGGCCTCGAGCACACGGGCCCCGGGGAAGATGTCTCCCAGGGCGATGATCTGGCCGGAGTCCTTGGCATAGACGACCTGGGCGCCGCGGGGCATGGACAGGACGTAGTCCGCCAGCAGGGGGCGCAGCAGGAGCAGCTCATGGCCGGAGGCGGTGGTCAGGACCGTGCCCTCGTCCAGGCCGACGACGTCGCGGTGGTGGAAGGAGCCGCGCCCGGACTGGAAGTAGCCGTGTGGGTCGAGCTGGAAGGTGTGCTTGGAGCCCTTGACGTCCGTGACCTGGACGCGCTCGCCGTAGTGGAGGGGGCCGCGGCGCCCGGCCTGGCCCAGGACGTCCTGGGTGAGCATGCGCGGGGGCAGCTTGGGCGCCGACTGCTTGGGCTCGGAGGGGTCGTGCTCGTCGTAGCGCGAGGGTGCCGTGGGGATGACGACCGTGTCCCGGGCGGGGTCGTGGGCGGGGGGCGGCGTCGTGGGGTCGACGTGCTCGGGCTGCGTGTCACTCATCGCAGCGCAGTGTAGTGAGCGGGTTCTGGGTCCCGCTGCACCGTCCACGAGAAAGGGGCACGGCCACGATCAGCTCGTCCGCACGGCCCGCATCAGAGGGTGCCGACCCGCCTGTGGGCCACATGCCCCGGGGACACTCACCGGGCCCCGGTGGGTACCGCCCCGAGGACTGAGCCGCTCTCGACCACGAGCAGCCAGCGCGAGACGCTGCGAGCCGCCTGGAGCGCGGCAGCGGCCTGCTCCCCCACCACCTGGGTGGTGACGGCGCGGGCGGGCAGGGCCGTGCACACCTGGCCGGCGGTGGCGACGTGCTCGTCCAGCGGCCCGAGCTCCTCCAGGCCGACGGCGTCAATGGTGCCGAGGAGGCGTGCGCCGTCGGACACGAGCACGAGCCGGGCGCCGTCGGACAGGACGGCGTGCACCCGGCTCACGGTCGCCGTGGCGCCGACGGTGGCCACGGGCTGGAGGAGGCCTCGCAGGTCGAGGCTCGCGGCGGCCCGGTTCCTTCCACCCAGGCCCAGAACCGTCCAGCAGGTGGAGGCGATGGGCCAGGCCACAAGGACGACGATCATGAGGTCGAAGGCGTCGGGCTGGCGGTGCACAAGCAGCAGGGGGCGCAGCACCCAGTACCAGGCGATGAGGGCGACGACGCCGAGCCCTCCCCAGGCGGCGACCTGAAGACCCAGACGACGGCGGCCACTCAGCTGCTCCACCAGCGCGGCCAGGGCGTGGCCGCCGTCGAGCGGCAGCCCGGGCAGGGCGTTGAAGACGGCCAGGGCGAGGTTGACCCAGCTCAGGGCCCACAGGGTGAAGGAGATCCCCAGGGGCAGGGCGAGGGAGAGGACGCTGAAAGCCCCGCGGCACAGTGCCCACAGCACGAGGTTGGTCACCGGCCCCGCGAGGGAGGTCAGCATGTCTTTCCAGGGCCGCCAGTTGGTGGCGGGGCCGAAGGTCGTGCGCCCGCCCCACAGGTGCAGCTGGTACAGGACCGGGCGGCGGCCCAGAAGGGTGCCGGTCAGCCCGTGGGCGAGCTCGTGGAGCAGGATGCTCACGGCCACGCCCATGACGGTGAGCACGACGACGCCGACGACGGCGACCCAGCCGAGTGCACCGAGGTAGGAGCGGACCGTTGGCAGCCAGGAGCCGGCGAGGAGCAGGCCCAGCAGCAGGGAGGTGGGGGCGACGACGATGGGGGCGCCACCGACCGTGCCGAGGACCCATCCCTGGGTGCTGGTGCGTGCGGGTCGCTGTGTCGGGGTCATGACCGGGAGCCTAACGGTGGCACGGGTGGGACAAGCGCACCGGGCTCCACAGCGTCGCAGGGTGCGGCCGTGCGCGCCCGGCTTGGGGAGACATGTCAGCGCGTCAGGATAGGTTCGTCATGTGAGCACGACGAACGAGACGACGAGCGACACGACCCGGGCCACCGGCCCCGGTGCCCGCAGGCCCGCGACCTCCGGCCCCAGGCGCACCGCCCTGTCGCCGTCGCGGGCGAAGGACTTCTTGCAGTGCCCGCTCCTGTTCCGTCTGCGCACGGTCGACCACCTGCCCGAGCCCGGCTCGCTGGCCACGCACAAGGGCACGCTCGTGCACGCGGTGCTCGAGCGCCTCTACGACCTGCCCGCGCCCGAGCGCCGCCCGCAGGCGGCCCTGGACATGCTGCCCGCGCAGTGGCAGGCCCACCGGGAGCACCACCCGGTGGTCATGGAGCTCTTCGAGTCCCCCGAGCAGGTCGAGCCGTGGCTGGAGGAGGCGCGCACTCTGCTGCGCTCCTACTTCACGATGGAGAACCCCTCACGGCTCGAGCCCGCCGAGCGCGAGCTCTTCGTCGAGGTCGAGACCGAGGGCGGTCTGCTGCTGCGGGGCTTCGTCGACCGCCTCGACGTCGCCTCCAACGGGGCGATGCGCGTGGTCGACTACAAGACCGGCCGCTCCCCCGCACCGCGCTTCGCACAGGAGGCGCTGTTCCAGATGCGCTTCTACGCGCTCGTGCTGCTGCGGCTGCGCGGCCGGGCACCCCAGCGCCTCCAGCTGCTCTACCTGCGTGACGGGCGCACCCTGACCCACGACCCTCACCTGGGCGAGCTGGATGCGGCGCAGACGCGCCTGGAGCACATCTGGGACGAGGTCGAGGACTGTGCCGCACGCGGCGAGTTCGCGCCGCAGCGCTCCCGCCTGTGCGACTGGTGCGCCTTCCAGTCCTCCTGCCCGCTCTTCGGGGGCACGACGCCACCCCTGCCCGGGGAGGGCATCGCACAGCTGCTCACGGCACGCCGCCCGACCGCCTGATCGGCTCTGGATCGCGGCCACTGGCCTACGGTGGGCCCATGGAGCATCGCAGACTGGGCCGCACCGGCCTGAGGGTCTCGTCGGTCGGCCTGGGCACGATGACCTGGGGGCGCGACACGGACGAGATCGAGGCCCGCGACCAGCTCGACGTCTTCCTCGACGCCGGCGGCACCCTCCTGGACACGGCCGCCTCCTACTGCGGAGGGCTGAGCGAGGAGGTCATCGGTTCGCTCCTGCGTGAGCATGTCGAGCGCCAGGACATCGTGCTCGTGTCGAAGGCGGGTGTGCGCACGTGGCGCACCGGGGAGCGGCCCGCGACCGCGGACGCCTCGCGCGGCACCCTTCTGGACACGCTCGACGCCTCCCTGCACCGCCTGGGCACCGACCACCTCGACCTGTGGCTTGTGCAGGTGCCGGACGACACCACCCCGATGGAGGAGACGGTCGACGCGCTGCGCCTGGCGGTCGCCTCTGGCCGTGCCCGCTACGTCGGCGTGTCGAACCACCCGGCCTGGTCCAGCGTGCACGCGGCCAACCTGCTGCGTGAGCACACAGGGCCCGGTATGGCGGCGGTCGAGGTCGAGCACTCGCTGCTGGCGCGCGGTGCCGAGCGTGAGGTCCTGCCTGCGGCCGAGGCGCTGGGCTTCGGGGTGATCGGCTACGCCCCGCTGGGACGAGGGGTCCTGTCCGGCAAGTACCGGGCGACGGTCCCGGCGGACTCGCGCGGGGCATCGCCGCACCTGCGCTCCTACGTGGCCCCCTACCTCCAGCCCGGGCACGAGGGCGTGGTCGAGGCCGTGGCGACGGCGGCCGCGGGCCTGGACCGTAAGCCCGTGGAGGTGGCTCTGGCCTGGGCCCGTGAGGCCCCGGGGATCGCCGCGACCGTCGTCGGAGCTCGCACGCCCGCCCAGCTGCAGGGGGTGCTGGCGGCCGAGGACCTGGTGCTTCCCGCGCAGATCCGCCACGCGCTCGACGACGTCACCGCCCTGTGACAACCGCCCGGTGATAGACGGCTGAGGGGTCCGCACCAGCGGTGCGGACCCCTCAGGACAGGCTCAGGATGGGCGAGGCTCAGTCCTCGTCCTCATAGTCCTCCTCGTCCTCGTCCTCATCATCGTCGTAGTCGTCGTCATAGTCATCGTCCTCATCGGACCCGGTCTCGTAGTCGTCGTCGGCGTCGTCGGAGTCGACGATGTCGAAGGGCAGCTCGATGCCGTGAGCGGTGAAGAGGGCGTCGTCATAGGTGAAGAAGGCGTCCTGGAGGTTGTTCTCCGCGGCGACGACCGCGGGCGAGAGCTCGTCGCCCGCGGCTGCGGCGTCCAGGTGCGCCTCGAAGGCGGCGATGAGTCGGTTGAGCGCGGACCGCGGGTCATTCGTCATGCGGTCAGAATACCGGCACGAGTGCTGCCCGCGTCCAGATGAGCGATCCGGACGCGGGCAGCAGGGCCGCAGTCCCGACGGCGTTCAGCCTCGGTCGCGTGCGGTGGCGCTCACTCCTCGATGCCGAGCTGCTGGGTGATGTAGCCCAGGTACAGGTCCTCGCCCTTGAAACGGGCGGTCTCCTCGGGGCCGACGACGACGCGCACGCCCTCGCGCATGACCTGGGAGGCGCCGCCGTCCGGGCCCAGCGGCAGCACGACGAGCTCGGGCCGGGGCTGGTAGGTGGCGGTGGCCTCGCCGCCGGCGATGAGGGAGCGGATGTTGTCGGCCACCACCTTCGCGTGGGCGCGGGCGGCGTCGGCGCGCTTGGACTCGCGCACGTCGGTGATGTCACCGACGGCCCACACGCCCGGGTGGTCGACGACGCGCAGGTGGCTGTCGACGCGGATCGTGCCGTTGTGGTGGCGGATGTCGTCGTAGTCGTCGCCGAGGAAGCCCGTGGCGGCGGACGAGCCCCAGGCGCGGAACCACATGTCCGCTTCGAGGCGATGTCCACCGGTGGTGGGCACGCGGAAGGGCGAGAGCACGCCCGGGTCCACCGGGGGCAGGGCGGCGAGCGTCTCGCCGGTGATGACCTCGACCCCGCGCTGCTCGAGCTGGAAGCGGATGGCCTGGCGCAGCTCGGGCTTGTAGTCCTTGGTGGCGAGGATGTCCTCGGCGGCCTCGAGGAGGGTGACCTCGATCTTGGGGAAGGCGGAGGTGATCTCACCGACGAGCTCGATGCCGACGTCGCCGCCACCGACGACGAGGACGCGGCCGGCCTGCTCGAGGTTGGTGTGCATGCGCTCGATGCGGGCCTTGGCGACCACGGAGGAGGACTCCAGGTGCTTGGCCGGGAAGGGGTAGACGGTGCCGGTGGCCAGGACGAGGTGGTCGGCCTCAATGGGGCCGACTCCACCGGAGACCTCGACGGTGGTGCCCTTGACGGCGAGGGCGGTGCCGTGGATGACGCGGCCGCGGGTCAGCAGCCGGTCGTAGGGCATGAAGATTTTCTCGGCCCACTCGCGGTCCACGGCGGCGCGCAGGGCGGCGGCGTGGTTGACGAAGGTGTCCTTCTGCTCGACGAGGGTGACTTCGGCAACGTCGTCGAGAGCCTTGGCGACAGTGATTCCGCCGTAGCCGCCTCCGACGATGGTGACGCGAACCATGGAGTCCTCTTCTTCCGTTCGGGTGGTAGGGGCAGACTACCGTCACGGTCCCGACCCAGACATCCCGAACAGGACCCTCGACCTATGTCCGATCTCACACTATGACGAGTGTCACCGATCGGCCGATGTGTGATTTAAGGAGTACACCGTGTCCCGTCTTCACCGTCATCGTTCCCGAATCGTCATCCTCCTCGCCACATTTTTCCTCTCCATGCCTGTGGATGCTCTCGATGAGTGACCACGGCACCGTGCTCGAGCGCTTCAGCATCCTTCTCGTGGCCGGGGCCGCAGCCTGGGGACTGGCCGGGTGTTCGGGCACAGT